>NZ_NCSS01000006.1:714406-1046930 GCF_002088935.1 Henriciella litoralis
CCCGACAACGAAGCCCTCGCACTTGAAGAGCTGCAAGTGCTCTCATTTGCTATCCGCACCCTCGGAGCGCACCAGAAATGGCCCGACATTCAAAGTTGTCTGAACCGCGTCGCCACACTGCAATCAAACTTCCCCGACAACGAAGCCCTCGCACTTGAAGAGCTGCAAGTGCTCTCATTTGCTATCCACACCCTCGGAGCGCACCAGAAATGGCCCGACATTCAAAGTTGTCTGAACCGCGTCGCCACACTGCAATCAAACTTCCCCGACAACGAAGCCCTCGCACTTGAGGAAGCGACATTGCTTTCAATCAACGTTGTCAGCCTTGGCTTGCACCAGAAATGGTCTGAAATGAAAGACTGTCTAGACCGGATTGCCAAACTACAATCGAAATTCCCCGAACACGGCAAAATCGCAGAAAGGCGGCTGATCGCACTCATAGTTGCTTGCGGCGTTCACTTTAAGGCCGAACACGACAGGAAAGCTTGTACTGAATACGTGCAAAGAACACGCCAGCTTATGTTGAAAATTGGATTAATCGCCGGTGAACACGAAACGCTCTCCGCGTTCGAAGCGGCGTTCGAAGCATTGCAACTTCGCCTTGAAGGCGATTGAGAATGTAAACTAATCGCCGCTTTCCCTAGAGCAAGTCACCGCCCGCGGCTGCGGCTGTCGTGCCATCCTTCTTGAAGGCTTTGATGACGTTCTTGCCGGTGATCCATTTGTGGACCTCATCCGGGCCGTCGACGAGGCGTTGTGAGCGGATATGGGTGTACCAGGCGGCCAGCGGCGTATCGAGGCTGTAGCCGAGCGCGCCGTGCAGCTGGATCGCCGTATCGACCACTTTGTGGACCATGTTCGCGAGGAAGACCTTAGCGATGCCATTCTCCTGACGAAGGTCCATGCCATTCTCGGCCTTGTAGGCGATGTGCATCAGCATGAGGCGGGCGATGTAGAGCTCGCTCGCGCATTCTGCCAGCATGAACTGGACGCCCTGACGGTCTTCGAGGCCCTTGCCGAAGGTGGAGCGGCTCGTGACACGCTCCGTCGCAAGATCGAGCGCCCGCTGCGCCATGGCGACATTGTGCATGCCGTGGCGCAGGCGCCCATAGGCGAGCCGGTGCTGGCCCATCGCAAAGCCCTTGCCTTCTCCGCCCAGCAGATTGTCGGCTGGCACACGCAGATTGTCGATCTTCACCTCAGCATGCCCGCCGCCCATAATCTCGTAGAGGGGGCCGTGGACAGCCATTGTCGGGATATCGCGGACGATGTTGTAGCCGGGGTCTGGCAGCTCGACGATGAAGGTCGAGTATTGCTCGTGACGCGGCGCGTCCGGATTGGTCTTCGCCATCACGACAGCAATATCGGCCACGGACGCGGCAGACGAGAACCACTTCTCACCATTGAGGACATAGTGGCTGTTGCCGTCTTTCTCGGCGACGGTCTGCATGCCTGTCGCATCGGCGCCAGCCGCCTTCTCCGTCATCGAATAACAGACGCGTTTTTCGCCGTTCAGGATCGGCTTGAGGAAGCGTTCCTTCTGGTCCTCGGTGCCATGCGCCAGCAGCGTCAGCATCGTTGCATCATCCGGGCCCTGCGAGTTCATCGAGAGCGCGCCGAGATGGCTCTGTCCGAGCTCCATCTGCACGAGCGCATTGGCCAGCGGCCCAAGCCCCATACCGCCATGCTCTTGCGGGATGAAGGGCAGCCAGAGCCCCTGGGCGCGCGCCTTGCCGCGCAGCTCATTCAGGACGGTCTTGTAGTCTTCGCCAGCCTCAAGGCGCTTTTCGGCTGGAATACACTCGTCCTGCACCCATTGGCGCACACGCTCACGAATTTTCTTGGCGTCTTCCGGAATCGTAAAATCAATCGACATCTCGTCTCTCCCTGTGTTTTCTTGATTGGTAACGGCCAATGATCGGCCTGCACAGCGCCGATCCCCTTAGGTGACGCGCGGTCAGGTCGCGACCGGAGACAAAATGACGATGAATCCATCCCGCAGAATGGCTTTGCAGCTTGTCGGTGCTGGCCTCCTTGCCGCGTGCACCGAGACGCGCGCTGTGGGGACGATCAGCTCAAACACCGACTGGCGCGACGGCCCTTCGCTGCCTGAACCCGTACAGGAAATCTATCCGTGCGCTCATAAGGGAATGATCCATCAGGCCGGGGGCTTCGTCGCCGCAAATGGATCAATCACCGGGCCAACGGATGCGCATTGGGCGTTGGATCAGAGCGATGGCGTCTGGCGACCGCGCGCAGACCTTCCCTCCCCGCGTCATCACCCGCAACTCGTCAGTTTCGCAGGCGATCTTTATTGCATCGGCGGCTTCGAGAGCAGCAAAGACGGCATGTGGCAAATGCAAAGCAGCGTGTGGCGCTATGACGACGGCACCGACAGTTGGGTTTCGACGCCAGAGCTTCCTGCACCGAATGGCGAAAGCACCATCGGCGTCATCGGCAACTCGCTGCACGTGATCGGCGGCCGCCAGCCCAAGGCGGATCGCAATCTCGACTGGTCAGACCATGCCGATGTTGGCGCGCATTTCCGCTTCGACGGAGAAAGCTGGGAGACAGCCGCCCCGCTCCCGACACCCCGCAACAGCACGGCAGGAGGGGTGATAAACGGCAAGCTTCATATTGTCGGCGGGCGCACGGTTGGCGGCGGTAATCTGCCCACCCACGAACTCTATGACCCGGCCAGTGACAGCTGGCAGACCCTCGCCCCTATGCCGAAGGCGCAGGCCGGCCTCGCCGCAGCCGTCGTCGGCCAGAAACTCTACGCCTTTGGCGGGGAGTATTTCGAAAATGGCGGCGGCGTCTTCCCGAATGGCTGGGTGTATGACCCGGCCCACGATGAATGGTCGGCCCTGCCCGATATGCCAAAGCCCCGGCACGGCCTCGGCGGCGTGGCGCTGGACGGCTCCATCTACCTTATCGGCGGCGCGCTGAAAGCCAGCGGCAATGACACAAGCGCAGCCGTCGAAATCTTCACACCTTGACGATGCTCCCACGCCAAGCGAATAGCCCGCATGGCTGATCCCGACACGCAAACAGACACTCTCGAACATCACAAATGGTACGAAGACGTGCAGGCCCTCCTGCTGGGCACGCTGCTTTTGTCCTTTGGGGTGACGATCTATAGCGAAGCCATGCTGATCACTGGCGGCGTTGCGGGCACCAGCCTACTGGTGGAATTTGCCACGCCGCTCTCCTTCGGCCTCGTTTTCTTTGTTCTGAACCTGCCCTTCTACGTGCTGTCGATCATGCGGATGGGCTGGGGGTTCACGCTGCGCACCTTTGTCGCCGTCGCCATGATCTCAGCCGAGACCAGACTGCTGCCCTATCTGGTGGACTTCTCGCTACTTAATGAGATCTTCGCTGCCGTGGCAGGCGCAGCGATGATGGGGGTCGGACTTGTCATGCTATTGCGCCACCGCGCCGGTATTGGCGGCATCACGATCCTGTCGCAATTCCTTCAGGATAAGGGGATCATCCGGGCCGGTATTTTCCAGCTTGGCGTTGACCTCTGTATCCTTGTCGCGGCGCTGTTTATCCTGCCCCTGAAGCTGGTCATCCTGTCGATTGTCGGAGCGTTCGTGCTGAACCTGACGGTCGCGATCAATCACAAGCCGGGTCGCTATCGCGGGATGAGCTAGTCCGGACCAACCTCCGCTGCTAGGCTCGCGGTTCATGGATGAGATTGAAATCGCGCCATATGATCCGGACTGGCCAGCCGCTTTCGAGCGCGAACGAAGCCGCCTAGCCGCGGCCCTATCTGATGTCGCAATCCTCGATCTGGTCCATTTCGGCAGCACCGCAATTGCGGACATGCCAGCAAAACCCATCATCGACATGCTGATGATCGTGCCAGATCTGGCGACCGCCAGGGACGTACTGCCGGAGAGGCTGAACCCGCTTGGGTATGATTTCTGGGCGGACAATCCAAAGACGGACCGTCTCTTCTTCGTGCGGGGGATGCCGCCTCGCGGCGTGAAGCGCACGCACCACCTGCATGTCTGCGAACCCGATAGCGAATTGCATCAGCGCCTTGCCTTCCAGGACTACCTCAATGCACACCCCGGCGAAGCGGCCGCCTATGCCGATCTTAAGAAAGACCTCGCGGTACGCCATCGCATAGACCGGGAGGCCTATACGCGCGCCAAGCAGGGCTTTATCGACAGGATCATGCGCCTCGCGAGCAAAACCTGAAAGGTCAGCTTATTGCGCGTTCTCGCTCGTTTCATCGACGGGCACTGCACGCAGATCACTCGTGGCGATGTGCCATTTGCGCTGTTCGGTGGATGAGCCGGGCACATCATTGACGCGGCGGAGCACGACCGGACCTTCAAGCCGATAGGCATCGCCGTTCTCCAACTCGCCTTCCATCACGACCTGCGTCTCGTAATAGAGCGAGCCAGCGGCCCCTTCCGTGCGGCCTTCACCAACGGTGATCTTGATCGTCTTGTACTTGCTGTAGGCATCGGCGAACTCTTCGGCAGACATGCCGCTATCCTCGCCAGCATTGCCCCAGGCGAGGCGTGCTGCTTCCCAGTCGCGCGATTCAAGCCCGTGGGCCCAGCTCTGCAACACCTCTTCAGGCGTGCCCGGGTCGACAGGCGGCATGCTCTCGTCGAGAGGCGCCTCATCGGACACCGCTGCCGCATCATCGCTTGTCGTTGCTGCCTGGTCCGAGGGCTGAGCGTCCGGTGCGCCGCACGCTGCAAGCCCAAGCACAAAAGCTGGAAAGAGTATTTTCTTGATCATGAGAGATCTCCCGTCGAGGCATAATAACGGCGTTGATCTCAGGTCCGTTCCAGACGGGTGATCAATCCAGTGATTCCTAGAACGGAATCTCGTCTTCGAAATCCTGATTGAAGTCCTGTGGGGGACCATCGAGCTGACGTGGACCGCCGCTACCGCCGCCGCCATAACCACCACCGGACCGGCCGCCGCCGCCCTGACCGCCGCCACCACCAGCACCGCCGGGGCTGTCCAGCATCGTCAGCGTGCCGTCAAAGCCCTGCAGGACGA
Source organism: Henriciella litoralis (assembly GCF_002088935.1). Lineage (NCBI taxonomy): Bacteria > Pseudomonadati > Pseudomonadota > Alphaproteobacteria > Hyphomonadales > Hyphomonadaceae > Henriciella > Henriciella litoralis. The sequence goes on from NZ_NCSS01000006.1 coordinate 719,438, forward strand.
CTTCGGTCGAATAGCGGTCATTGCCGGACTGGTCCTGCCACTTACGGGTCTGAAGCTTGCCTTCGATGTAAACTTTCGAGCCCTTCTTGAGGTAGCTCTGCGCGATCCGGATCAGACCTTCGGAAAAGATCGCAACCGAATGCCATTCGGTCTTTTCGCGGCGCTCGCCGGTATTCTTGTCTTTCCAGGTTTCCGACGTCGCGATGCGCAGATTGCAGACCTGGCCGCCATTCTGGAACTGGCGCACTTCAGGGTCTGCCCCGAGATTGCCGATGAGAATTACCTTGTTCACTGAGCCAGCCATGTCGCGCTCCAATCATTTCGCAGTCGAATCCAGTTGGTATCTCTAGCGCGTGACTGACCCCCTGTCGCCCATGAGGCACATTTTTCCACACGTGCGCGCTGATACCGCTGAGAGAGCGAATATGTTCCTCTTATGTTCCCTTCGTCAAGTCGGAAATCTGACTTTTGACCGCTCGAAGCGGCTGAATGAGGGATACAAAAGGGCGTAAGGCGAACTGAGGCTGATCCCTTGAGCTACATCCTCCCTCGACCCATCTCTGCGGAATTCCGGGACTTCCGATAATGTTCATGATACGTTCTTGTCGAAAGACTGGACTCCCGGCACACATGTTACTTCATAGACGTCATAATCTCCGTAAGGCCCCTCCAATGAGCCCACTTGATCTCCGCATGATCCGCGTTCGCGGCGCAAAAGAGCACAATCTGAAGAATGTCGATGTCGATATTCCGCGAGACAAGCTCGTCGTGCTGACGGGGCTGTCCGGGTCCGGCAAGTCATCTCTGGCGTTCGACACGATCTACGCCGAGGGCCAGCGCCGCTATGTCGAGAGCCTTTCGGCCTATGCGCGCCAGTTCCTGGAGCTCATGCAGAAGCCCGACGTCGAGAGCATTGAGGGCCTCTCGCCTGCAATCTCAATCGAGCAGAAGACCACCAGCCGTAACCCGCGCTCGACCGTCGGCACGGTCACCGAAATTTACGACTATATGCGCCTCCTCTGGGCGCGCGTCGGCATCCCCTATTCGCCCGCAACGGGGCTTCCTATCCAAAGCCAGACCGTCTCTGAAATGGTCGACCGCACGATGGATTTGCCTGAGAGAACGCGTCTCTACATGCTCGCGCCGATGATCCGCGGGCGTAAGGGCGAGTACCGCAAGGAGTTCGCCGAACTGCTCAAAAATGGCTTTCAGCGCGTGAAGGTCGATGGCGAATTCCATGATCTTGAGAGCCCGCCAACGCTCGACAAGAAGTTCAAGCACGACATCGACGTCGTGGTTGACCGGATCGTCATCCGCGAAGGCATGGAACAGCGCCTCGCCGAGAGCTTTGAGACCGCGCTCGGCCTCGCCAATGGCATCGCTGTGCTCGAATATGCTGACCTTGAAGAGGGCGAAACCGAAGCCAAGCGGATCACCTACTCGGCCAATTTCGCCTGCCCCGTCTCCGGCTTCACCATTCCGGAAATTGAGCCGCGCCTCTTCTCATTCAACAATCCGTTCGGCGCCTGTCCGGCCTGTGACGGCCTTGGCGAACAGTTGAAAGTCGACCCGGAACTCGTCGTGCCGGACAAGGATCTGACGCTGGCAAAAGGCGCGATTGCGCCGTGGGCGCGCTCAGCCTCTCCCTACCAGACGCAGACTCTGCAGGCCCTCGCCGACCATTACGATTTTGACCTCGACACGCCCTGGAACAAGCTATCCGAGGATGTGCGCGAAGTTATTCTCCACGGCACCGGCAAGGAAGAAATCGATTTTGTCTATGATGATGGCCTGCGCCGCTATGAAGTGAAGAAGACGTTCGAAGGCGTCATTCCCAACCTCAACCGCCGCTACCGCGAGACAGACAGCCAGTGGTCACGTGACGAGATCGCCAAGTTCCAGTCGGCTGCCCCCTGCCCGTCCTGCAATGGCAAGCGGCTGAAGCCCGAAGCCCTCGCCGTCAAGATTGATGGGCTGGACATCTCCGACAGCGCCGAATTCTCGATCAAGGAAGCCGGCAACTGGTTCGGCAAGGTCGAAGACTCACTGTCAGACCAGCACAAGGAAATCGCGGCGCGTATCCTGAAGGAAATCAATGATCGTCTCATCTTCCTGAATGCGGTCGGCCTTGAATATCTCTCGCTGTCGCGCGCATCCGGGACGCTTTCGGGCGGCGAAAGCCAGCGCATCCGCCTCGCCAGCCAGATCGGCTCTGGCCTTCAGGGCGTGCTCTACGTGCTGGACGAACCGAGCATCGGCCTGCACCAGCGCGACAATGAACGTCTTCTGGAGACGCTGAAACGCCTGCGCGATCTCGGCAATTCCGTCCTCGTTGTTGAGCACGACGAAGACGCCATCCTCACGGCAGACCATGTCATCGATATGGGCCCGCGCGCCGGTGTCCATGGCGGCGAAATCATTGCGGAGGGCACGCCCGAGGAGGTGATTTCCAACCCTAAAAGCCTCACCGGCGCGTTCCTTTCGGGCAAAGAAGAGATTGCCATTCCGGCCAAGCGCCGGCTGGCGAAAAAGAACCGCTCGCTGACCATCAAGGGCGCGACCGGCAACAATCTGAAGAATGTCGACGCCAGCATTCCGCTGGGCACCTTCACCGCGATCACCGGGGTGTCCGGCGGCGGCAAGTCCACGCTGATCATCGAGACGCTTTACAAGGCACTCGCGCGCAAGCTGAACGGCGCGTCCTCTGCGCCTGCGCCCTATCAAAGCCTTGAAGGCCTCAATCATCTCGACAAGGTCATCGATATTGACCAGTCGCCGATCGGGCGCACCCCGCGGTCGAACCCGGCGACCTATACCGGCGCCTTCGGCCCGATCCGGGACTGGTTTGCCGGCCTGCCAGAAGCCAAGGCACGCGGCTACAAGCCGGGCCGCTTCTCGTTCAACGTCAAAGGCGGACGCTGCGAAGCCTGTCAGGGCGACGGCGTCATCAAGATCGAGATGCACTTCCTGCCGGACGTCTATGTGACCTGCGAGACCTGTAATGGAAAGCGCTACAACCGCGAGACGCTGGAAGTCCTCTACAAGGGCAAGTCCATCGCTGACGTGCTCGATATGACGGTTGAAGAAGCGGAAAAGTTCTTCTCGGCCGTGCCGTCGATCCAGTCGAAGATGGAGACGCTGAACCGTGTTGGCCTCACCTATATCAAGGTCGGCCAGCAAGCGACCACGCTATCGGGCGGTGAAGCCCAGCGCGTGAAACTCGCCAAGGAGCTGTCAAAACGCGCAACGGGCCGCACACTCTACATCCTCGACGAGCCCACCACGGGCCTGCATTTCGAGGACGTCCGCAAACTGCTCGAAGTGCTGCATGAGCTGGTCGAACAGGGCAATACGGTCGTCGTGATCGAGCACAATCTCGATGTCATCAAGACCGCTGACCACATCATCGACATCGGCCCCGAAGGCGGCGATGGCGGTGGACGGGTCGTTGCCACCGGCACGCCAGAAGATGTCGCCGCCGACAAGGAAAGCTGGACCGGACGGTTTCTCGCCGAAACCTTCCGCCGTCAGGATGAACGCCGCGCAGCCCGCAACAAGGTCAAACGCAAGGATGCGAAAGCAAAACAGGCAGCTGAATAGCCGCCTTCATTTCGCGCCAGATCAGAGAAAGACGTCCGGGGCCTGGGCAACGCCGCCGCCGCGCGGATCTGTCTTGGCCGCGAGCGCAGCCGGTCCTGACCAGACATAGGCGAACAAGCCGTGCATGACGATCGTGGCCGCAACACTGACCATGATTGGCGCCAGAATATTGAAGCCAAACAGGATATTCAGCAGCTCCGCCGGGTTATTCTCGAATTGCTCAATGCGCGGGATCTGACTCATGATCGACGCCACCAGTGTCATTCCGAAGACGCTCGACACGATTGAACTGACCAGCCAGAAGGCCAGCGCCAGAAGAATATAGCTGAGCAGCAATTTCCAGAACCGCCCGGAGGTCGCGCCCCACCCGCGAAAGAAGGTGATGCTGCCATCGCGGATTGTCATCGCGGCGGCTGGTGCGAGACGGACCGCGAAATAGGACCATAAGAGGCCAGCCGACCCAAATCCGATGAACGCGGCGATCCCTATCACTGCGGCCTCGTCTGTTATGCCAACAACCAGGCCCGTCACGAATGCGCCCAAAATTAATGCCAGGAAAGTCGTGACCAAATAGAAAACGAACCACATCAGGCCGATCGCCATCAGCCTGAACTCATCACTCCCAAGTCGCAGACTGAAGCCTTCCTCGCGCACATAACGGCGTTGAACAGCAGCCTCGAAGACGGCCCACATCATGACAAAAAGTGCGATCATGGCGATGACGCCCAAGACGACCCGGCCTACGACTTGGGTCAGCCGCCGTGTCACGATCCGCTCAATCTCGGTCTCGCTCGCCCCGCCCAAGGCCTCCAACATGATGTCGTACCAGACGGTAAAAACGGGGCGGAATATCAGATAGCCGATGCACGCCATCAGGATCGCAGCGAGCAGATAGCTAATCGCGTATTTCCAGATAAACCCGCGCGGGCCGTCTGCATTTGCAAAATGCAGGCACGCATTGCCGAATGTGAAACGCTGCGCCAACCGCCCTCCCCGGACTTCTGATTATCGTTCGCTCGCCCCGGCCCCGACTTCAACCGAATGTCGTCTCGGCGTCAACTCGATTGGGCGCAAGCCGTCGATAGAGCGCGACTGCCAATCCATGTCCCACCCAGTAGAAGGGCGCGAAGAGCAGCGTTGAGATGGCGCTCAGAAGCGCGAAAGTGAGGTCGCTGGCTGCGGACCCGTCCGGCTGTGGTCCGACATAGAATGAGAACACCGTGTCAAACCCGCCAGCGTGAAGAACGCCGGACGCAACAAGCGAAAGAATGAGCCACGGCACCAGCTGCAAGCTGACCCATAAGAGCGCAATCCGGGCCACATGTTTGGCAGTCCATGGCCAGCTGCGAAAGATCGTCAGATGTCGCTCGGCAATAGACGCAACGCCGAAGAGAAACAGTCTCAGGCCCAACCAGACGAGCGCGCACACCGCAATGATCAGCAAGGCATACAGCACCATTGCGCCGCCGGAATCAGAGAGCGCCTCGACCGAGCGCCAAACTTCATCGGGAGACCCTGTTTCGCTCGGGTCATAACCTGATGCCGCGATCAGGACCCCCGAAAACAGCGAAAAGAAAAGCGTCAGCAGGAAGCCGATAATGAAGAAAAGCCCATACACGGCTGTATTTGCGAGGAAAAGCCGTATCGCATCGGCCATCACCGAGCGCGTCCCCGCTTCCGGAAGCAAGTGCCGGTACATCGTCGCTGACCAGAAGCAGCCGACGAAGATGGTCACTGTCCCCATCGCCATCCAGTAAAAGACAGTCTGCCCGCCCTGCGTCGCAAGGCGATTGATCCAGCTTTGCCCGGCGACTGCGGCGGCAAACAGCAAGAGGCCCGGCAATGTCGGCAGGATGACGGCCTGCGCATTGGCAAGCGATTCCTTGGCGATGGAGCCGGTGCGAAGTGAAGTCGAACTCATGGATGCGTGCTTAGCACCAGATGCCTCAAGAATGCACCGCCCTCTCGGCGATAGATAAGAAAAATGCCAGCGCGAGGCTTAAGACCTCGAGCTGGCATCCTCATTTCATCTTGAAGCAAGTCTGAAATCTGGGGCGCGACCTATTCAGGCGCGCCGCAGGTCATCGCTGCCTGCATGGCGAACGCCATGAACTGGCCTTTATCTTCTGCCGACAGATCATCCATCAACGCATTCGCAGCATTCTCGTCGCCTTTGCGCGCTGCATCTGCCAGCTTTCCATAAAGCTTGTCGTTGAGATTCTTTTCTGCCGCATCGGCCATACATTCGCAGGTCTTCTTATCGCTGCCGCCATCGGCCATGCAGGAATCGACAATTGCTGCGCGGTCATTGCCGCCGCATGCCGTCAGCAGCATCAGACCGCCGACCGCGAATAGGAATTTTTTCATAGGGGTGCCCCTCTCCAGTCAAGTTGAGCCGCAAGTTTCCATGAAACTTGAAAGCTGACCAGACCAAAAATCGGTTATTCGCGGCGTAAAAGTCGATCCAGCGCAAACCGGTTGTTGAAATTTTCCATGAAGTCACTTTTGACCTTGGCCGGATCATAGTCTTCCCGCACCCAGTCGATAAAAGCTTTCCCGCTTGTCACGGTGTCACGAAGATAGGCCTCGAAGAATGCATCCAGCATCCCGGTCTTGCCGGACTTCACATGCAGGTATTTGCCGGACAGTTGCTCTACCGCTTTTTTGACCGGCATGTTCTGGCGGAAGATCATGTAAAGCGCGCTCATCAGGCCAGCGCGATCAGCCCCTGATTTGCAGTGCATGAGGGCTGGGTATTCGATCGTCTCGAACAGCTCACGCGCCGCCTCGATCGTCTCTACCTTCGGCGTGTCGCGCGAGAAAACCTGGAAGTCGATCAGCTTGATGCCCTCTTCGGCGCAAGCTTCCTTTTCCAGCAGATAGTAGCCCTTGGTACTCTCGCCGCGCAGATTGATGATCGTGCGAATACGGCGATGGACGGCATGGGCCCGGATCTGGCGCGGATTCGGCTGATTGGAGCGCCACATCTCAGGGCTGATCTGATGCAGATTCTGGAACGCTTCGCGAAGAAAGCCATGATCGCCCATGACAAGCTCACGCTCGGCGCGCTTGCGCCCCTCATCGGTGCTGAGGTCAGCCGCAATATGGGGCGGCTTGCGCTTTTTTTTCTTTTTCTTCGGCTCTGGCGTCTCGGTCATGATGCTTGCGGGTATCCGAGGCCGCAGGCGCGCGCAAGCAGACGATGTGCTTTTCGCACAGCCCTAAACCAAGCGGTAACCGGCGCGACCTAGCCTCCCCGGCTCGATCTGCATGCGCTTGCAAAGATCAGGACCTGGCGAAAATGACATTGAAAATGACCTGCCGCAGATGCTTCTTCGCCTTCGCGGCAGCGATTGCCGTGGCGCTGCCCGTGCAGGCGTTCGGCATTGGCCTACAGCCAACGACTGTCGAAATGGACGCCGAGCCGGGCACACGCCAGCGCCAGGTCATGACAATCGCAAATACGCATCCGGAAGACACCATCTCGCTGACGCTCGGCCTCGCTGACTGGTCGCTCGACCGGAATGGACAGATCAACCTTCAGCCCCCAGGCGAACGCTCAGACTCAGCGGCCGAATGGGTACGTTTCAGCCCTTCTTTCGTGACCCTCAAACCCGGCCAGTCCCAGCAGATCATCGTCGATATCATCACACCAGAGAGCCTCGAAAGATCAGGCGACCATCGCTTTGCCTTGCTCGCCTCCGCCATTCTCCCGGAAACGCGCGGCGGCCAATCCGGCGTCTGGCGTAAACACGATATTGCCAGTCTTTTCTATCTGACGACCGACCCGGCCACCAGCGACCCAGCTGTGCGCGATGCCCGTCTCTCCATAGGTGCGGACGGCACGCAGGAAGTCGACCTTCTGGTGGAAAATACCGGTACTGCGCATGCCCGGCTTGAGGGAACGGTCACCATTTCCGGTGAGGGCGATGACATCTCGATCCCTATCGCGAACCTCGTCGTCCTGAACGGAGGCTCGCGTGAGTTCACTGCGCCGATACCGGAAGATCTGCCGTCCAATCCGCAGGTGACTGTCGATTTCGAAAATGTCTTCGCGCCGCAAAACCCGTCAAAGTCAGCGCGCGTAAAAACCTATTCCGCGCCACTCATCCTTCGGGATGCTGTGTTGGATGCAGGCGAAGCGATCACAACAGATCAGTAGGCTACGACCGCTCCGCCTGATATCCGAGGCCGCCCAGCATGGACACAGCTTCATAGAGAGGCAGCCCAACAATCGCCGTGTAAGAGCCATTGATCCGCTTGATGAACGGTGCCGCCTTGCCCTGGATCGCATAGCCGCCAGCTTTGCCAACGCCGTCACCGCTTTCGGCATAGTGACTGATCTCGGTCTCGGTCAGTCGCTTAAAGACGACGCGGGAGACAACAACCCGCACAGCCTCGCGGCCATCCGGGGCCACGACCGCTATTCCTGTCAGGACCTGATGCGCCCGGCCAGAAAGCAGTCGTAGACACTCCTCAACCTCTGCCGGGTCAGCCGCCTTGGGCAACATGCGCCGTCCCATCGCCACAACGGTATCGCCGCCCAGCGTGAACTGGCCAGCCGCATGCACATGGCGCGCCTTGGAGATCGCCAGCCGCTCAGCCAGCGCTGAGGGCGATTCATTTTTTAGGGGGGCTTCGTCAATCTCTGACGGCCTGACCTCATCGGGCACGAGGCCAGCCTGAGCCAGAAGATCAAGGCGCCGCGGGCTTGCGCTCGCCAGCACGAAAGGCGTGCGCGTCGCAGACATACCTATTTGAAGCGGTAAGTGATCCGGCCCTTGGTCAGGTCGTAGGGCGTCATTTCGACGAGCACTTTGTCGCCTGTAAGGATACGAATGCGGTTCTTGCGCATCTTGCCGGCCGTGTAGCCGATGATTTCATGGTCATTTTCAAGCTTTACGCGAAACGTCGCGTTTGGAAGCAATTCCATGATTGTTCCATTGAACTCGATTAGTTCTTCCTTTGCCATTGGCACTCCTGTTTTGGCTACGGGATGAGGCCCCGCACCGTTGCATATGGGGCGGTTCGTATCTTTCGTCACCTGTCAGGGCAAGCAGAATGCGCTGCAACTGCCTTTAAACACAGTCCCGGTAACCGATCACTTACCCATAAATGTCGTAAATGTTCCTTTAGAGATAGGGAACTGTATGCCGCATCGACTGAAGACTCCTACTGCCTGGCCTGCAGAAACAAACGCGCTGGACTTCCGGCATCTGGTCGACAGCATGATCACGCCCTACATGGTGCTCGATCGAAATCTGTCCCTGGTCTATGGCAATGACGCCTATCTGCGGGCAACCGACCTCGAGCTAGAAGAGATCGTCGGCAAGTATGTCTTCGATGTCTTTCCCGACAGCCCGGATCGCGTCGCCGAGATTCGAAGAGAATTCCTGAAGACGCTGGACGGCGAGGTGACGCGCCTCGACAAGCATTATGTCAATCTCCAGCATGAAGACGGAACATCAAGCGTCCGTTGCTGGCACTGTATTCAGACCCCCTATTTCAACGATAAGGGTGAGGTCACTCACATCGTTCAGTATGCCGAAGACATTACAAGGGCGGACGCCCTGACCCGCCGAAATGACGTGATCGCCAAGGAACTCGATCACCGCGTAAAGAACATGTTTGCCGTCATTCAGGCCGTCGCAGCCCTGGCTGGCCACGCGACTGAAACGGCTGATGAGTTCCGGGCGGACTTTTCCGCGCGCATCCTGTCCATGAGCCGAACATACAGCAAGCTCTCGAACGGCGAATGGCAAGGGCTATCCCTCAACGAGATTATTGAAGGCGAGCTCGAGCAGTATGGTGGCTCCACGTCGCCGCGGATTTCATTCAACGGCCCCTCAATTCAGCTTGGACTGAAGGCGACGCAGGACGCCTCCATGATCATTCACGAATCTGCGACGAATGCCGCGAAATATGGAGCGTTGAAAAGCCCGGACGGGCGCCTTGATATCGATTGGGAGATCAAGGACGGAGAGCTTGTGGTGAACTGGCGGGAGTCCGGCCTGACAGGCATCAAGGAACCAGACCGGGTGGGCTTTGGAAGCCAGCTGACCCAATTCATGCCAAATGTTCGCGAAACGCGGGACTATCGTGATGATGGCTTGCGCATCACGGTGTGGGTTCCCCTGAGCGTGGCGATACGTGATCAATCCGGTTGATCTATGCTCCCGGTCCGCGCATCTGCCCTGCATGCAGGGCGCAAATCAGCGTGAACAAGCGGCGCGCCGTATCGAAATCGACGTCGATCTTGCCCTCCAGCCGTTCAGCCAGCAGCGTCGAGCCTTCATTGTGAATGCCGCGGCGCGCCATATCTATCGCTTCGATCTGGTGCGGCGACTGGGTCTTGATCGCTGAGTAATAGCTCTCGCAGATCATGAAATAGTCGCGGATCAGGCCTCGGAACGGCGAGATCGACAGGATAAAAGCGTGCACCTTTGTCTGGTCTTCAAGGCGAATGTCGAACACCAGCTTTCGCTCGATCATCGAGAGGTGAAGCACATACGGCCCACCCTCATGCTCATTGATACCGAACGTATTTTCCTCGATGAGGTCGAATATGGCGACACGGCGCTCATGCTCAGCGTCGGGACCACTGGACGACAGGGTCTCCTCATCAATCTCGACGGCAACGAGGCGCTTATCCGACATCGCCTCCACCCTGATTGCTACGAATTGAAACTGACCGGGCGTGGGCCGGCAGGCCCTCTGCCGTGGCCAGACGGAGCGCGGCCGGCGCAAGCGCATTGAACCCCTCAGGGCTCGCGCGCTGGACGCTCATGCGCTTGAGGAAGTCAAAGAGGCCAAGACCAGAGCTGAACCGCGCCGCCCGGCTGGTCGGCAGCACATGGTTGGACCCGGTCACATAATCACCGAGCGCTTCAGGCGTGTGGTGGCCGAGAAACACTGCACCGGCGTGCCGGATCTGCGGCAACAGCATGTCCGGGTCAGCAATGGCGAGCTCCAGATGCTCAGCCGCAATCTCATTGGCGATGTCTGCAGCCTGATCGAGAGAGCCTGCGTGAATGATCGCACCATGGCTATCCCACGCAGCCCGGGCGCGGGTTTCTGTGGACAGAGTTTTCAACTGTTTTTCCACAGCGTTTTCCACAGCCTTTCCCACAGCCTTGTTCACAGTAATCAAGATAGATTGTGAAGACGTATCATGTTCTGACTGGCTTAACAGGTCCGCTGCGATCCAGTCTGCATTCGCGCTGTCATCCGCGATCACCAGAATCTCTGACGGACCGGCAATCGTGTCGATGCCAACCTTGCCGAAGACCTGCCGCTTGGCCTCGGCCACATAGGCATTGCCAGGCCCGACAATCTTGTCGACAGCTTTCAGATGCCCGGCCCCAAAGGCCAGCGCAGCAACTGCCTGCGCGCCGCCAATCGGGTAAAACTCATCCACGCCCGCCTTCAGCGCGGCGTAAGCCACAGCCGGAGACAGCCTTCCCAGCGGCGCCGGCGCCGTCATCACAACACGCTGCACCCCGGCAATCTTGGCCGGAACAGCGTTCATCAGCACAGAACTTGGATAGGAAGCGAGCCCGCCCGGCACGTAGAGGCCGACGCTGTCCAGCGGCGTCCAACGCCAGCCAAGCTCGACGCCTGCCGCATCCGTAAACTGGTGGTCTGAGGGGCGCTGTTTCTCGTGATAGGCCGCGATCCGGTCGGCTGCAAAATCGATGGCCTCGCGCAGATCCTCCGGGCATTCCGCCGCCAGTTCGTAGAGGTCGACATTGTCGGACTGCAACGTCACCGGGTCCAGCGTCACGCCATCGAACTTCGCCGTGTAGCGCGCAACCGCCTCGCCGCCATTCTTGCGCACATCTGCGATAACCTCGCGCACGGTTGAGGCGACATCCTCAACCTGGCCGCGGGGTTCATTGAGGAAATCTGCAAATATCGCCTCAAACCCGGCAGATGTGGCATCAAGCCAGCGGGCCATCAGCGACGCCTCCGCTCATGGCTCGGCACATGCCGCGTCGCCCACTCATAGTCGCTATCCAGCAGCGTGACGTCGATGGCTTCAACGGTAAGCGCGAGCTCTCCATCGCCAGCAAACATCAGCGTAATGACGCCGCCCGGCGGCTCTGCGTCTGGCGTAAAGGAAATGCTGAGCAGCGAATACACCATGTCCGGATCCGCTTTGGTCACGCCGCGCGTCTTGACCGAGAGAATACCATCAAACGCCAGCAGGGACCGGACGCGTGATTTCGGCTGCGACTTGCGCTTTCCAACAGCCTCCTCCCAGCGAAACCGGTTCAGCTCTATGGAAAAGCGACGCTGGCGCGTCTCATAGCGGAAGTTTTCGGCTTTCGTGACAGCATCCTGCACGGCAGCCGAAATCACGGTCAGATCATCGCTGTCTTCAGCAAACAGTCGGAGCGGATTGATGTCGGCCATATCGGTTAGCCCTTATTCCTCTTCTTCGCTGACGCGGCGCACATTTGCGCCGACATTTGTCAGCTTTTCTTCCAGCCGCTCAAACCCACGATCCAGGTGGTAGATACGGCTGACATCGGTTTCACCTTGGGCAGCAAGCGCAGCAATGACAAGAGAGACAGACGCCCGCAAGTCAGTCGCCATGACAGGGGCGCCTCTCAAGGCATCAACACCGGTCACAATCGCCTCATGAGCGCGCACCGTAATGTTGGCGCCAAGCCGCGAAAGCTCAGGCGCATGCATGAACCGGTTCTCGAAAATATTCTCTCGAATGACCGATGTCCCGTTCGCCAGCGACATCAGCGCCATGAACTGGGCCTGCAAATCTGTCGGAAAACCCGGATGCGGCGCGGTGTCGATATTGACCGGATTGAGCTTGCCGCCATTGCGCTGAATGCGGATCGTGCCCTTCTCGACATCTGCATCGACTTGCACGCCGGCATTACGCAGCGCGTGATTGATCGAACTCATCGCGGCAACCGGCGCATTGGTGAGCGTGACGTCGCCGCCAGCGGCCGCAACGGCCATGGCGTAAGTTCCCGCCTCGATCCGGTCAGCCATGACATCATGCGTGGTGCCATGGAGCTGTTTGACGCCCTGAATGGTGATCGTTGACGTGCCTGCTCCGCTCACCTTGGCGCCCATCGCATTCAGACAATCTGCAAGGTCTGCAATTTCCGGCTCACGGGCCGCATTTTCCAGCACGGTTTCGCCATCTGCGAGCGTCGCGGCCAGCATCGCATGTTCGGTCGCGCCAACCGAAACCATCGGAAACACGATCTGCGCGCCCTTCAGGCCGTGAATGGCGGCGGCTTTCACATAGCCTTCCTCGACCAGCAGGTCCGCGCCCATCGCCTCAAAGGCTTTCAGGTGCAGGTCCACAGGCCGCGCGCCAATCGCACAACCGCCTGGCAGCGACACGGTCGCATGGCCATAGCGCGCCAGAAGCGGACCAAGCACGTTGAAGCTCGCCCGCATTTTCCGCACCTGCTCATAAGGCGCGATGGTGGATTTGAGCTCAGCCGCGTTCAAATGGCAGGTCGATTCGCCCTTCGGCCAATAGACTTCCACGCCCAGCGTATCCAGCAATTGCGAGAGAAACCGCGTATCGGCCAGATTCGGCGTATTCTTCAGCGTAACCGGCTCTGGCGTCAGCAAGGCCGCCGCCATCAGCTTGAGCGCAGAGTTCTTCGCACCCGAAATCGGGATGGTGCCGGAAAGCGGTTGTCCGCCGGTGATTTTTAGTTTGTCCATGGCGAGCGGTTATAGAGCGCTTGTCGTTGCGGGAAAGGCGAGAATGCGGCAATTGCAGCACACAGGCCTTATTCTTCCCCGGCTGCCGGTTTGTTTTCGTCCGACGTCGCCTGGTCTCGCGTTTTGCGCGACGCCTGCTTGCGGCGCTTCAGATTATCGCGAAGCGCCGCCTTCAGACGCGCATCCCGGTCCTTGTTGTCATCTTTAGCTGCCATTTGTTCAGCTAACCTCCTGAAACGGTCTTTTCATATTTCGCAGCTTAAGCTAAGGCCCACCCACGCTAGCTTCAAATGCCGCGGTAGCTCAGTGGTAGAGCGCGTCATTGGTAATGACGAGGTCGACAGTTCAATTCTGTCTCGCGGCACCAGCATTTTCCCCACCATCGACAGGTTTCATGGGCCGATCCACAGGATCGGTCCGAACCTCGATGAATGCGGCTAAGCGCGGAACGAGTCAGAAAAGTACCGACTTAGACGGCAATTCGGAGCTTCTATGCCGGAGAGGCCGTTCAAAGTCGATCAAGTACTTGCGACCTATCCATAAGCCGCATCGTTCGTGATGGCATGAGCTTCTACAGTTTTGAGGGCGAGCTGCTAGTCAAACTAAGTCAATGGGATCAAGAATCCAAAGACGTCATCGTGAAGTCGGACAATCCAGTGTGAGTGTGGAAGATAAGCATAACGTAATCGTTAGGATCATTTGTATCGACATTTCGTCAGGCTAGAAGCTAACCACCCTGGATACACTCATTTAGGCGAGCGACGTTTGACTTGATTGCGGAAATGTCCCGACTGACCGATGACCCCTCCCAGGCTCCAACTGGTGCAAATCCGCGATTTTGATACCCTTGTGTTTCAAGTGATGCCCTCTGGATGTTGCTCACCGTTAGAGAATAAACGTCTCCCAATAGCTTAGCTTCAATGTCGTATTGTAGAGCATCCTTAAAAAGGTCCTGCTGGCCAGTCAGCGCTGAAAGAGCGGTAGACTCGTCGATAATCTCGCGATTTGCCAATAGCACAGTGTCCTCCGCTTCAGATACATAGCGAACGATATTGCTTTCACTCACCTGCTTCGAACCTGCTGTCGATTTGTATAGCGTGCCCGTCGCCGGACCAACCCAGTTCTGAGTCGTTTTCGCCTCGAAGCCGTCCATCGCAAGCGTCTTCTCACCACAAAGCGCGACCCGGTCTGTAAAGCTCGCCGCTTCCGGCGCGCTAAAAGTGTACACGCCCTCGTCAAGAAACGGTTGGTCGTAGCCATCGCGTGTCACTGTGTAATTGTCTGGAATGGCGGCTAGCTCAGTTTTTGGCCCCATTGCAGAACAACCTGCAAGTGCCATGAACACTATGGCGCTACCAGTAATAAGTATCTTCATCATCAGCCCTCTATTTATAAGTGAAATAACTAAACCTCATCATGCCCCATACGACAATGTACGAAATTATAATTGCGTGTCGTACTACGCACTCCTGCAGTCTTCTCATGCAGAACATGGAGAGAACACATGAGACTTCACAGCGACACGATATTTCTAAGCGCCTCGTAAGTTGCGCACCGCAATCCCGAGGATGAGGCAAGCGCCGCGACAAGGGGCGAGTATGCAGATTTGATTGCTGTCCAGCCCAGAGCCTGGACGCGCGCTCCGGCCCACTTCTCATATCCCAAATGCGGAAAAGGCGAGCCATTGGCCCGCCTTCCCGGTTTGTCTGGAGCCCCTCCGCTACAGCGCGCCGCGTCTTGGTGCGCGGTCTCCAAACCACCAGAGGGTCGCCGCTGTGGCCGCAAAGGTCGCGGTTTCGGTGATCGACAGGCGGGCTGTTTCATCGGCACCGACCCAGATCCCCGCCGCAATCATCCAGAGCAAGAGGGTCAACGCCGGCCGCGTGACGCCGCGCACCGCATTCACCCATGGATAACTCTCGCCGATAGCGGCTTCCGCCTCCATCGATGCCTGCAGTCCGGCCCAGCTGCCGGAGATGTCCGCCAGCGCGGTCTCGGCCTCTGTTTCCTGAGCCCGGGCGGCCTGCTGCATCTCTAGCAGCCGCGTCTCGTGCCCCCATCGCTCAGTCTCATGTTTCTGCGCCTGGCGCGTTTCGAAATAGCCCGCGACGCGGCCAAGCGCCGTCCCGATCAGTCCGAACACACCGCCTCCAGCGGCACTCGCCGCCAGGCCCGCTATGTCTGCCATAGACCCTCACTTCTCTTGTAATACCAGCGCGCTGGCCGCGCCCGCCTGTCGACGTGAAGGAAGCTCCGCGCGAGGCCCAAACCGGTGAATCCAGCCTGCCGCGCCGCCTGCAGCAGCCCATGCCGGTCATGCCCGATGAGCGAGATGTCCGCTGCGATCTGCTTGTGTTGGGAGAGCGGCGCTCCGCCTACCGCCGCATTCCAGCCAGCGCAACGATGGCCGGAAGTAATGACCAGCGCCCGCCCACCCGCAAAGGCCCGCATCTGCTCAAGCGCATCGAGAAACAGCGGCGCGTGCCAATAGGCCCCGTCGCAGAACCGCCCGCCACACTTGCAGGCAAGCTCTGCAGCCCGAAAGTGTGGCCAGCGCCAATGGCGCGACAGGGCCGCTTCGGCTTGGGCAGTGCATGAATACAGCAAGGGTCGGCGTCCTTCTCTTTCGACAAAGGACACCATGACAAGAAAAGACCCTCGGTCTGACACAGCAGGCCGAGGGTCAATCAAACTTTTATTATTTCAGCGTGTTACCGGCACATCTTCAGGCGGATAGATGCGCCCTATCCCGCTGGCGAGAACGCCTCGTGGCGCTGCAGCGCGGCAATTGCGTCGAGATATTCGCGTTCCAGCTTGTCCACGAATTCTGCCGTTGTCATCCGCTTCTGCACCGCGCCAATGCCCTGCCCGCAGCCCCAGATATCTTTCCAGGCCTTGGACTTCTGATTACCGCCAGAGCCGAAATTCATCTTGCTCGGATCGCTTTCAGGCAGGTCATTCACATCAAGGCCCGCCGCCGCTATGGACGGGGCAAGATAATTGCCATGCACGCCGGTAAAGAGGTTGGAATAGACAATGTCGCCTGCCTTGCTGTCGACGATCATGTCCTTGTAGCCATCCACGGCATTGGCTTCGTCACACGCGATGAAGGCTGAGCCCATATAGCCAAAGTCGGCGCCCATAGCCTGCGCAGCGGCAATGGCCCCGCCATTTGCAATTGCGCCGGATAGCGCCAGCGGCCCGTCAAAGAACTGGCGAATCTCCTGAATCAGCGCGAAAGGCGACAGCGTCCCCGCATGTCCACCAGCGCCCGAACACACAGCGATCAGGCCATCGGCTCCCTTCTCCAGCGCCTTATGCGCGAAGACGACATTGATGATGTCGTGCATGACGATGCCGCCATAGGAATGGACCGCATCATTCACCTCAGTGCGCGCACCAAGCGAGGTGATCACCAGCGGCGCCTTGTACTTTACGCACAGCTCAAGATCTTCCTCGAGGCGGTTATTCGTCTTGTGGACGATCTGGTTGACCGCAAAAGGCGCGGCCGGACGGTCCGGATTGGCCTTGTTATGGCTGTCGAGTTCAGACGTGATCTGGTCCAGCCATTCATCGAGCTGCGACAGAGGCCGCGCATTCAGAGACGGGAAAGACCCGACCACGCCGGCCTTACACTGAGCAATCACCAGTTCCGGGTTCGAGATGATGAAAAGCGGCGAGCCGATCAGCGGCAGGCGCAGGTTTGATAGCGCAGCAGGTACGGACATGTGATGACCCCTCAGTCTGGTCTGATTCTTATGGCGAAAGACCTAAAGCACGCCCCAATAGAGGCAAGCGGTTACGTTGGGATACGCCGTATCATCGCCGGCAAATACCCGGGCCATTGTGACGCGTTCACTTGCCCGCGCGGCAGGTCAGCCCTCAGCCTTTATTCAACGCTGCAGCCTGCTCTTTCAGCCGTTTCTGATGCGCCATATAGAGGCTCAGCAGGCCGCGGCTTCGGGCCGGTTTGCGGCCCTCGGAGATCGCCAGGATCGCCATATAGTTCCACGCCATCTGGCCCAGCGCATTGATCATTTTGATCATGCCAACCTTGCTTTGCGGCCCCATGAAACCGGGGCCAAGGCGCAGCGTCTTGGCGTAGCTCTCGACACCATCGGTCTCGCCAGCAAGCATTTTGGCAGGCCCCTGCGGATCGGTGCATAGCGGCGCGCCAATCCCGATCATATCGGCAAGTCCCGCCTCCAGCGCCTCCTCCATAGCGACTTTTGAGCGGAAGCCGCCCGTTGCCATAACCGGCATATTGGCGACGCCGCGCACCTCGCCGGCATAATCAACGAAATAGGCCTCGCGCGCCTTGGTGCTTTCACGCACCGGCTCTTTCTCCGCGCGCTCCAGCCCATCAATGCCGAGCAGCTTTGGCTGCTCATAATTGCCGCCCGAAATCTCAAGCAGGTCGACCTTCAGTTCTGACAACCATTTCACCACCTGGCGGCACTCTTCAAAACTGAAGCCGCCTTTCTGGAAATCGGCAGAATTGAGCTTCACGCTGACCGGAAAGTCGTCACCGACAGCGGCGCGCACCGCAAACACGACAGCGAGCAACAGGCGCGCCCGGTTCTCCAGCGGCCCGCCCCATTCATCCTCACGGATATTGGCGCGCGGATTGAGGAACTGGCTGAGCAGATAGCCATGTGCGGCATGCACCTGCACGCCATCAAAGCCCGCCGCCTTCGCCACGCGCGCGCATCGCGCGAAGCCTTCAATCACCTTGCGGATATCAGTTTCAGTCATCGCGCGCGGCTTGCCGAAATTGTCACCCGGAAGCCCAAGCGGCACAGCCGAGGGCGCCAGCGGTTCCGCGTTCACATTCTTTGGCGTCTGCCGGCCGGCATGACTGATCTGCATCCACATTTTCGCGCCGTCTGACTGCCCGGCTTCAGCCCATGCTTTCAGCGCGGCAAGTTGGTGCTCGTCAGGCTCGGCATCGATGACGACATTGCCGGGCGATTCCAGATGCTGGCGGTCGATAATGACATTGCCTGTCAGCAGGACGCCGCACCCGCTTTTACCCCAGGCCTTATAGAGCCGCTGATGCCCGGCATGAGGAAGGTGCTCACCCGGTTTTGCAATCTGCTCGGTCATCGCCGCCTTGCAGAGACGGTTTGGCAGCTCCGCGCCGCACGGCAATTTTAGCGTCTGTTCCAGTGGACTTGTCATGAATGTGGCTCCCTCCCCGCGATATCTATAGTTAATGCCCGCTTCGTGCCCAGGCGGCAAGAAATCCTTGAGGCGGGTTGCGCATTCCATGCCGCTGCCCATATCCTCGAAGGACGTTTTACAGACCCAGGGAGAGACCAATGGATTTCGCACGCACCCACATCGCGCTGCCTGTCCATCTGACCGAAGAGGTCCTCCATGTCTGCCTTTCTCACACTCGATTCTGTTTCCCTCACCACGCCTGAGGGCCGCCCGCTTTTCGAAAATCTGACCCTTTCTGTCGGCGCTGAACGCACCGGCCTTGTTGGGCGAAATGGAAGTGGCAAGACCACTTTGCTCGGCGCGATTGAGGGCAGCCTTGCCCCTGCCTGCGGCTCAATCCTCCGCTCGGGCACGATCGGCCGCCTTCAGCAGAGCCTCGATGAAGAGATCACGGTTGTGGACGCCCTTGGCGTCGCGCCCGAACTTGACCGGCTGGCGCGCATCACAAACGGCGATGGCACCCCGGATGACCTGGAGCATGCCGACTGGACGCTTGAAACACGGCTGGAAAAGGCGCTTGCTGAGACCGGACTTGAAGGCGTGGACATCACCCGGAAGATCGCGAGATTCAGTGGCGGCGAGCGCACCCGGATCGCCATTGCGCGGCTACTGCTCGAAGCCCCCGACATCCTCCTGCTGGACGAACCGACGAATAATCTCGACGCCGAGGGCCGCGCCCTCGTCATGGCCCTGATGGACAGCTGGCCGGGCGGCATCCTTGTCGCCAGCCATGACCGCGCGCTGCTGCAACATGTCGACCGGATTGTTGAGCTATCGCCTGTCGGCTGCACCGTCTTCGGCGGGGCGTGGAGTGACTATGTCGCTGCGCGTGATGCCGCCCGCGCCCGCGCGGAGGGCGCCGCCGATAGCGCCGCCAATCAACTGAAGTCAACGCGTCGCAAGACCCAGCAGGCCCGCGAGCGCCAGGATAAATCCGACGCCAGAGGTCGCGCCACAAGAGCGCGCCGAGACCAGCCAAAAATGCTGCTCGACATGCGACAGGAGCGGGCCGAGCACTCGGCTGCCAAAGGCGGACACCTCGCGGCCCGCCAGCTTGGGGAGGCAGAAGCCGCACTGGAGGCCGCGGAGGCTGAGCTCGAGATTATCACGCCGCTTCACATTGATTTACCGCCGGCAGACTTACCCGCCTCACGGCTTGTTCTGAAGCTGGAAGGAGTCTCGCTGAGGTTTGGAGAACGGCACCTTTTCGACCCGCTCGACTTCGAAATGCGCGGTCCTGAACGGGTCGCAATTTCAGGCCCGAACGGATCGGGCAAGACCAGCCTGCTGAAGCTCATCACTGGCGAAATTCCGCCAAGCTCTGGAGAGGTTTCTTTCGTCACGCCAAAGCGCGCCCTGGTCGATCAGCATATCGGCCTGCTCGACCCGTCGCTTTCTTTGCTGGAGGGCCTCCGCAAAGCTGCCCCGGACTTGAATGACCATGACGCCCGCGCCCATCTCGCCCGCTTCGCCTTTCGCGGGGATGCCGCGCTACAGCAGATCGCCACCCTCTCCGGCGGCGAGCGTCTTCGCGCCGGTCTCGCCGCAGCTTTCGCCGGCGATCCACCTGATCTCCTCATCCTCGATGAGCCGACCAATCACCTCGATATCGAAAGCATCGAGCTTCTCGAGACCACGTTGAAGAACTGGGACGGCGCCATCCTGCTGATCAGTCATGATGGAGCATTTCAGGAACATATCGGCGTGTCCCGTAGAATTTCGCTCCGCTAATATGTCAATCCAGCTCTATTGTCAGGCCAGGTGTTTGGCATCCCTGTCGCACGCCGCCGGGTATTTTTGTCTCTGCGTCTTCTGCAACCGACCAATATCCTCCAACCGCTTCAATCGCACCAAAGCTGCGCTCTTGCGGCAAACGCATTGAGTCATCGCGACTGGAAGAACACATCAAGACAAGCATATCGTCGGTCAGGAGCACCTTTCTCGCATAGCTGGAATGGTTTCTGGTGTAGGCTTCGATGTCGAACATGCCCCACCACGACCGCTCTGCAAGAGAACTGATGTCAATGACATCGGCCCGAAAATCTCCAAAGTCGTAGACGACCGGTCCCTGTTCAATCTCGAAAAATCCGATCCGTTCTTTGCGAGGTTTTGTCTGCCCGAACATGCCGTTAATGTTTCGCAACGCAGTGCTCAATTTAACAGGCCCATCATATCTCGACGTATATATCGTCGCGCCTCTGACAAGGTCTCGGGATGCGTTCATCCACTCCTGAAACAAGGTCGTATCGAGGTCGCCCCCAGCCAGAATAAGTTCATCAAATATTGGCGGCGATTCCAGATACTGCAGACGCGCCAGAGCCTGCATGGTCACACGCGTGCCCATTGAGTGAGCCACGATATGGATCTTCGCGTCTGGATCGCTCGCTTTCACCGTATCATGATAAAATCGCAGAAATTCGGCGAGCGCATCGACGCTCATGTCGCCATCTATCTGATCATCAAGGTAGTCTTTAACGGCGTTATTGGCAGGCCAGGAATAAAAGGTGACCGGACCATCGAATGCCATGTCGTATTTTAGTTGCGCGGCTGAAAATGCAGCATTTCTGAACTTTACATTAAACCCGTGAATGAACACCACGGCGTGGCCTTTGGTATTTTGGCTCTCGCCCAAAAGTTCGCCAACGCGCTTGGCAAACGCCCGTTGGTCTTCGAAATGCTGATGATCAAGTAACGCCTTTTTGCTTCTCAGGTCAGCAGGCCTGACACGGCTTCCGGACCGCACAGCTTCTGTAGCACCTCCGCCAGCCCTGAGATCGTCCTGCCGCGTATCCGGAATCGAGATCCAGACGCGCCCCAGATGGCACGTATTAAAAGTTTTCTGCTCGCCGCGGACGAGCTGAACCGCCGGCTCGCACTGGGTGTCATGAAATTTGGAGTACAAATCCCCAAGATCAAAAACCTTGGACGCATCGTCCGATTTTTCAAATCCGATCCATGCTCGGTTGGTTCCGTACAATACTTCGACACACGTCATGTCAAACTGTTCGGAAAGTGCTTCGCACTGTTGGACCGTGGTATAACCAATACCCGCTGGAACTTCGGAGTATGGTTGCGCACACGCGCCAACAATTATCGCAAGACAGCTCGATATCGTAAAATACAGATTGCGCATGAAGTACCCCCGAGAAGAGTGATCGGGCGATTTCTTCACCTAGAGATTTAAAATAGCACCATAAAAGAAAGGAGTCGAGGAAAGTTCATTGAGCCACAATCAACTTAAGTGGTGACAGACAATCTTGGTCACGCGCACCTGCGGCCGACACTGCAACGTATAATACAGGACTGGCCAACCGCCACCTTAATGATAGTACACTATCTGCAAGTTACGTTGCCCACGCCTCATATCGCTCCGGGAGGAAACCATGCGAGTTTGTCTTTTGCTGGCTGCAGGCCTTGCAGCCCTTCCGGCCTATGCGCACGACGAAGAGATCGAGCGCAAACTGGATTCAGTCACCGTCCACGGTCGCGGCCTTGAACTTATCGGCGAAGCGAAAGCCGCCTCCGAAGGCGTCGTCGGCTATGATGATTTCAAGGACAGGCCGATGTCGCGCGCCGGTGAGCTGGTCGAAGTCATCCCCGGCGCCGTCGCCACACAGCACTCAGGCGAAGGCAAAGCCAACCAGTATTTCCTGCGCGGTTTCAATCTGGACCATGGCACAGACTTCTCTGCCAGCGTCGATGGCGTCCCGGTCAATCTGCGCACGCATGGCCACGGTCAGGGCTATCTGGACCTCAATTTCGTGATCCCTGAAATCGTTGAACGGGTCGATTATCGCAAAGGCCCCTACTCGGCCCAGGTGGGCGACTTCTCAGCTGCCGGATCAGCCCGCTACAAGACCTATGACCGGCTGGATGACAATTTCGTTGAGCTCGGCATCGGCGAAGGCAATCTTCGGCGTCTGATTGCGGCGGCAAGCTTCGACCTCACGGACAAGACATCCCTCCTCGTCGCGGGCGAGGCGCAATCCTATGACGGCCCCTGGGTGCTCGAACAGGACGTTCAGAAGATCAACGGCCTCGCAAAGCTCACCCATGAAGGCTGGACCAACCGGTTCGAGCTTCTCGCGACCGCCTACGACACCGAATACACCTCGACCGATCAGGTCCCCCGCCGCGCAATCCAGAGCGGGCAGATCGACCGCTTCGGCTTCATCGATGAAGATCTTGGCGGCGAGACAAGCCGCTATTCCATCGCGGGGTCTGCAAGCTTCTTCCACGAAGATGGCGGCGAAACGCGCCTGGAGGCCTTTGCCGTCGACTATGATTTCTCACTCTTCTCCAACTTCACCTATTTCCTCGATGACCCGGTCAATGGCGACGAGTTCGAACAAATCGACGAGCGCACCTATTACGGCGCCACGGTCCGCCATAGTCAGCCTGTCTCCGACAAGCTCACCCTTCGCGTGGGCGGCGAGGTGCGCTTCGATGACATCTCCGACATTGGCCTCTTCAAGACCGCTGACCGCGTTCGCCTCTCCACCACGCGCCGCGACAAGGTCGAAGAGCTGAGCTTCGCCGCCTGGGCCGAAGGCGAATATGCGCTGACCGACACGCTCCGCGCCACGCTCGGCCTCCGCGCAGACTATTACGATGCCGACGTGACAGCCATCAGCCTGCCCGCCAATGGCGGCAGCGCCAATGATTCCATCCTGTCTCCCAGCGTCGCGCTCGCTTGGGAAGCAAAGCCCGGCCTCGAGCTCTACGCAAACTATGGCGAAGGCTTTCACTCCAATGATGTGCGCGGCGCGACGATCTCCATCGACCCGGCCAGCGGCGCAGCCGCAACGCCGGTCCCGATCCTGGTCAAGGCGCGCGGCAGTGAGCTTGGCGCCCGTTGGGAAACCGATCACATCAAGGCGACCCTCGCCGTCTTCCATCTGGAGCTCGACTCAGAGCTCGTCTTCGTCGGCGATGCCGGCACGACCGAAGTCAACGACTCCACCACGCGCAACGGCCTCGAAGCCAGCCTCTTCTGGACACCGGTCGACTGGCTCGTGCTGGATGCAGGCGGCGCGGTCACCGACGCAGAGTTCGACATTGGCGGGCCGGAGACCGACATTCCGGGCGCGGTCGAAAATGTGCTCTCTGCGGGCGCCCTTATCCGCCTCGACAATCTCTCGCTCAGTGCCCGCCTGCGCCATTTCGGCGAGGCCCCGCTGATCGAGGATGGCAGCGTTACATCAGAGCCGACCAGCCTCGTAAACCTCGGCGCGACCTATGACTGGAACCAGATATCCTTCGGTCTGGAAGTGCTGAACGCCTTCGACTCTCAGGACGCCGACATCACCTATTTCTTCGCCTCCCGCTTGCCGGGCGAACCAGCCGGCGGCGTCGAAGACATCCACTTCCACCCGGTGGAACCACGGCAGGTGCGCGCGTCCATTCGGTATCGGTTTTAGCGGACGCTAGACTTCAGAGGGGCGTGCGGATGAACGCCCTTCATGGCACGACGACTAACCCGTCCGCGCGCCCTGCCCGCCATCAACTGAGAGGCAGACGCCCGTGATGAACTTCGCCTCATCGCTCGCGAGGAACAGCGCGGCATGCGCCGTGTCCCAGCCGGTCCCCATATGGCCCATCGGCACGCGCGCGGCCCGCTGGGCACGCAGCTCGTCCGGCTCAACGCCGAGCCGTTCGGAGATGCCGACAATCGCCATTGGCGTATCCATCAGGCCCGGCAGGATCGCATTACAGCGCACGCCCTTCTTCGCCATCGACAGCGCTGTCGACACGGTCAGCCGGTTCATCCCCGCCTTGGAGACCTCATAGGCCAGCATGTTCGCGCCCGCGATTGAGGCGAGCGACGAGATATTTATGATCGAGCCGTTTCCGCCCGTCTCCATGATCGGCAGGCACGCCTTGGTGACCAGCATTGCGGCCTTCAGATTGACGTTCATGATCCGGTCAAAGGCCTCTTCGGTGATGTGCTTGGGCGGGCCATCGCCGCCCCCACCAATTCCGACATTATTGACCAGCACATCAATGCGCCCGAACGTCTCCAGCGCGACATTTGCGATGTTTTGCGCGTCATCCGGCTTCGACACATCTGCCGCGAGCGCCAGCGCATCACCGCCCTCCTCGCGCACCGCCCCCACCGTCGCCTCGGCCCGCTCAAGATCGCGGTCGACGCAGATGACGCTCGCCCCGGCGCGCGCAAATAACAGTGCCATCGCCTTGCCATTGCCGACCGTCGGCCCCGGCGTCTGCCCGGCCCCGCAGACAATCGCGACCTTGTCTTTCAGGCGCCCCGAAACGTCGATATCGCTCATTTTGCGAGGTCTGGATCAAGCGTCAGATCATCATCGAGCTGAATACCGAACGAGTTCAGCATCATCGACACCTGCGTGTACTGGCCGACCGTCATGACGAGATCCATCTTCTGCTTCTCGCTAAGCTCTGACAGCCGCGCCCAGGTCGCATCCGTGATAAATGCATCGGAGGTCAGCTCATCGGTCGCCTGCAGCATGGCCGCGTCGAGCGCGCTCCAGCCATCCGCCTCCGGCCCGGCCTTGATCCGCTCGATCTCTTCATCGGTCAGGCCGCACTGCTTGCCGATGCGCACATGTTGGGCCCACTCATAGCCGGACTTCCAGTTGAAGCCTGCCCGCAAGATCACAAGCTCACGGTCACGCGGGCTGAGGTCATTATAGTCCGACAGGATATAGCCGCCCCAGCGCATGAAGCCCTTATAGGCCTTCGGCGACTTGGACAGCGTGCGGAAGATGTTGAACACCTTGCCCGTCTTGAACCGCTCACCCAGTATCTCGCGCTGGTCGGCGTCCATCTCCTCATCTTTCAGCGGGGCAATCCGTGGCTGTTTCAATCTCATCTGGTCGTCCTCCAAAACGTCGTCGCTGCCTGTCGGACAATCGCCCCGGCAGCCTGGTTGTGACGCCATAGAGGCCCAATCGCAGGCGGCTTGCAAGGCCGATCCGGAAACCTGCCTATGGTCATTCGCCGCGCGCACGCCTACATCGGCCCTAGACGGTAAACGCCAGACGGGATGAGACGGCGATGACAGACCTTTCAGTGAACCTCAACGTGGTCGCACTCCTGCGCAACCGGCGCGATCTCCCCTGGCCGAGCGTCACCGGTCTCGGCCGTATCGCACTGAAAGCTGGCGCGGCGGGCCTCACCGTTCACCCGCGCCCCGATGAGCGCCACACCCGTTTCTCAGACCTGCCAGACCTGAAAGCCCTGATCGAGACCGAATTCCCGGACCGCGAATTCAACATTGAGGGCAACCCGACCGAGGACTTCATGTCCATGGTCGAGGCCATCAAACCGCACCAGATCACTCTCGTCCCGGATGACCCGTCCCAGGCGACCTCCGATCATGGCTATGACTTCATCCGCGATGGAGAGTTGCTCAAGACGATCATCACCCGATTGAAGAAGACCGGCGCGCGCCTCTCGGTCTTTTCAGACGCAGACCCGTCCCAGATGGACGCCGCCGCCGCCACAGGCCTCGACCGGATCGAGCTCTACACCGGCCCCTATGGCGCTGCCCATGACGACCCTGCGGCCGCCACGCGCGAACTCGAAAAGCTCGCCGCCACGGCAGAAGCTGCCCACGCCCTCGGCCTCGGCATCAATGCCGGCCATGACCTCACGGTCGAAAACCTCAAACCCCTCATCGCCCGCATCCCCACCATCGCCGAAGTCTCCATCGGCCACGGCCTCGCTGCCGACGCGCTGATCCATGGCATGGCCGAAAGCGTCCGGCGGTTCAGAGCAGCTTGTGGAGCGGCGTAAGCCACTCCCTCAACCGGTAGCCCCGCATGGTGAGCGAAGTCGAACCACAGGGGCGGGACCAGGCAAATTAGTACTCAGCCAATCAAGAACCTACGTCGTCATCGTTCGCGTGATCGCGAAGAGAGTTTTCAGTAGATGCAGCCTTATCCCGGCTTCTTCCTTTTCCACTTTTCGTCAAACGCCAAGCTGCATACCCAACGAGCACAGCCAATGGCAGAAACCAGTCATGGCCATCAGGATAGGCTTTCTTGTCGGCATCATAGGACGTCCAGATAACTAGAAATGGCGTGCCAACAATCACGACAAGCTCAATGCAAACCTCAATGATGGTCAGCAGGGTTGAACCCTCAACGCTGGCTGGACCGAATTTGCCGAAAAACACCCATGCGCTCCCAGCGGACAATAGTCCGGTGAACACGATAGAGATGATGAATATAGCGGCCATTTAGTTTTCGCGTTCGTTCAAGTGCGTGGCCCGCAAAAAGAAACTCGTTTGTCCGGCTTTCCACTGTCAGCAGTCAACGCAGCTCCCCCGCTCCACCCTCACGACGACTGGTCCGATTTGAAAACTTCCTTCCAGGGCAGTTTCGCATTCATCGTTCCCTCCAGATCGTCAGGATGTCTGGCGACCCAGACAGCAAGAATGATCTGGAAGATAATCGCCATCAGAAAGACCAGCCCGACAAACATCACAAGTCCCCATACCCCTCCAACAAGGACAGCGACAAATCCAACGTTCCAGACCGACCCAACCAGGAAGCTAATGAAGCTCTTAAAGAGGACATCCAGGCGCAAAAGAACCATCATTGCGCCTTTGAGGGGACTAACGGGCGGGTTCATTCCGGCTAACCTGTCGTTTAGTGCAGTAATCATTGATCTGGCAGGTTGCCCCCATCTCCGCAAGGGCGGCGTAAGCCACTCAAACTCCAGCCCCCGCATGGTGAGCGATGTCGAACCACAGGGGCGGGCAGCCGGTCCCGCCCTACTCCGCACTCACCAGAGACGAGACCCGCCGCCCGTGCACACGCTTCAAGCTCATACCGAGGAACGCAGCCGATAGCGCAGCCAGTCCAGCGCTTGTGAGCCAGACATACGGGTTGCCATAATATCCCGCATAAAGCGCCAGATGCACCACAACCGCGACGGCCAGCCCTACGCCCAGCAGCAGGCGCATGCGCCGCCCGGTCACAATCGCATCCGCCCACACAAGAGCCACACCGGCCAGCCCAAGCGTGCCCAGCCAGTAGACCGCCGTCAGCATGCCACTTCCGATGCCGAGCACGCCCAGTACCAGCGTTACCGCCAGAAGCGCTGGCGCGCCCCAGATCAGCGATGCCCAGGCCGCTGACAGGCGCGGCATTTCGCGGCCCGCTTCTGCCCGTTTCAGGAAATAGATATTCAGCCCAGCCGCAATCGTCATGCAGAGCGAAATGCCGAACACGCCATAGGCGAGCTTCATGGCGAGGCCGCCAAAATCACCGAAATGCAACCGATAGGTCGACATGGCGATCTGCTGGCCGAGCTCTCCATCGGCAAAGCCAGCATGACCCGTATAATTGCCGTCTGCATCGAACTCATACATTTCGCCATAGGTCAGCCGGTCATGATGCTCGCCATAAATGCTGACATGCTGGCCTGCCGTCTCCGGATCATGCACGATCACCATGAAGGGGTCTGCCTCCGGCGCCATCTCCCGAAGGGTCGTGAGCGCCGCGCCGACATTGGCAAGCTCAGCTGGCGTCTCATCGGCCGCCGGCTCATCCCCGAAGATCGATTGCGAAAGCGCGCGTGGATCGCCGTCAAAACTCGTCTGCGCCAGCACAAGTGCGACGACGGTGAAGAGGCCGATCATCGCCCCCGTCAGTGCGACCGCCAAGGTGAAGGGCGACGTCCAGACACTGAGGCGGTTGTGCAGATCTGCCTGAACCAGCCGCGCCTGTCCCTTCCGCCGAAAGCGGAAAGCGTCGCGGAACACACGCGGATGCGCCAGAAACCCGGAGATCACCATTGCGACCAGCATCACGCCGAGAATGGCCACCACGATCATGCCGAAGCTGGTCGGGAGGCTCAGATAGTAATGCAGATGGATGAGAAAGTCGTTCCACGGCGTCTCATACTCGCCCGTCAACTCACCGTTCGTATCGGCCGTTTCGAGGCCGTCATCGCCGCCAACGACAAATCGCGGCCAGTTCTGGCGCGGCATGTAGAGATAGAGATGTGACGTGCCCGGCTGCTGCGCGATGACGCTCTCAGCCGTTGTCTGCGCGAGCTGCGGCGAGACCGTCTCAACCGCCCCGGCGACCGGCTTCTCCCACCAGCCAAGCTCATCCTCGAAGACGGCCACTGTCCCGCTGAGGCAGACGATGAATAGCGCGGCGCTGATCACAAGCCCCATCACCGAATGCGCGGACAACGACCGGTCGACCCGTGCCTTGCTGGACTTTGGCCAGATTGAAGATGCCATCGAGATTGCCTCTTAGATAAATGCCGAGAGCGCTGCAGCCACGAGCGCCAGTGCGGCATAGACTGCCCGGCGCCAGCCGCGCGGCTCGATCAGCAACAGAACTGAAATCACAGCCCATAGAAGGACCGCCGCGATAATCGCAATTGCCCCGGCTGTGGCCGGGCTGCCGTCAGCCGGACGGAGCAGCTTGAACAGGCCCGCCGATGCAAGGAGGGCGATGATCCCCGCGACCGGGCCGGTAATCATGAATGTGCAAAGGCCCGACAGCCCGGCCATCACTGGATGGCCTCCCGCCATCGGCCTACGCGGCGCGCGCCCGCGCGAACGCGCCGCTGGAACCGGCGCCGCGATCCCGGCAAACATCGGCACCGCGAACAGTGCCGTGGCGCCTGCCATGATGACCACGCTAACCTGCGCCACACCGCGATCGCCATTCGCGACGAGCGCCACCAGGACGGCGCCCATCAGCAAAGCCCATCCCGCCGACAGCATCAGCGCATGTCCCGGGCGTTTCCAGGCGAGATAAAGCGCACCAAGCCCCCCGAGACCGAGGGCGCCCGCCATCGACAGCATGATCCAGTCAGACATCGTCATCGTGCGCCGCCCCTACTGATCAGAATTTGTAACGAAGGTTTGCCACGACGGTGCGCCGCAGGCCGGGGAAGCAATCGCCGCGCGTCAGACAGCCGGTGAGGTATTCCTCATCAGTGACGTTGCGGGCGTTCAAAGCGAGGTCCCAATGATCCCACTCATATCCGACCATCAAATCCGCCAGCGTATAGTCCGGCGTCGTATAAGAGAGCGTCCCATTCTCCGACACGGTCTCGCCGACATAGCGGACGCCGACGCCGGCCTTGAAGCCTTCCAGCGCGCCACTTGGCCGCCAGGTCGTCCAGAAGGACGCTTGCGTCTCAGGGATAGCGGCCAGTTGGAAGCCGTTCGGGTCGTCCGCATCAACGGTTGAGGCAGCCGCCTGCAGGTAGATGTCGTCAAACTGCAGCCGCGCTTCGGCTTCGAAGCCTTTCAGCGTCGCAACGCCCTGCTGCTGCGCCGCCGTGCCCGGCAGCGAGTTGGGGTTCGGCAGATTCGAAATCTCGATGTCGTAATAGGCAACCGTGACGAGGCCTGGCAGGCCACGCGGTTCATATTTCACACCGGCTTCGTACTGGCGCGCCTCCTGCGGATCGAGCTGGTTGCCTTGATTATCCGTGCCGACCACCGTCTCGAAGCTTTCCGAATAGCTCGCATAGGGCGCGAACCCATTATCGAAGCGGTAGAGGACGCCAAAGCTGGTCGAGATGGCGTCATCGTCCTGCGTGACGGCACCGGCCTCGTTCTCCACGCTGTCGGCGCGCACGCCGATGGTGAACCGCCATTTGTCGAGCGAGATCTGGTCGGAGACGTAAAGCCCGAGATCCTTGACCTTATTCGTCGGCGTATCGGTCAGTAGCGCGTCGAACACGCTCTGGTCAGGATAGTTACCATAGACCGGGTTCTTCAGGTCCAGCACATAGCGGAAATCGCCCGCCAGTGCGCCGCCGCCATAGAGATTGGCCGTGTCGCTGTCGGTCTCGACATCCTGATACTGCACCCCGGCGAGGAGGTCGTGCTCCAGCGCGCCAGTGGTGAAGCCGCCGCGCAAGCGAATGTCGCCGGCCAGCTGATCGAACGTATTGTCGCCCTGATAGAAGCTGCGCGGTACGGTGGTGTCGGTAAAGGTCAGGCCTTGCGCCGCAGCTGCTGCAGCGAGCGCTGGCTGGGCCGCAAGGATATCATTGAGATAGCGGCTCTGGCCTGCGCCCGTGAAGGTCGCCCAGGCCTGGTGATAGTCCGCCTCGCCGGAGCGCCAGAGCGCCGTGCCCTCGACCATCCAGTTATCATTGATGCGGTGCTCACCCAGCAGGGTCACCTGCTGACTCTCGGTATTGTAGCGATTAAAGCCCGGCTCACCGACATAGACATCCGTGTCGAGATACGTGCCATCCTTGAGCGGAAAGAGCGTGCCTTCAACCGGGATGAACTGCGCAGCCGCGTCGCTATCGGTGTCCTGCACGAGGCCGATCAGCGTAAACTTCGTGTCCGGCGTCGCCTGCCATGACAGAGACGGCATGAAGACCGTGGTTTGCTCGTCCACCTGATCGATCTGCGTGCCTGTATCGCGGTAGAGCCCGACCAGACGGAAGGCGAACGGGCTGTCGTCCCCACCAATCGGGCCGGTCACATCGCCAGCGATCTGGTAGCGATCAAAATTGCCGACTTCGGCCACAAGCTCGCCGCCAAACGTCTCGCGCGGCGTCTTCGACACATAGTTGACGATGCCGCCCGGAGAGCCCTGCCCGTAAAGCACAGAGGCCGGACCTTTCAGCACCTCGATCTGCTCGATCGTATAGGTGTCGGCGCGGGTCGAATTATAGCTGCCGAACAGCTCCTGAATGGAATCGCGATAGCGCGGCAACTCAAGCCCACGCGATTGCGGGAAATCCCCGCGCGTGGAAAAGCCATAGGGCTCTGCCGTCACGCCAGACACATAGGCCAGCGCCGAGGCAAGGTTCAGCGCGCCCTTGTCGATGAACATGTCATCGGTCTCGACAGACAGCGACCGCGCCGTTTCGACAATCGGCGTGCTCGTCTTCGTCGCCCCGAAGGGTGTGGAGCCAGTGACGATCACCGTCTCCTGACGCGTCTCTGCGTCCTCCCCCTGTGTGGGCGCCGACTGGGCACTCGCCTGCTGCGCAAAGGTAAGCGCTGCAAGGCTGACGGAAACGGACAAAAACGCGATGGATCGGGAGGAAGACATACGGAACT
This sequence comes from Henriciella litoralis, assembly GCF_002088935.1. Classification (NCBI taxonomy): domain Bacteria; kingdom Pseudomonadati; phylum Pseudomonadota; class Alphaproteobacteria; order Hyphomonadales; family Hyphomonadaceae; genus Henriciella; species Henriciella litoralis. Next base: position 751,014 of record NZ_NCSS01000006.1, read on the forward strand.
CTTACTTGAGAATGATTTTCATTAAAGACGCACCTACGCGCGTCAAAATTGCGAGTCAATCGCATTCTCAATAAAATGTCATGTCAGGTTTGTGGAGCTGTCGGCGAGTTCGTTGGCAGGCATTGATCCGAGCCTCCGCCCCGCCAGAGCGATCCCGTAGTCCCTACTTGTCGCTACGCCGTTCAATTGCAACGACCACAACGACCGCGGCGATGACGCCGCAAAAAATTGCTACCAGCACAGATGCCACTGTCTCAACGGGGGTTGAGATCGCGAAATCAAGCCTGGAGCTTGCGGAGCAATCCTTGAGCCGCTGGTCCAGCATGATCTCGCAGGTCAAATCTGAAAAGAAAATGTCGTATGCGAATCTCCCAAACGACACCGCGAGCGCGACGGCGAGGAAAACAATGGTTCTTTTGGCGTCGGACATAAGCTTGATTACCAAGTGCGGTAACGATTGGAAGAGAAGATCGGGCTCGTATTTCAACACCTATCTGCGGAGGCGCTCAAGCATGGACACCGCCCCGCATGGTGAGCGAAGTCGACCCACGGGGCGAAATGGAGCTGGAACACCGACGGACCGTACCAACGTGATCTACCAACCATTCCAAGGCCCGAGCCTCAAACCGCATGCATCTATCAACGGGATAGCTATTCTGAACCATTCCTCCAGAATCCGATCACAATATCTCCATAGCCTTCGTCTTTTTCCACGAAAACACTATGCGACGCCTCTAGTCCTTCCGCTCTCAACCTTCTTCCGAGCAAACTGGAAATAGTAGCAATCATTTCTTCGAAACGCTTTTCGACTTCGAAGAATTTTTCATTGTCCAATTCTTCAAATAAGCCGGTGATTAGAAGCCCGTTGGCATAATATTGTTTCTCTCTTGCCGTTCCACCAAACTCACCGTCCAACGAAATATCGTCTCTGTCCAGAAATGCGTGGTTATCTCTAATCACGATCTCTTGATCGAGATATTTAAGGACATCATCAATGCCCTCTATCAATAAGTAAGGGGATGGCTTCGAAAAATTAAACGGCTGCACACCCATTGTACTAATCATTCTAATGGCTCTCTCACTTCTTCAGGCTCAGTTGGTCTCTTCTGTGCTTTACCGGGATGGCGTGCTCCATCAGGAGACGGATGTCCTGTCCATTCCTTCACTTCCGTACCGGGACTCTTCGGATTTGGTCGATATTGTTTACCCTCAATTGATCGTCCATCGGCGTCGATTTCTTCATGTGTGGTGTAGCCACCGTCCCCTCCTAGGACTGAATGGGGGCGTCCTTCTGCCTCTGGAAGCGGCCCCGGCGGGCGACTTCTAGCTTCAGAAATCATCGCATCGTCATCGGATCCAGCAACAATGGAAGTGACAGCACAGGCTACGCCAAATATTGTGGGGCTGTAAGTTACCATTGATGAAGCTAATTCAGGATTTTTTGCTGCGAGATAACCTCCACCAATAGCTACACCCGTCGCATTGCCAGCTGCGGCAGCTTCGCGCCCTCCACCCGCGCACGCCGCCGGAATCAAGAACATTGCGAACTCCCCCGTCGGATCCGTCTTGTTCATCGGATCATTGCCGACATACGCACACAGATTGAACTGGTCGCGTTAGAACCGCCCGGCCACGGGGTCATCCAACGCCCGCTCCAAAACATCGACCTTAAGCCCCGCAAGGTGAGCGAAGTCGAACCACAGGGGCGGGCGAGGCAATACTACCGCCGACGCCACGTCTGAAACCCTTGAACGACAAATTGCGACCCCACCAGCCCGCCGAGCAGGACGCTAAAGAACAGACGATCCTCAGCGGCACGGCGATCATTTTATCTAGTGGATAAATTGAAGACGAAGAAGGGCCCAATAGGGGTGGGCTAGAAGCCACCTGACACCCTACCTACAGAGGGTTGCAAATTGGGTCCAATCTAGAGCCTGAGGCACCAATCTGACACCAACAAAAACATAATGTTTTTCAGCACGTTAGTGTCGAATTCGCACACAGTGCGAAGTTCGCTTTATCTTGCCGAACCGCCCTCCTCCTCAATAGCAAGTGCTCACCATGGGATCATATCGAATTTCTTCTGTGCCAACCCATTCGGAAATGCCGAAAAAAGTGCTTAGCGGAACCGAGCCTGAGATTTTTTCGCCCGCCCGAACCTTGATTGTTTTGCCAAAGCCGCCGTCCACCCGGATTTCATCGATTTTATAGATCTCATCACCCCTGGATATCGTTAAGGGATCGCTTAGCGAAGACATCATCCCGGTATCTGACGGCCAATCCTCTGGGTTCACACAAACCGGTGCTTCATTTGCCTGAATGGACACCATGATTGCCTGACTGTCCTCGTTGAACGACGTCGAGACCTGATAATCCTCGCCTTTAGTCAGAAGCTGAGAAGGTGCCTTGGTGGTCTCGCAAGCCACTAAAGACATTAGAGAAAGTCCGACTAAAATCCTCATCAACACGCCAATTTAATCATGTGATCGCGGCTCCTCAGAGGTCCAGGGAAAGGTCGGCTTCCACAAGCATTTTGCTGTACTTCGCTACCTTTTCTGTAGGCAGCGTCTCCGTCAACCTACTCCATGCCCAAAGTTCGATCTTGCGGCGTGAACGCCTTCATCTCCAATTTGGAGTTTGCCGAAATGGCGTCATCAATCACACAGCTACGGCTATCAGCGTTACTTCTCGTCTGATTGGGCTTTCCTTTTCGTCCCCGTTCAGGATTCCCAATGTAGCCAGAAGTCTTCGGGCAACAGCGAAAACAAAAACAGCAATGCCCGCTTGTCGTCCAAGGGAACAGCGCTTGGCTCAGCCTACTCAAAACTGAACTTGTCGAATTCCTCTGCGAGATCGGTCAAAATCTCGAAGTACGGAACCAAGTGTGCCGCGATGGGGCGCTTCAAATTGCTATGGCGAACAATCAGTTCATGGTCCGCTTCCTCAATTTATTCGGAAAAGCACTCGTCGAATGAATCCCAATTGTCGGTAAGGTACCACGGCAATAAAATCTGGCGCTTGTACTGGTCGATCAGGTCCTGTTTCGCCAACATGCCTGATTCTCCAAAATCAATTGCAATCACCACAACATCAGCCCCGGCACGCTTCGAAGTCATCACCTATTGCACAATAACAGCGGTCGCGGGCACAAAGACTTCAAAGCTCGCAAGAGGGCCGGTTTCATCGCCAAAGCCGATCTCATAAGCTGGGTCAGCATGCTTAGCGAAAAGCGCGCAATCAAACCCAGTCATGCTGATGCTGTAATCAAAAACCGGCGCTACATAATTGAGCATCAGCTGGTAGCTCCCACTCCGCGAGATCACAAAATACCGGCTTTGAACGCGGTCATAGACATAATCCGGCGAAGGCCGAGATTCATATACCAGCGGATGGTCTCCCCCCGAACTCAGATGATCTGCCAGGAAGCAAAAATTTTTTCCGGTGGGGTTTTCAATATCTAGTATAAGCCAAAGTTGACTGGCGTCGTAAACCGCCCGCGAAAGCTCAACGTCCAACGCAACAGGTTCGGCCAATGGCGCGCGATCGTCCGCCTCTTTCACTTCGGTGTTTGCGCACCCCTGACATAATATGGCGACCAAAACGGGCAGAACCACGCTCCCCACTGAATTGAATGACATGACAGGCTCCATCTCAACAGTCGTCTGGATACACCATACAGGTGTAGCCGTCTGTATTTAAGAAAGGATCGCCTACGCCTTGACGACGATACACATCTAGCCATCCCCGCAGGATCCGTCTTGTTCATGGGGTCATCCACCGCCCACTCCCCAACATTCACCTTGAGCGCCGCAGGGTGAGCGAAGCCGAACCACGGGGTGAGATGGCGAACTGTCGTGGCGTTTGTGGCAAGCTCATTAATAACGCGATATGAATATTTTTTTCTCTTCTTGAGACATATTTGAAAATTCACTTCTATGGCGCAGCAAAAAATAACCAAACCGAACTGTTGTAATCATCACAGAAATAACAACTGCATAAACAAAAATATACCAATCACGATACCCAAACCAAAAAATACAAGTTACGAAAATGCATTGAAATAAGCTTGAGACAAATATGCTCCTAAGCACCGTAAACATTCAGGATACCTTCAATATTTATCTTATCTATATTATGGTCTTACTTATGTAAGTTACCTTATAACTCTCGGGATGTCGTTCATCGGCCGCAATCATCGAAGGTCGGTCCGAGATCCAACGGCTAGCCAGGACCTCTAGCCATCCTCTAGTTTCAGTATTTTCTCATGTCGAACCAGACTGAGATGCCCGCCCTCCAGTACGTAATAATTAGCATATATTTCAATTCGGTCGCCGTCCTTGATATCCGGAAACATGGCGAGATTAATGCCCGCCATCGTTCCGTCAGGCATCTGCAATAGCGTGAAAGCGCGGTCAAAATCCCGCCTGACGATGCCAGTGGTTTCGCAATACCCGGTCGATTCAGCTGTTAGGTCTATATCGGCACAGTCCGTCACGGTCCCTGATTTACAGGAAGCTAATGCCAAAACAATCGCGCTCAGCGTCAACAGCACGCTCAAATTTTTGGGCATTTTCAATCTCCATGTTGAGCCAAAGCAAACCTGCGCACGTCGAAGAGGCATCATTGATCGTAAGGCTGATCGGGATAGGCTCCAACCCGATTGCCCCACCAGGACAGCGTGCGCTTATCGACGACCTTGAAGTCCGGCGTGACCCTGAAAATAGCCGACAGGTCAGACACCCCAAGCAATTCAAGCTCGATCCAGCAGTCCGACGATGCGTTGACAAGCATTCGGCCGGGGAATGGCACATAGTCCATGCTATGAAGCGGAAACCTCGCGTAATGTTCGATAACGGCCGGCACGCGCGCGTAACACGTCTCATCGAAACCAACGAGGTCCCACGCCTCGCCATCAATCGTGACAGATTGCGCGGGTCGCTCAGCGGCGCCCTTCTCCCCCGACGCGCGAGGGACGGTCAGAGCAGTTGCCAGAACGCCAGACAGCGCCGCGAAGACAATGCCAAATAGGGTCGCGTCCATCAAACGAGCGAGCCTCACGCTGTAGCCTCCAGTTAAAAACTTATCTCAATTTTAAAAATGCGTAGAATAGCAAGTAAGCGATGGCCGTAAGGACCAGGAACTTTACAAAGTGTCCAAGGTGGCGGTTGTTCATATCAGCATGTTTAGTCGTTTGCGCAAATCTCGACGCTAACTTTTGCGGCGATACGGCTTCCTGTCTTACTGACTGTACGGGAAGCGATCTGTTATTCATGAATGCGGGGGGCGTGTTTGCCGCAAAAGAGGACATCCGGCACGATAGGCAGTTGCCCACAAATACCTGTACATCATTATGCGCGGACTGTGACACCTAGTTGAGTAGGCGCACTGTTGAGTTGCAAGCCGCGAGATGTGCTTATGGGTTGGACGCCGTTATTCTCGTTAGATTGGACCTTTGCTTGATTTCCCAAGGAACCCGCTTAATCAGCATTGCACAAATTCCGTCGGATTCCTTCGCGGCCTCTACTTCGAGTTCTTGAACCTTATCCCTCGAAAACACTGCCCAGATTGATCTCTCGTCACCGGCCCCGGAGATATTCTGTACTTCGCTGGGAAAGTAGACAGCCGATCTCGGAGCATAATTTTGAGATGCCCCTCGGCACAAGCGGATTTCAATCCACAAGAATGTGCCCATGTCTTCGGATGTAAGGCCGGGCTCCAAACTGAATGCCAGTCCGACGAGATCATCTTCCTTCTTGCTATACGGCGGCGGCTTACTGTCGGGAAGCTTTTCGACTCTTGAGACGTCATCGCGGCTCGCGACATAGTCGAGCGTGTACCTCTCGCAAGCACCAACAAAAGAAACAATTGCGATGACCAAAGCGCGTTTGAAAAGCGAGACAGCTAGCATATTCTCGTCCGAGTACAGTAAGATTTATAGACACGAATCTTCATCTCTCATCCTCATTTTAAGGTTGATCGGGATAAACTGCCAGCTCATTTCTTCTCATCTTCATTGAAGTATTCGTAAAACCAGACGGTAGTGTCTCAGTTTGAAATTAGAGAAGCCCTTGCGGGCTAGGTTGTGGAAAAGTGCTTTTTGCTCCGTCTTTTGATGGCTTCGCAACATCATTCTTAGAATCATTTCGAGACTGCCCCCCGAATCGTTCGGAGTCACATTTTTGCACTCAGCGCGAAAATTCGCTCTATTTCACGAAATGCCTTGTGCGAAAAAATCGCAATGGCATCACGGCTGTAGCTCGGATTCGCCGTAGCAGAAGGGCAATGCGCCGCATGCTTGCCGCTTGACGGCCCAGTGAATAGCTGTCAAGGCAAATATGAAAATGGGAACAAATCGGCCGCTGCAACTTTTATGCTTATAAGTCAACCCTTGTTAACGGGGCGTGCCTTATAAAGGCCAGAAAGCGTTCCTATATAGGTATTAGGGCAAGGAAGCCCAGCGGAGAAAGCGGACAGGTTCACATGCCCAAAGGACCTAACGGAGAAAAAAGACCAGCCGACACCACAGCGGCAGCTATGATGGTTGGAAAGATTGCCACGGGCGAGGTTGAGGAGAAGTCAACCGCTGATCGTGGCTCACAAGGTGGCAAAGCGCGCGCTCGGAAGCTCGACGCCGCTAGCCGTAAGGACATCGCTAAAAAGGGCGCTACTGCCCGATGGAAGGAAAGGAGACTGGAAATGAACACCACTGAATGTCAAAAACTGGTCGCCAACTATGCTGAGAAGCGAAAAAATGGCCTTTTGGATGTCAAGTTTTTCCTTCTTAACACCGACGAGGCTCTGAAAGAGGAACTTTGCGCAGAAGTTAATCGTCTTGATGATGCGCTTGATAGGGGCGATTACGTTGAGCTAATATTCCACGACAAACACCCTGTTGCATAATACAAAGAATGTATTCTAAGTTAAAGCTCGCTTCGGCGAGCTTTTTTCTTTGGAGCGTTTTATTTTGACTGAGCTGTCAGACGACCTTGTAGCGAACGCTGTCCTTGTTGCTAACGAGGTAGTTAATCAGCCGGGCGTTTACGGCCCCTCCAAACAATGGGACGGCCCCGTTTCGGTTGACGCGCTAAGGGAGTATGTGATCGCTAAAACTGGCATTCCGCTATCGATAAAAGATGTTTCATTTGAGGGTAAGTTCACCTGCTCACGGATTGAGCGTTACAAGGATCGGAACGAAATAACAGTTCGTTTTGATTTGGACCAAGACATGAAGCGTTTTGGGTGCGTGAAGGAATTAGCTCATATTTTGATTGATACAGACGAAAGCATGCAGCCCTACGGAGATCATCGCATAGATGATCTTGTGGATCGGGGGATTATTGGCCTCGCCAGCGGCGATGGTCCGACCGGAATGGCGACCCAGTCAGAGTACTTGGCTGAGATAGCAGCTATGGAAATAATGTATCCATTAGAGCGACGAAATATTGATATGAGCGCTAGTCAGGAGAGCGGTGTCCTGCCAATTCGGCGTGTTGCCCTGGAGCGCGAAATGCCGCCCGTTTATGTCGCGGCGTCTATTAATGAGCATTATCTTCGGTATATCAAAACGGCATGCAAGCAGGCGGTGTCTAAGGGCTAGAAATTTCAAAGTGAAACAAAATGCTTGCTAAAGCGGTTTGTGTCAGTTAGACATCCCGCATGGCAAACGTACTCCCAACTGAAAAGCGCGCGATGATCCTCTCCATGCTGGTTGAGGGCAGTTCTATGCGCTCAATCAGCCGGGTAGTGGGCTGCTCAATCAACACCATCACAAAATTGCTTGTGAGCGCTGGTGAGGCGTGCCTCGACTTCCATGATGAGAATGTCCGCAACCTCAACAGCAAGCGCATCGAGTGCGATGAAATCTGGTCATTCTGCTACGCCAAGCAAAAGAACGCCGACGGCGCGGATATGCCGGATTTTGCGGGCGACGTCTGGACGTGGACCTCCATCGATGCCGATAGCAAGCTGATCTGCAACTGGTTTGTTGGCGGTCGTGATGCCGAGTTTGCCAATCACTTCATGCATGATCTGGCATCGCGCCTCGCCAATCGCGTACAAATGACCACCGATGGCCACAAGGCGTATCTGAGCGCGATTGACGGTGCGTTCGGCAATGACATCGACTATGCCCAGCTCGTGAAGCTGTACGGCAACCAGCCGCAAGGCAAGACGGCGCGCTACAGCCCTGCCGAATGCACCGGCATCAAGAAGAAGGTCCAGACTGGCGCACCAGACAAGAGCAAGATTTCGACGTCCTACGTTGAGCGCCAGAACCTCACCATGCGCATGTCCATGCGTCGTTTCACGCGCCTGACGAATGCCTTCTCAAAGAAGTTCGACAATCACTGCCACGCGCTGGCGCTCTATTTCGTGTTTTACAATTTCTGCCGTAAGCATAAGACGCTAGGCACGACACCTGCGGTTGCGGCGGGTGTCACTGATCAACAGCGAGACATGGCTTGGATTGTTGGCTTGATCGATGCGGCAAACCCAGCGCCAACAAAGCGCGGCCCATACAAGAAGAAAGAAATTTCAAACTGAGACACTACCAACCAGACAAACCATACAAGAACAAAAAGCTAAATAATGCCGTCGGAAACAAGACAAACAAACTTGTCCAGGAAAACAGCATTCCAAGCGCACTGCTCCAGACGTTCTCACAACCATCCGGACAGACGCTATTAGCGATTTCTGAAGGCACCAAAGACCCAAATCGCATACGCAAGAAAAAGCCAATAAACACTGGCAGCACTATAAATATAATGGCGTTTTTGTTCTTATAGTGATCTAGCATTTACACCTCATGGGCGATCTTGCCCATTTCTTGCAGCCTTGATGGCTCTAGGACTACTGGCATTTCCCATGTCCTATCGCATCAAGATATACACCGCAGAATGCCCCTACGTCGCTCTACCGTCGGCGCCGAAGCCCTGAAGTCTATATGGCTGACTGCAATTGGGACAGACTTGAAGCTCGCACCCGTTTCTAGCCATCCAGGCTTCAGAACACGCCTCGCAAAGCAGCCAATTACCTTCAAACGGAGCGATCTCTCGCTGAACAGAAGGCGGTGCGAATTCAGCCTCCAGAATATCCTGCCATCTTCGCCAGATCGGCCTGACCGCATCATCGCCGTCGACTAACTTGTCATAGAAGTGCGGGTCATTTGCCCAAGCTTCAACGGCGAAAAGATATGAAGCCGGAACAGCCGTGCGCTTACCAGGCAACGGTTCCCGAACGCGCCAATGGCTCGATATTCTCGCGTCCAGTACATCGTAAGATGACGCTTCGACGAATGACGGAGCTGAGGGGAGCGATGGCTTTTGCAGGATGAGTTGAAGCTCTGCCCCAACTGACATGCCAAGAACCAGCAGCTCACCGTTGTCACACTCGGCCCCCGTCGTGGCGTGCAGCTTCTTTAACTTAACATACATCGATAACTACTCTGCAACGCGACCGCGACGTTTTGCGCAGCCGGCATCTTCAAACTTTAAGTCAGACAACTCACTCGTCCCCCCTAGAAAAAGGTCTTCACCCGACACAAAGAAAGCCCTGCAAGCCCTGTTCCGACAGCGAATTTAAAAGCGTTTGACAGTGTGCGTACAAGGGGCACAATTTTAGGCCGAGTTTACAGCCGGGGGGCCAAAATGGTGCCACCTGACCTATCGTTATTACAAGGCGCTAGCCGCGAGTTCGTCGATCAGGCGAAGCTCGCTTTATCTTGCCTAACTAATGGCGAGCATCTCTTATAGATCCAAGAACCGTCGTGCGAACTTAATTTCGACGACTCTATTTTCGCGAAACTCAACATAGATGGTTTCTTGTTGCCAGCCGCTTAAAGCTAAAATCCACGTGTCTGAATCCCCGATTCTCGGCGAATGTTCACTATCAAGTGCGGGAGAGAAATAGTGATTGCCTTCTACAACATACGAACTCAATTTTAGAGAATTGTTCGGATCCCGAATAATTGTCAGCACGCGCGCCTTTGTGACGCCAACTTCTATGCCGCGATATTTACCATCTGAAATCGTACCACTGCTCTGGCTGAAATTTATAAGCACGCTAAAGGAAAACCAACACACACATACAAACCCGATAACCGCGAGAATGCTTTTGAGCCATATAAGTGGGCGATTTAGCTGAACCATTGGGGAATTAGCATCCTGGTTTTATTCTACTAGCGGCACACGACACTCTGTATCGGGTTCTAATTTGGTCTGACTGATTTGCTCCCGGCACTTTTGCGCCGCTTGGTACCGTGAAAGCATTTCCTTCAGACGCAGCAGCTCGTTGTGCGATAGATACAGCAGCGGAGTTACTGTTAGCAGAACCACTCCTATCCCTGCCAGTATATTTGGGAGCACCGTGCTTCATTCGCGCGTAAAATGTATGCTCAACCGGCCCCGCATCCGATGGCAAAATGCTATAATTGTCATGGCCGATAGTTGCGTCTCCTGCTGCAATCACTGCTTCATCAGATGCATTGATAACTGAGATCGTTAGACCATCCATATTGCCCTCAATAGCTTGTTGCAGATAGCGCTGATCGCCCTCATCGATTCCTAGCGCGTTTCTGGACAGTCCTCCGTTCTCGTTCGCCCCAAAAGAATACTGCTCGCGCACCAGATCACTTAGTTTGTCACCATCCGCCACCACGATGAATGCATGGTCCTGTCCTGTGTCAACACCTTTGAAGATGATTGGGCGAGCGATAAAGAACGCCTTCATCCCACTTGGATCGGTCGCATTGATCGGATCATCGTGGACATACGCATACAGATTGAACTGGTCGCGGTAGCCGACCCTAGTCGGTCGACAGGAACCGTCCGGCCAAAGGGGTATCAGCCTTTACCGGGAGAAGCACGGCACCTCGCCGAGGTCTCCATCGGCCACGGCCTCTCCGCCGACGCGCTGATCTACGGCATGGCAGCGAAGGTGAAGCGATTCAGGGGTCTGTGGGGTCGGCGCTGAGACTCTTTAGTCCGGCGCTACAGGAGGCGCCTCACATGGAATAAGCTGCCTGTTGACGACTCTGGAGCATCGCCAGGCCTCAGTTTCATTTTCGCGAAAAAAGTGAAAGTTTCCGAATGCGCTGCACTCTTCTAGAAAGTTGGGATTGCGAGCGCCGAACGTGATCACCGTGCCACCCTCAGTCTCATAGCGCGAATGGTAGAAGCACTGCGGGAGTATGGTGTAACCGATGGCCTCAAACGGCTCTCGATGCGACTCCAGAATTGCCCATGTGTCCATCAGGTCAGCGAGTTCTCCACCCATGAGATGATAGGATCGAATAATCTCTAATTCTTTTAAGTCAGCGGGATCGGCGGCTTCTTGGGCGGCGCCCGTCGCGGTGCAGGCCTGCATCAAAAAGCTGAGAAGCACAGTTATCAATATCGCTCGCATCGAAGTCGCTTCCTCTCGGCTATGGCAGAATATATTCGCCCGAACGCTTATCTCGGCTTGCGATAGGACGGCCTCTAAACATGGACTTGCCATCCGCGTCTATCAATGCGGGAACACCTGGAAAGCGCTGTTTATCGAGCGCGCTTATCAATCTTGTTCACTGGATCATTTGCGACATACGCATAAAGATTGAACTGGTTGCGGTAGCCGACCCAAGTCGGTCGACAGGAACCGCCCGGCCACGGGGGCATGAGACAGCGCCTTTTATATTTTCGGAGCCGGTCGCGCCTGTCAGGGGCGGTGAGGCTTATGCATCAAACGGCGAAGAGCTCTGCATCCTCGAGCACGGCATCTCGGCCGCATACGGATTTTAGATCACTTTCGATCTGCGCCAGAATTGCGTGATGGAGTTGTCTACCTTCTTCGTCCGAGACCCGGAATGACCTTGCTGAGCATGAGTTCAGGTCAAAAACGTGGAGCAGAATGCCATCATCGCTTCTCTCGGCAGCGAAATACTCGCCACTCAAAGAAAGATGTACCCGAAAACTATCGGACTCCGATTTGAGGAACTTTGTATAAGCTCTCAACCATTCCGATGGCTGGATTGTGAAGGAGCAGGATTTTACCTCTGTTTCCAAATGTACGGTGTAGGAAGCTTGCGAAAACATGATGTCCGAATGCACGGAGTTGCTTGGAGCGTAGAAGCTGAAGCCCTCACTTTGGACGCTTATCTTGGTCATCGAATGTCCCGCTGCTCCTCATGGATTGGATTTTGCGCCACCGCCACCGGCAACGCTACCCCTCAAAACATCACCAGCGCGTCTCCCGCTGTTTCGGCCCAGGCAGCTTCGTCCTTTACCTCCCAGGGGTTGCAGGGGAGCCAGGTGGGGCATTTGGGGAGCCGGCGTGGGAGTGGCTGACCAGCCGGCCAGCTTACCTGTCCGTCCGGCGCGATAATCGCGCCGCGATGGCGCAGGCGTTGATAATAGGCGGCGATGCGGCGCCAGGCTTCCAGCGGGTCAGGATTTGCGCTGGTGGCCATGACGCGCTCGAAGAGGTCTAATGAGGCCGCGTTGTAGGGCGGCCTGTCAGTGTCCTTGGCGATGCGCCGCGCCAGCCGATCACGCAGCAATTCGAGCTTGCGGGTCTCGGCCTCAATGGCGCCCGCCTCTTCCAGCCGGCCAAGCCCGGCGAGGCTGACCGTCCATTTCGCCAGCCGCGCAATCCGCGCATTGAGCGTTTCAACGGCCATGTCGCATTTTCGGAAGCCAAGAAGCGCGGCCCATTTTTTGGCGGTCGTGTCGGAGAGGCTGACGGCGGCGCCAGCGGCCTCATAGGTCTCCCCGGCGCGCAGTTTCGCTTCGATGGTCCGCACCGCCAGCATCCGGCCGAGCGGGATGAGTTCAATCGGGTCGGCGGGGTCGGGTGGTTCACTCATACTGGGGAGAGTGCCCCGTAAAGAGATCTCGGCGGACGAAATTGCCAGATCAGGCGTAGCGATGGACAGCTTTTCCGGGAAACGCGTTTTCCAGGCCGAAAACCGGATCACACCGGCCGAAACGGGCCTGAAAATACACCCTCTATGGGGGACACCGCTACGACACCGTCCCTGACGCTCCAAGCGGGGCGGCTATCCCCAAAAGGTCCGACCGGATTAGTCGCCCGTGTCCGACAATCGTGACCGCATCAGATCCAGCCAGGCGGCCTGGCGATGGATGAGGCTGATCAGGTCATTCGGGTCCCCCTCGGCGATCAGCTGGTCGAGCCAGAGTTTCGTGACATTGGCCTGACTGTCGATCCAGTCGAGCACCCGCGCAGGCGGCTCAGCGCGATGGTCACGGTGGGTGCATCCCTGCGCCGTTGGTGTGTCGACGCCCATTTGCCGATCTGTTGTCACCCTTGAATATTCGCTTTGTTGCAGTGCGTAGGCCATATCCGATCTCTCCTTGTCTAGTTGCGACTCATTCTCATTTGCAAGGAAGTCGCTGGCGTCGTCAAGTGTCGATTTCGCCATATGGCGCGCTTTGCCGCTCCTGACGCAATGGAAAGGCTTGACCTTCTACCCGGCTCAAACCCTATACAGACCAGCACAGAGCGATGTACGGGTAAGGTATGGCAGACGGTTTTCTTGAACTCAGCGGCGCATTCGACGATGCGACCGAGGCAGAATGGCTTGCAGCGGTCGAAAAGGCCCTGAAAGGCGGCGGGCTGGAACGCATCACGCGCAGCAGCGACGATGGAATCGCCATTCGTCCGCTGTATCGTGAGAGCGACTTTCAAAGTGCGACAGACCCGCGCGGGCTGCCCGGCGCTGAACCGTTTCTGCGCGGCGCCGAGGCCGAGCCGGACCCGTTCCTGCCTTGGGATATCCGACAGGTCTTTACGCACCCCGATCCGGAAGTGACCAATCAGGAAGTCCTGCGCGACCTTGAGCGCGGCGTCTCTTCTCTTGAAATATCGGTCGACTGCACCGGACAGGAAGGCGTCGCCATCCATGATGCAGACACGCTGGCCACGGCGCTTTCCGGGATTGATGCCAGCATTGCGACCATCGCTCTTGATCATCGCGGCAAAGGCTCCGGCACCTCGGTTGCCGGACTGCTCGCGCTCTGGGGCGAAGATCACGGAAAAGCGGAAGCTTTGAAGTTTTCCTTCAATATTGACCCTATCGGCCTTCTCATGCGGACTGGCGAAGTTGAAGGCGGAATCGACTCTGCATTCGAGCGAACAGCAGAGCTCTCACGCCTGCTTTGCCTGCGCTATCCGAACTCCACCACGCTTCGCGTCGATTCCCGTCCTGTGCACGAAGCTGGCGGCTCTGAGGCCCAGGAACTTGGCGCGCTGATGGCCCACGCGGTCGACACGATGCGCCGCCTCGACGCCACGGGGTATGACGTCAACGCCCTGCCCTCGCAGACCGTTTTCACGGTCGCGACCGGCGCCAATTACGGCCTCGAAATCGCCAAGCTGCGGGCGGCCCGCCGTCTCTGGGCACGGGTACAGGACGCCATGGAGATCGACGTTGAGCCGATGCTTCTCCAGTCGGTCAGCTCAGCGCGCATGCTGACGCGTTATGATGCGTGGACGAACATGCTGCGCAATACGGCGGCCTGTTTTGCAGGGTCTGCTGGCGGCGCTGATATCGTCACCGTCCGCGCTTTCAACGAAGCGCTCGGCGTGCCTGAAGAGCTGGGCCGGCGCACCGCCCGCAACACGCAGATTATCGCGATGGAAGAGTCCGGCCTTGGCCGCGTCGCAGACCCGGCAGGCGGCTCATGGTTTGAGGAAACGCTGGCCAGCGATCTGGCTGAAGCGGCCTGGAAGGAATTCCAGCAGATTGAGGCCGAAGGCGGGCTTGTGAAAAGCCTCGAAGCAGGCGCCCTCCAAGGCCGTATCGCGGACATGCGCGATGCCCGGTTCAAGGCCATCGCCAAGCGCAAAATCCCGCTGACCGGCGTCAGCGAGTTTCCGCTTCTGGACGGCGAAGACGCCCCGACGGCTGAGATCAAGTTTGAGAGCAAAGCCGCTGCCGTCTCAAGCGAAGGGCTTCGTTCCTTCCTGAAAGACCTGCCCGATAAATCAGGATCCGCCACCACGGCGGACGCACTAACAACCATTCATCTGGCGCGTGACTTCGAAACCCTGAGGGACCGCGCCGCAGCGCATGAACAGGCCAAAGGCGCCCTGCCCGCGATCTACATCGCGACGCTCGGTCCGCTCGCCGAACACAATGCCCGCGTCGACTTTGCCCGCAACCTCTTCGCCGCTGGCGGTATCGTCGCCAAGGAGCCGACCGTTCCGCCAGAAAGCCCCGAAGACATTGCGGCTGGCTTCAAGGCCTCTGGCTGCCGCATCGCCGTCATTTGCGGCGCTGACAAACGCTATGAGGCCGAAGCGGGCGACGCGGCACGCACGCTCAAAGAGGCGGGTGCCCAGCGCGTCTTCATCGCAGGCAAGGCCGAAGCGCCCAATGTCGACACGCCTATTTTCATGGGCTGCGATGCCGTCGATGTTCTGGAACTGGCCCAGGCCGAACTGGGAGTTGCGAAATGAACCGCATCGCAATGGCCGCCATTGCATCCGGCGCAGGTTTGCTGAGCGCCTGCTCAACCGGATCGGCTGATCCTCGCATTGTCGGCAAGTGGAATTGCCGGGGGGTGAACACGGCGGAGCGGCTCGAATACAATACCGCCATCCACTTCAAGTCCAGCGGGTCTTACGAAGCGACCTCGACCATTGAAGGCGACGAGAAGGGCCAAAAGGTCCGGATTCAGATGATTGAAAAGGGCAAGTGGTCTGTCGACGGCAACACTTTTACCGACAGCCCATCCGGCAAGTCGAAAATCACGTCCGTCACGGTTGGATCGAACAGTTTGCCTGAAGAATTCTACGAGCAGATTGCCAATGAATATTACGCAAAACAGGACGCCTCGGACAGCGTTTCGCAGATCGTGACACTGACAGAGACCGATTTGACGCTCGACGATGGCATGAAGCTGTTCTGCGAACGATGAGCCAAGGAGCGAAACCGATGACTACACTCCCCGATTTCACCAAAGTCGACCTTGGCACGCTTAAAGGCGCTGGCGCCCAGCGCGTCTTCATCGCCGGCAAGACCGAAGCGCCTTATGTCGACACGCCGATCTTCATGGGATGCAACGCCGTCGAAGTGCTGGAACTCGCCCAGGCTGAACTCGGAGTTGCGAAGGGCTAGCACGTGGAACGCGACTACGATCATCTCTCCAAGGCCGAACGCAAACAGGCTATTGAAATTGAGGAGCGGCTGCGTGGGCCTTCCGGGCGCATGCCACTTGCATGGGAGCTGAAGCGTCGAAAAGAGCATCTCGAGAAAGTCAAACCAAGACTTGAGAAACGTTTCCGTCTGCTTCTTCTGGTTTCGGCGCCTACCGGCGCCATTGCATTCATCATCTGTATCGCATCCAGGCTTGGCTGGCTGAATTTCTCCAATGACTGGGCATTGGTCGCGCTTCTGGCTGTCGTTTTGCTTCCGGCAGGGCTTGTTGAACTTTGGGCCCGGTGGCCATTGATGAACATGCCGGGCAACATCGACGAACTGAACACTGAACTGATGATACTGGACACCTACATCGAGCGAAAGGAACCGTCTCAATGACATTCCCCGATTTCACTAAAGTCGACCTTGGCACGCTTGATGGCAAGGCGCCTTCTGGCCCCCGTAAACGGACGCTGGAAACGCCGGAAGGCATTGATCTGGCGACCGCCTATTCGGCTGAGGACACCCAAGGCCTCGACTTTCTCGACGACTTTCCGGGCCTCGCGCCATTTGGCCGTGGCCCCTACCCGACCATGTATACGCAGCGCCCCTGGACCGTGCGCCAATATGCCGGCTTCTCCACCGCTGAGGACTCCAACGCCTTCTACCGGCGCAATCTCGCGGCGGGCCAAAAAGGCCTCTCAGTTGCCTTCGATCTTGCAACCCACAGGGGATATGACTCTGACCATGTTCGCGTGACAGGCGATGTTGGGATGGCCGGTGTGGCCATCGACAGCATCTATGACATGCGCACGCTCTTCTCAGGCATCCCGCTCGACCAAATGTCGGTGTCGATGACGATGAACGGCGCCGTGCTGCCAATTCTGGCGCTCTATATTGCAGCGGCTGAGGAACAGGGCGTCACGCCAGACAAGCTCGCCGGGACGATCCAGAACGACATCCTCAAAGAGTTCATGGTGCGGAACACCTATATCTACCCGCCCAAGCCAAGCATGCGCATAATTTCGGACATCTTCGCCTACACGTCTGAAAACATGCCAAAATATAACTCCATCTCGATCTCCGGCTACCACATGCAGGAAGCTGGCGCGACGGCGGACCTGGAGCTTGCCTACACGCTCGCCGATGGCATCGAATATATTCGCGCCGGCATCGCAGCGGGCCTCGACGTCGACAAGTTCGCGCCGCGCCTCTCCTTCTTCTGGGCGATTGGCATGAACACCTTCATGGAAGTCGCCAAAATGCGCGCGGCCCGCCTTCTCTGGGCAAAACTGGTGGCAAAGGAGTTCTCTCCGAAGAATTCGAAGTCGCTCTCGCTGCGCACACACAGCCAGACCTCTGGTTGGTCGCTGACGGCGCAGGACGTCTATAACAATGTCATCCGCACCTGCCTCGAAGGCATCGCGGCTGTCGGCGGACAGACCCAGTCGCTGCACACAAACAGCTTCGACGAAGCGCTCGCCCTACCAACCGATTTCTCGGCCCGCATTTCGCGTAACACGCAGCTCTTCCTGCAACAGGAAGGCGGCGCGGCCCAGACAATCGACCCATGGGGCGGCTCTTACTATGTCGAGCGCCTGACGCATGACCTCGCGGCCAAGGCGCTCGAACATATCGAGGAAGTCGAGAAGCTCGGCGGCATGCGTAAGGCCATCGAAGAAGGCGTGCCGAAGCTGCGCATTGAGGAAGCCGCCGCCCGCACGCAGGCGCGTATCGATAGCGGCGAACAGACCGTCGTCGGCGTCAACAAATTCCTGCTTGATCAGGATGAGGATGTGCCGGTTCTGAAAGTGGATAATGCCACCGTCCGCCGCATGCAGCTTGATAAGCTGAAACGCCTCAAGGCTGACCGGGATCAGGCCGAAGTCGACGCCAAGCTGGACGCCATTGCTGCGGCCGCTGCCGGCACAGAAGGCAATTTGCTTGCCCTCGCCGTCGATGCCGCCCGCGCCAAGGCGACCGTCGGTGAAATCTCCGAAGCGGTTGAACGCAGCCAGGGTCGCCATCAGGCGGTTATCCGCTCGATCAAGGGCGTCTATGGCGGCTCCATCGGTAAGGATGAAAAGGCTGAAATGGCCCGCTCGCTCGCCATTGCCTTCGAAAACCAGAAAGGCCGCAAGCCGAAGATCTACATCGCAAAGATGGGACAGGACGGGCATGACCGCGGCCAGAAAGTCGTTGCGTCGGCCCTGATGGACCTTGGCTGGGACGTCGAAATCGGCCCCCTCTTCCAGACCCCGGAAGAAGCCGCCAAGAGCGCACGCGAAGCTGGCGTCGATATCGTTGCCGCCTCCTCGCTCGCGGCCGGGCACCTGACCCTCGTACCAGAGCTTCGCCGGGCGCTGGGCAATGAGGGCGCGGTGAAGACGCAGATCATGGTGGGCGGCGTTATTCCGCCCGGTGATTTCGATGCGCTGCGCACGGCAGGTGCCACCGCCATCTTCCCGCCAGGCACCGTCATCGCAGACGCCGCCCGCGCCATGCTGGAAGCCCTCGAAGACGGTCCCGTCGATACGGCTGCGGAGTAGACGCTGAGCAAGCTGATCGACATTGCGGGCGCGCTATTGGTGATGCTCGTTATCGGCTTTGCGGCGATCATCATCGCCGCGCAGCGGTCCGAGACTTTCTGGCTGTTTGACCTTCTCGGTCAGTTTCAGCTCGCCGCGCTGTGGGGCCTGCTGGGCGCGACGGCGTTTATGCTTGTGCCGGCATTTTTCAGCTCGTCACAGCGTAGCTATGGTCTTGTTATCGGGTTTGGTCTGATCATTCTGGCGATTGGCTGGCTCTCTGTGCGTGCGCCTCTCGATGCCCCGTCGCTTAAGGACGGACCAGCCATCAAAGTGTTTCAACACAATGTCTGGGCCAGTAATCCTGATCCCTCGCAGGTCGTGACTGCAGCCTTAGGCAGCGGCGCGGATATCGCCGCCCTCATTGAATATGAGAATGAGAGCTACGCCCCGTTTGAAGACAGGCTGTCAGCCCGCTGGCCCAGCAGCATTCAGGGCGACGCGCGTGACCGGGGCAACATTCGATTGCGGCTGATGACACGTTTTCCTGTGGTGGATAGCGAGACGCGCAGACCCGATCAGGGGCCAGCCTATTTGCGCGCGCGCCTCGCGACGCCTGACGGCGAGTTGACGGTGATCGTGGTGCATTTTACGCGGCCCTGGCCGTTCGCGCCGCGTTACGCGCAGATCAGCCAGCTGGAAAGCCTGCAGACTGAACTCGCCCGCATCAAAGGGCCGGTTGTCCTTCTGGGGGACTTCAACTCGGCGGCATGGGGACGGATTGCCAAACCGCTAAAGGGTGAAAGCAAGTTCCAGCTGATCAATAATCCTGCTGTCGGAACCTGGCCCGGCCGCCTGCGAGACCGCCAGACTGCGGACACGCTGGACTGGCCGAGGGCGCTCTCGATCCCGATTGATCTCACCTTCTGCCGCGGCCCGGTGATCTGCGCCAATCACAAGGTCGGCTCGGCAAATGGCTCGGACCACAGAGCGGTGACCTTTGAGTTGCAGCTCACCGACAGGTAATTTTGAACCGAATGTTCGCCCGTTGCGGCCTGATGCCCTAGATGTAAAAATACCCATTGTTCAGGTTCAGACAGGCGACAAATCATGAAACGTTTCTCAACGCTGGCGACAGCTTCAGCCCTTACTGCAATGGCAGCTGCCGCTGCGCCTGTGACCCCTGATCAGGCCGAAGCGCTGCTCGTCGAAAACGGCGCGACCGATATCGATGTTCAGGCCCCAAAACCTGGCTCCGTCACGATCGCCGCCACGCTGGACTCCGGGTATGACATCATCCTGAGACTGGGCGGTTGTGACGAGGAAGGTGGCTGTGATTATGCCCTGTTCTTCGTCAACTTTACGCCTGAAAGCACGTCAACGGACGACATGATCTACAAGACGATCATGTATAATGACAGCTTCCCGTTCGGTCGGGCCTTCGCTATTTTCGATAAGGCCGAAGAGCAGACCACCGTGACGGCTGTCGGGGTCGATTATACGCTGGACCTGACAGAAGAAACGACGCTCGACGCTGGTGATATCGCCACCTTCGAGACAATCATTGAGACTTATATCGGCTACTGGACGTCTAACTGAGCGGACTCCGTTTCATGACCGATGAGCCTGACCTCGATGAATTTCGCGAGATGACGGAAGCGGCCTATCTCGGCCTACCTGAAGCTTTCCGGCGCGCGGCAGGCCGCATCTCGATCCATGTGCGCGACCTGGCGGAACCTGACGTGCTCGCCGAGCTTGGAATCGGCAATCCGATGGGCCTCACGGGGCTCTATCAGGGCATTCCACTGATCCATGACAGCGTAAGCCATCCTAGCCCCGATGAGGCGAAGATCTTTCTCTATCGCAAGCCCCTGCTCGCCGAAATCCGGACGCGGCCAGGCACCAGCCTGCAGGAATTGATCGAACATGTCGTCATCCATGAGCTTGGCCATCATTTCGGGTGGTCCGATGAAGAGATGCATGACCTGCTGGATGAAGAGGGTCACGAGCACTAACGGACTTGCCTCGGGACATGCTTGCGAAGGGCCGTCTGGACGCCGATAACAGACAAGCACTGGCAGGCAGATATCTGCAACCAACAGGGAGAGACACGTGAAGGGTTTTGGAGAGTATGACGCCACGGGGCTTGCCGCCCTCGTCAAAAGCAAAGACGTGTCGCCGACAGAGCTGCTGGATGCCGCGCTGGAAAGTGCCGGCGAGGCCGGTGACAAGCTGAACTGCTTCTCCAAGATCTTTGAGGACCATGCCCGCGCGCAGCTGAAATCAGGCCTGCCTGATGGCCCGTTTACGGGCGTTCCGTTTGCGGTGAAAGACCTTGGTGCGCGGCTGAAAGGCCTGCCGATCACTAATGGGTCACGCGCCTTCAAGGACAATGTCGCCGACATGGACGCAACGCTAGTGAAGCGCCAGCGTGAGGCCGGCTTGGTGATCTTCGCGCAAACGACCAGCCCGGAATTTGGCCTCACCACCTCGACGGAGAGCGCCCTTTACGGACAGACGCGCAATCCGTGGGATACGTCGCGAACGTCTGGCGGCTCGTCTGGCGGGGCGTCGGCCACGGTCGCCTCAGGCGTCATCCCGATGGCGCATGCGAGCGACGGCGGCGGCTCTATCCGTATTCCAGCGGCCTGCACGGGCCTCGTCGGTCTGAAGCCGTCGCGTGGCCGGGTGCCGATGGGCCCGCCCATTTCCGAAAACTGGTTTGGCCTCTCGACCAATCACTGCGTCTCAAGGTCCGTGCGCGACAGCGCCGCCCTGCTGGATGCGACGCATGGTATGGAGCCAGGTGCCCGCTATGTTGCGCCGCCGCCAGAGCGACCGTTTCTCAGCGCGCTGGACGCTGATCCGAAACCATTGCGCATCGCGCTCTGGCAGACCGCGCCAAACGGCATGACGCCCGACAATGAAGCGCAGGCCGGGCTGGAGAGTACGCGCAAACTGCTCGAGAGCCTCGGCCACACCGTTATAGAGGCAGGCCCGACGCTGGACGGTGAAGCGCTCGGCAAAGGCATGATGATGATGGTCTCATCCTCCATGGCCTCTATTGCCGACGAGCGGGAAGCCCATTTCGGCCGCAAGATCGGGCCGGAAGATTTCGAGCCGGTGTCCCTGCGCTTTGTCGAGCTTGGACGGACCATCCCGATGGGTGAGCTGGTGAAGACGAATAATGCCTTCTCCGAAGCGGCCTATGCCCTCGAGACATTCATGGATGGGGGCAAGTTTGACCTGTTGCTGGCCCCAACGCTCTCGCAGCCCCCCGTCGAACTTGGCCTGCTAAGTCTCGATCCGGCGGATTTTGACGCCTATGGCGAGCTGATCGGCAACTTTGCGGCCTGGTGTCCTGTCTTCAACCAGACAGGCTGGCCGGCCATCTCATTGCCGCTGCACTGGACCAAGTCCGGCCTGCCACTCGGCATGATGTTCGGCGCGCGTCTCGGCCGGGAAGACTTGTTGTATGCCCTCGCCGGGCAGATCGAACGGGCCGCCCCTTGGGCTGATAGACGGCCCCCTAACTGGTTTGCATAAGGCTTTGAGAGAACGGAAAAGCGAGGCGGCATGACGGCGCTAAAATCAGAAGAAGGCGGTTGCCATTGCGGCGCCGTGCGGTTTCGCGTGGACCTGCCAGCCCATGTCGAGGTTGAGGACTGCAATTGCTCGATCTGCGCGATGAGTGGCAATGATCACATCATCGTGCCGGCCAGCCGGTTTGAACTCATCAAAGGCGCCGATGACCTGACCGAATACCGGTTCAATAGCCGAACCGCGCGGCATCTGTTCTGTCGCGTCTGCGGCGTCAAAAGCTTCTACGTTCCGCGTTCAAATCCGGACGGATATGCCGTGACATGGCGATGCCTGGATAACTGGCGGGCGCTGGACGCCACGGTGACCCGATTTGATGGCCAGAACTGGGAAGCCAATGCCGCCGCTTTGGCCCACAAATCGAAAGACTAGCGCTCTAACGGGGGCGATGGCCGGTCCCGCATCGGCCCGTCTGGAGACTCGCGGCGACCATTCCCGTCCCAGTGCCCGCGACGTTCGCGCCGTTCCTGGCGGCGGCTTTCTACCTCTTCCAGCCAAGTGACCAGTTCGGCGCGCTGGGCATCAGACAGACCTGAAAGCTGCTCTGACAACACCGTCTGGAAAGACCGCGTCAGCTCCGTATCGGTCCTCCGCATACGCTCGAACGCCTGGTCGACGGCGGTTTTGTTGTAAGGCGTCTGGGCCAGCGCTTCGGTGAGCGCATCGCGCGCCTCCCGTTTGTCCTGAAAGCGTTCACGGGAGTCCATAAAGGCGCTGCGGAAGGCCTGTCGGATTTCATTGCGTTCGCCTTCGGGAACGATCTGATCAATGCCTCTGGCGATCGTGAAATCACCTCCCCCGCCCCTGGGCGGACCGCGGTGATCGCTACGTGGTGCGAGCCGGTCTCCCAGAACGAGACCGACCAGGAGCGCATTTGCAATGAGCGACACCGCCAAAGCGATCGCTAGCGGTGAGAGACGTTTCAAAGCACTCATCCAACTACCTCATCATCCATATAGGTTTCAAACGCATCATAGCCGAGGGCGCCATAGATGACCTCCTCCGCCTCCGTTTGATAATCATAAACTGGGGATGCTGCAGCTGTCGTGTAGCCAACAAAAAGCCCCATAACGAGGCTGGCAAGCGCCGCGCCTGCCGGCCAGCGAATGCCATTTGGCATGATGAGACCCGCCAGAGACTGCAGAATGCCACCTCGTTGCTGAGGCGCGGCAGGCGCATCGGCGAGGAGACGTTCTGCAAGCCCGGCTGGCGGTTCGACGAACGCATCCTGTTCGATGACAAGATCCAGCGCGCGTGCGTCTTCGAGAGCGGAGGCAAACCGCGACGGATCGGAGGCCAGCAGGCGCTCTGCGGCGGCGCGCTCATCCTCAGGCCAGGCCCCCGGTTCTGCGCCATAGGCTTCGATCAATACGAAAAGCCGATCATCGGTCATGTTTTCTTTGGTCATTCCTATTGTCCTTCCGCCAGCATTTGCCTGAGCTTTCTTCGCGCTCTTGCAAGCAGGCTTTCCAGTGCCTCGACGCTGACATCCATGGCGGCGGCAGCTTCAATATTTCCCATTCCCTCGAACGCGCAAAGCGTAATCGCTTCTTTCTGGCGTTCGGGCAGCCCATCAATCATCGCCGAGATTTGAGACCCAGCCTGTCTGGACTGCAAGGCCTGGTCCGGCCTTTGTCCGGCATCGGCCTGCTCGGGTAGCTCTTCCATCAGAACGGGCGACTTTTTGCGTAATCGGTCCCGGCAGAGATTGATTGCCACGGTGCAGGCCCATGTCGAGAATTTCGCACGCTCTTGCCAGTCCGGAAGCATCTTCCAGGCCCTCAGAAAGGTCTCCTGGGTCACGTCTTCTGCCTCTTCCCGGTCTTTCAGCATGCGATAAGCCACACGCCAGATGACCGGCATGTGGCGATTGATCAACGCGGTCTGGGCCTGCCGGTCTCCGGCTGCAGCACGCGCGATCTGATCTCTTTCTGAAAAAGCTGACACAAGCGCAGATTAGTGACACCGGCGAAGGAAGCGAGGGAGGAAATCACTTCAAGCCCTCCACCGGTGTCAGCCATCGATCAGGCCTAGTCGCGCTTACCGTGATCGCCATGGTCGCCGCGATGATGCCAACCGTGCCGGCCGCCGCGATGGCGCTTCATCTTTTCCAGTTCATCGCTGGACAGGACCTCGTCGCCATTGGCATCGATGCTATCGAACATTGGCATGCCACGCGTTTCAAACTCGTCGATGGAGATGACGCCGTCACCGTTTGCGTCCTGAAGCTCAAACATACGCTGTTTCATCATTTCCATACGGCGCGTGCGTTCGGCTTCTCGCCAAGCTTCAAGTTCAGCCATGGACAGATTGCCATCCGAGTTGGTGTCGGCCTCAGAGAATTTTTCAGCTTTCACGGCCTCGATTTCGGCCTTTGAGATCGCACCGTCCGAATTGGCGTCAAACTTCTCGATCATATAAGCCTCGCGGCTACCTTCATTCTCGTCAGCAAGGGCGAAGCCGGCAACGCCGACAGCGGTTGAAGCAGCGAGGATCGTAGCGAATGCAAGTTTCTTCATTTCGGGTCTTCCTTTTTTTGTTACCCGAATGGTGAAACGAACCAGTGTCAGCTTTCCGTCGCGAGCGGCCCGATTTTTTTGCAGCGAATTTCTGAAACAGCTTTTCTGACTTCCGTGTAGCGGTGGTCCAAGACGTCAAAACCGGGACAATCGGCCGCCAGGGATAGCCTGTTGCGCAAGCCGCGCGAGAAGAGGTCCGATGTCGTCTCAGACCCGACGGCCACACGCTGGATCTGCTGCAGGGATTGAAGAAACCGGAAAGCGTGGGACAGCGTTTTCGCTTCATCGTCGGTCAGATAACCAGCATCCGACAAGCCTTCTATGGCGTCAGGTATGCGCGCTTCGACCAGCGTTTCATCTCCGCAGGTGAGCATACCGACCTGCAGGATGAACTCCAGATCAACGAGGCCGCCATCCTCCAGCTTCAGATCCCATCGCCCGCCCGGCGGACGTTCCCGCCAGAGGCGTTGGCGCATGTCTCGCGCATCGGCCAGCGCCGTTTCCGGCGGCTTTCCGGTGACGATGGCATGTCTTGCAATCGCCTCCATCTTCTCGCCCAACGCGTCTTCGCCGGCGACGAAGCGCAAGCGCGTCAGCGCCATCAGCTCCCACGTCCAGGCGTCCTCATGCTGGTATCGGTCAAAGGCTTTCAATGACACTGCCACAGGCCCGGCGCGGCCAGACGGGCGAAGCCGCATATCGACCTCGTAGAGGCTGCCTTCAGCCGTCTCAGCTGAGAGCGCCGTAATCAGGCGTTGGGCAAACTTGGTGAACCAGTGACCGGCTTCGGCAACGAGCTCCTCGTCGGCTTCATAGACGATGATGAGATCAAGGTCGGAGCCTGCCGTCAGCTCTCGCCCGCCTAGCTTGCCGAGGGCGCCGACGGCCCATTGACCCGGCTGCGGTCCGTATTTTCTGGCGGTCTCGATCGCGGCAGCATCGGCCATCAGGCTGATGCAGGTATCGGCAAGGTCGGTCCAGGCGAGCGCCGCCTCTGAGGCTGGCAGTAAGGAGTGAAGCAGCCTGTGGCCGATCAGGAAGGCCCGCTCATTCTGCCAGCGACGCACGTCATCCATCTGCCCTTCAAAATCAGCGCCCCGGTTAAGCGAGGGCGGAAACTCCTGCCAGTTGCTGGACAGAAGCGCCTCCAACAAGCCGGGCCTCCGTGCCAACATCTGGGAGAGGCGCGGCGCGATGGCCAGCGTGGTGACAAGATCATCCAGCAGATCAGGTTCAGCGACCAGCATGGAAAGCGTCTGGATGCCCGCCCGCAAGCCTTCAAAGAACTGGCTGAACCGCGTGAAGGCAATGTCCGGCTCACCTGTCTTGCTCATCGCGACCAGCATGTCCGGCAAAAGGGCTGTCAGAAGGCCACGGCCGCGTTCGGTGCGGGTCGCGGGCGTCTTGCCGCGGTGCCATGACTGGATCGAGGCAATGACGCGCGAGGGATTCGAGAAGCCGAGCGAGGACAAAGTGTGAAGCGTGCCCGGGTCATCATCGACGCCGGTAAAGACGAGATTGCCTTGCGCCGCGGAGTCCGCCATCCGCTCCTCGCCTGCAAACAGATCACGGTAATGACGACTGACCAGCTGGCGGGTCGCCTGTAGCTCGCTATCAAACGCATCGAGGTCGTCGAAGCCGCAGAGTTTGGCGAGGCGGGTGCGTTTGCCCTGGTCGGCCGGCACGAGATGGGTCTGCTCGTCTTCCATCATCTGGATGCGGTGTTCGACATGTCGCAGCACGCGGTAGGCGCCGGCAAGATCATCTGCGACGGACTGCTCAACCGCGTTTGCCGCGACCAGCGCATCGAGGCTTCGGAGCGTCTTGCGGTCACGCAGGAAGTCATTGCGGCCGCCCATGATGATCTGCTGGGTCTGGACGAAGAATTCGATCTCACGGATGCCGCCCGGCCCGAGTTTGACGTCAGGTGCCTTGTCGTGGAGGTCATCCTTGCCGGACTTCGCATTGATCATGCGCTTGATCGCCTGAACGTCGGCAATCGCCCAATAGTCCATGTGGCGGCGCCAGACGAAGGGTTTGAGGCTGTCGAGGAAATGGGCAGCGGCATTGCGGTCACCAGCGACATGCCGCGCCTTGATCCAGACCATTCGCTCCCAGTTCTGGCCAACGCTCTCATAGTAAATCTCAGCCATGCGCGTTGAAACGGCAGGCGGGGTTGAGGACGGGTCGGGGCGCAAACGAAGGTCCGTGCGGAAAACATATCCGTCACCGGTCGTCTCCTGCAGGATACGCATGGTGTCCTTGATGACCTTGTTCGCCAGATCCTGAGCGGCGATGTCGCCCTCGGCAAACACAGCTGGATCAAAGAAGGCCGCCATGTCGATATCGGACGAATAGTTGAGCTCAAATGCCCCCATCTTTCCGAGCGCGATCATGAAAATGCCGGCGTCGCTGAGCTGGCGCTTGCGCAGGGCTGCTTTGAGCGCGGCAGCCGTGGCGGCGTTCGCAAAATCCGTGAGGTGGCCCGTAATCTCCGTAACGCCGGCCGAGGCGGAGAGGTCCAGCGCGGCGACCGCGATATGGTTGGAGAGCTTGGCGCGGCGCAGCGCCGTCATCACCTCGTCGATGTCTTCAAGCTCGCCCGCCGCCTTTGCAGCGGCCATAGCGGCCGCCTGCAGCGCATACCCACCTTGCGAGCGCAAGATTTCCATCGCATCTGGCGCACGTTTGGCCGCACGGGCAAGATAAGGCGCTAGCTCGCAGCCTTTGTCGAAGGCCGCGGCAGCCGTCTCTGAAAGAGGTTTGATATTTAGCATTTCGCCTGACGTCTTAGCGCTCTCGCGGCAAAGACAAAACAGCTTTCAGGCCCTGAGCTTCCGGCGGCCCGTTTGTCCACAGGAGATCAAGGTGTCCTTTATGGAGTTCGGCCACCGAATCCACAAGCGCCAGCCCCAATCCGGACCCCGATTGCGTTCGCGCCTCATCGAGCCGGAAGAAGCGTTCCTTAGCACGCTCGCGCATATGTTCGGGTATACCGGGCCCGGTATCGGCAACCGTGATGACGATATTGTCCGACGTCCGTTTGGCCGAGAACCAGATCCGTCCGCCTTCGGGCGTGTATTTGATGCCATTGTCGAGAAGGTTCGAGACAGCCTGGGCGATCAGCTCCCGGTCCCCGAGCACGGTCAGGCTGGCGGCGATATCGCTCTCGAAGGTCAGACCGGCAAACTCGCAGGCCGGCTCATAAAGCTCTGCAAGCTCGGCCAGAACAGCGCCAAGATCGAAGCGGACCAGCCGACCCTCAGCGCCGGCATCGAGCCGGGAAAGGCGCAAAATGGCATTGAAGGTCGTGAGGATGCTGTCGACCTCCTCCACCGTATGGGCGAGGGTCTCGCGGGCGCCCTCTTCTCCCATATCGCTGATCAGCGCGCTCTCCAGCCGATTGCGCAGGCGCGACAGGGGCGAGCGAAGGTCATGCGCGATGGCATCGCCGGCATGGCGGCTGGAGGCCATCAGGCGTTCAAGCTTTTCGAGCATGGTATTGAGATGGGTCGCCAATCGGTCGAACTCATCTCCCGACCCGGCCACGGGCGCCCGGATGGAAAGGTTGCCTGCGACGATCTCTTCGGTCGTGCGGGTGAGCTGTTCAGCCCGGCGTGCCGCGTACCGTGAGATCAGAATCCCGCCGATAAGCGCGAGCAAGACCACAATGGGCGCTGCGGTCGTCACGGCTTGCGTAATGCGCCGGACAATTCGGCCCCGCTCCCCTGTCTCGATCGCAACGAGCAGCACATTGCCATTGGTCAGCCGGACGATCCGGCCTTCAGCTTCTGTGACCGTCTGGCCACCATCGGCGCGGGGCATCTCAATGGAGAGGCTGACAATAGAAACCTCGCCTACCGTCTCTGGCGGCGAGACCGGCAGGTTTGGAAAATCGCCAATGATACGTTCGCCATCAGGCGTTTCCAGCTGATAGCGAAAAGGCGCCCCTGGTACGAGCGCCCTTTCTATAACTGATTGCTCAAGACGTTCGAGGCCGCCTGTCCGGAAAGCCAGTTCGAGCGCGCCCATTTCCGCCTGTAGCCGTTCATCGGCCTCGGCCCGCAAGGAGCCGACTGTCGCCTGATACAAATAGGCGAGCAGCAGGAAGGAAAACAGCCCGAACAGGACTGAGTAGACGAGCGCCAGCCGGAACGTTGTCGTCCTGACGAAGGCAAACGGTCCAGACTTCATGCCTGAAGGCAGTAACCCGCACCGCGCACCGTCTGAAGCAGCGCCTCATCGAAATCCTTGTCGATCTTGGCCCGCAGGCGCGAGACATGGACGTCGATGACATTGGTCTGGGGGTCAAAATGATAATCCCAGACCTTCTCGAGCAACATGGTGCGTGTGACCACCTGGCCAGCATGACGCATCAGGAATTCGAGCAATCTGAACTCACGCGGCTGAAGATCAATTTTCTGCCCATCGCGCCAGACCTTGCGGGACAGAAGGTCCATTTCAAGATCCGCGACTTTCAGCTTCGTGACCGGCGGCTCGCCATTTGCCTGGCGTCGGCCAAGCGCTTCAACGCGTGCCGCCAGCTCGGACGGCGCAAACGGCTTGGCGAGATAGTCGTCAGCGCCGACTTTCAGGCCTTCGACCCGATTGTCGACATCCGACAGCGCCGAGAGAAAGAGGGCCGGCGTCTGCCCGCCCCCATTCCGGTATTCCTCAACCAGCTTCAGCCCGTCTTTCTGGGGCAGCATGCGGTCCACAACGAGGGCATCGAAGTCCCCGTCGCGGGCGTCGGCAAGGCCGTCTGCTCCATTCGTCGCAATCTTCACCTCATGACCTGCATCAGACAGGACCTTGTTGATGAAAGTCGCATGCTCGCTATCGTCTTCTATGACCAGTACGCGCATGTGCGAGAACTCCTCTAAAGATCAATCTTTGGCTTTGTCGCCGATATCGGCAGTAACGAACATTGTCCGTTGACCGTTCCGCACCGCGAGCAGGATCTTGTCCCGGCCCTTTGCACGAACGTCTTCAATCGCCGATTTCAGGTCATCCACCGAGTTAAGCGGTGTGCCGGCAGCTGACAGAAGCGCCATCCCGGCCCGAACACCAATTTCACCCAGCGCACTGTCTTCTTTGATATCACCAACGATGAGACCCGGCTCATTTGCATCAAGTCCAAGCAGCTCACGCGCTTCGTTATCGAGCGGACGCACTGAAACACCGAGTGGGGCTTCTTCAGTTTTGCCATCATCCTTGGATGAGTCGCTGGAAGGCGCCTGAATAAGGGCGTTTGGATCTGCTGGACGCTCACCGACGGTCACGTCGATCGTCTGCATCTTGCCGCCGCGAAGCACCTCGAACTCATTCTCGGACCCGGCGAGAAGACCGCCAACCATCCGCGTAACGGACGTCGCATCGGTCGATTCCTTGCCGTTGACCGCAAGGATAATGTCGCCGCGTTTCAGGCCACCCTTCATGGCAGGGCTCTCATCGGTAACATCAGCGATGATCGCACCGCGCGCCTCGTCGAGGCCCTGGGCTTCAGCCATATCCTCGGTCACGTCCTGAATGGTAACGCCGAGCCAGCCGCGAGAGACCTTGCCATCCTTGATGAGCGCGTCTGTGACTTCGATCGCCAGTTCCGCCGGAATGGCAAAACCGATCCCGACAGAGCCACCTGTCGGTGAGAAAATGGCTGTGTTGACGCCGATCACACGGCCTTGAAGGTCAAAGGTCGGCCCGCCGGAATTGCCACGGTTGATGGCCGCATCGATTTGCAGGAAGTCCGTATATGGGCTGTCTCCGCCCAGCTCACGGCCATCGGCCGATAGAATGCCAGCTGTGGCCGTACCGCCAAGACCAAAGGGGTTACCGAGCGCGACAACCCAGTCACCCTTGCGCAGCGGTGTGTGGGATTCAAACTCGACATAAGGATAGGAGCCAGACTCAGTCACCTTGATCACGGCAAGGTCCGTCTGTGGATCGGTGCCGATCAGGGTCGCCTCAAGCTCGCGGCCATCTTCCATGACGACTTCAATCTCGGTTGCACTATCAACCACGTGATTGTTCGTGACGATGTAGCCCTCTTCGGAAATGAAGAAGCCTGATCCGAGCGACCGCGACTCACGGGTCCGCGGCGCTTCTTCTTCCTGCTCCTCTTGCCGCTCACGCATGTAATCGTCAAAGCCGGGCAGACCACGGAAGCGTTCGAAGAACTCTTCCATGTCATTCATGCCGCCAACTTCTCGCTCAGAAACCACATTGACGCTGACAACCGCAGGGCTGACTTCTTCGATGAGGTCCGCAAAGCTCATCGGCGCGCCCATTGGCGGCTCTATGGTGATGGGCTGCTTGGCATCTGCCTGCTGAAATGTCTGAGGAAGGAAGAAGACAGCGCCGGTCGCGCCTGCCCCCACGATTGCTGCCGCGAATGCCTGTTTCGAAATACCGAACGCTTTCATATTGCTCTCTCAAACTCCTCACAAAACTTTGTAAGCTGGATATTGTGCCTATTGTTCTACATGTGCCAGTGCTTGCACGAATTAAACATCATTTAGACATGAAAGTGGCAGGCGCTGCTTTTCACACATCTTGATCGGCTGCCGGTTTCATCGTGGTCCGGATCACTGACTGGCTTTCAAGCGTCCGATGGACCGGGCATTTGTCCGCAATCTCGATCAGGCGGGACCGCTGCTCGGAAGATAGCTGACCGTCGAGATCAATTTCCCGCGAAAATATATCAACCTTGTCGCCCGGCGCGCAGGTCTCGCAATCATCGATATGCGACCTTTCATGATTGACGCGGACGGTGACGCGCTCCAGCGGCCATGCCTTACGGGCCGCGTACATTCTGAGCGTGATGGACGTACACCCGCCGAGCCCCGCAGAGACCAGCGCATAAGGATCAGGCCCCGTCCCGGTGCCACCAAGGCTGGAAGGCTCATCCAGCATGAATGACCGGCCGTCGACAAAAACCTCGTTCTGATACGGCCCTGACTTCAGCGTCTCGCGGACGATCACATCATGGGTCTGGCGCACATGCTCATCTGTCGCCGCGTTCATCAGGTAGCGGCTGGCCCAGGCTTCGATGACACCTGCCGCATAGTCGGCAATTTCCGGCGCGTGCAGGAAATGGTCTGCATCATCGAGACTGACAAAGCTCTTGGGATGACGCGCCGCTGTGAACAGCTCCGACGCATTTTCGATAGCCACCGTTTCGTCGCCTGGGGCGTGCAGGAATAAGGTTGGCAGATGCAATTTGCCGACAAGCTCTGTGAGACGTGAGCGCCTGAGGTCATCAACGAGGCGTCGTGTGATGGTGAACGCGCGTCCGGCGAGCTGAACCTCGGCCTGGCCGTTTTGCTCAATCTCCGTCAGTTGATCGTCGAAATGGGCGAAGACGTGCGCTGGATCGGCCGGCGCAGCTATGGTGGCCACCGCCTTGATACTGTCGATCATTCCGGCGCCAACAAGCGCTGCAGCCCCGCCCAGCGAATGACCGACGAGCAGACCGACATCCCGCCCCTGCTCCTTCATCCATTCGGCGGCGGCGACCAGATCAGCCACATTGCTTGAGAAGGTTGTCTCTTCAAACTCGCCGCCAGACTCGCCGAGGCCGGTGAAGTCAAATCTAAGAACGCCGATCCCCCGCGCGGCCAAACCGCGAGAAACGCGCAGCGCCGCATGCGACTGTTTTGAACAGGTGAAACAATGCGCGAAAATCGCCCAGCCGAGCACGTCTCCAAATGGAAGCTCAAGTCGGCCGGAAATGATGTTGCCGCCATCACCGGCAAATTCAACGCTTTGGCTTTCCATGGTTTTATCTCCCGCCGACAGGTCTGCTAGAGATATGAACGCGAATGCCGACTTGCCAACTTTTAAAGGCGCGGGTTGCGCATCAATCAGACGACGGGACGCTCGCATCTTCCGGAGCCACCGGTTCGATGCCTCTGTCTGACCGGCGTCCGCGCGCAACCATGAAAAAGCCAAACAGGCCGCCGGCTACGAGCAAAAGGAAAGGTAGGCCCCACAAGATGAAGCCGCCAATTCCGCGAGAAGGCGGGCGGAAGAGAACAAAGTCCCCATAACGCTCGGCGAACCAGCTCCGGATTTCAGCATCGCTCTGGCCTTCGGCGACCATGGCACGGACCCGCTCGCGCATATCCGCCGCAATGTCGGACCCGGAATTGGAGATCGGCTCATTCTCGCAGGCAACGCAGCGGATCTCGCGCATCAGATCTTGAGCACGGGCCTCATCTTTCGGATCAGCCAGCTGTCCCTCGGCTGCAAACATCACAAGCAAGGCGGCGAGAATGAACTTCATGCGGCCTCCGTCTTTCGCTTTTTGCGGGGCCACATGCAAAGCCCTGCGCCCAGGCCAATGAGAATGACGCCGAGATAGACGAAGTCGATCAGCGGGTTGAGAAACACCTCAAACGTCCAACGTGTTTCGCCTGCCGCGTTACGCCGTCCATCGCCAAGCGCGACATAGAGATCGGCCGTGCCTGTCTTGTGGATCGCGGTTTCTGTGGTGGGCATGCGGGCGGCTGGATAATAGCGCTTCGACGGCTCAAGCGTCTGGACCGATCCGCCGCGCCGCGCGGTCAGGGTCGCGCGCTCGGCGTACCAGTTCGGCCCCTCAATGCTGGACACATCATCGAGTGTCATCTGCCAGCCAGCAACATTCGCTGCCTCCCCCTGCTGGAGGGCGATGGTCGTCTGCGTGCGACCGGACGTCTGAAGCACGGCGCCAATAACGAAGAGACCGAGCCCGGCATGGGCGATGGTCATGCCCCAGATGCGGGGGCTCATACTGCCGAGGCGGCTAAACGTCTTGGCGCGTCGCCAGATTTCCAGTCCGGCGCCGATGATGAGCCAGACACCGATTGCGAGGCCGACACCTGCCAGAAGCGGGATATCAAGCGGTCCGATCCCGGCGAGCCAGAAGAGCGCGACGATACCGGCAAAACCGGCCGCCCACTTCCAGAGCGATGAAAGATCCGCCCTGCCCCAGCTCCAGGCCTGGACAACCGGAAGCGCGATCAAGGCGAGCGCCATGATCGGCGTGAAAGTCAGATTGAAATAAGGTTCACCGACGGAGATCGTCTCCCCCAGCGCTTCGGCAATCAGCGGGAATAGCGTGCCGAGCATCACGGTCGCCGTCGCAACCGTCAGCACCAGATTATTGCCCATCAACGCGCCTTCGCGGCTCGTCGCCGTCCAGGACGGGCCGCTAGAAAGCTTGGTTGCGCGGATCAGGAAGAGGACCAGCGCCGCCCCCCCGAACACAAGCAATCCGCCAAGCAGCATCGAGCCACGGAAAGAGTCGACGGCAAAGGCATGCACCGAGGTCAGAACGCCGGAGCGCACAAGGAACGCGCCGAGCATGGAGAAACAGAAAGCCAGCACAGCAAGAAGCGCCGTCCACGCGCTGAAGCTTCCGCGCTTCTCTGTCACCGTGATCGAGTGCATCAAGGCCGCGCCGATCAGCCACGGCATAAGGCTGGCATTCTCAACCGGGTCCCAGAACCACCAGCCGCCCCAGCCAAGCTCATAATAGGCCCAGTAGCTGCCAAGCGCGATGCCGAGCGAAAGCGGCACGAAGGCTGCGAGCGCCCAGTTTCTGACGGTCTTTGCCCACGCCGAATCGACGCGTCCTTCAATCAGTCCAGCCGCAGCCAGTGCGAACACGAAGGAATAGCCGACATAGCCAAGATAAAGCATGGGCGGATGGATCGCGAGCGCCGGGTCCTGCAAAAGCGGGTTCAGGCCAGTGCCTTGAAGCGGCGCCGGATCGAGACGCGTAAAAGGCGAAGAGGCGAGCAGCAGATAAAGCAGAGACCCAAAGTTCAGCAGCCCCTGAACACCGAGCGCACGGGCCTCGAACTTCGGCCGACCTGTCCGCAACAGCCAGGCGCCTGCCGCCGCAAAGCCAAGCCCGACAAGGCACCACATCGCCATGGAGCCTTCATGGTTCCCCCATGTGCCGGCGATTTTGTAGATGAAGGGCTTCAACGTGTGGGAGTTGTTCGCAACAAGCTGCACAGAGAAATCAGAGCGCGCAAACGCATAGACGATCGTCGCAAATGAGAACGCCATCAGGAAGAAAGCGATGATGGAGAACAGGCCGGAATTTGACCGGTCTCCCGCCAGCCCTCGCCAGGCCTGGAAGCCGCTAAGGACCAGCGCGATGATCGCGGCAAAGTGGCCTGCCTCGATCATGAGGTGGCCTGATCGACGTTTTTCAACTCGCGCGGCTGGTAGTTCTCATCATGCTTGGCAAGAATGTTCTCAGCCTCAAAGGCGCCCTGCGCATCGAACACGCCGGTTGCGACAACGCCTTCACCCTCGCGGAAGAGGTCCGGCGTGATGCCTGTATAGCTGACATTGACGGTCTCACCCGACCCGTCCTCGATAATGAACGTCATGTCTGCAGCGTCGCCATACTCGATTGAGCCGATCTGCACCCAGCCGCCAATACGCACGCGCTTGCCCTCATCAGGCAGGCCGCGTTCAGCAATCAGTCCGGGTGTGTAGAACAGATCAGCATGCTGGCGCAGTGCTGTTACCGCGAGTGCAGCCGCGCCGATCAGCAGCACGGCAGCGATACCCACACCCCATAGTCTTTTGGCTCTTGCTCTCATCATCGCTGCCCTTCTAAAGGAAGCCAGCTATATTGGCACTGCGACCGAAACAACAGCCCTGTTGCCGCGTTGTCCCGGCGGTCGGCCAATACGCCGCTGAAAGGAATGATATGACGGACTTCGAGCCCATCTGGAACATCGAAAAACAGCTCTGGACAGCTGATGCCTCCATTTACGAGGACGTCATGGCGCCCAATTGCGTCATGGTTTTCCCGCTTCCGGCCGGCATCCTGAGGTATGACCGCATCCTGAGTGTCGTGAAGGAAGCCCCGCGCTGGGAAGACGTCGAGATCGATCAGAAGACCGCACACGCCCATGGCGACGACACCGTTACCCTGTCCTATGTCGGCCGCGGCCTGAAAGGCACCGATGGCTATGAAGCGTTCTGCAGCTCAACCTATGTGAAGAAAGATGGTGCCTGGAAAATCGTCCAGCACCAGCAGACGCCTAGCTAATCTTCAGCAGGCGATTCGGATTCATCGGCAGGCGGGACAGTTTCATCTTCAGGTGCATCCGGCGGCACAACCGCGTCACCGCGCAACGCGTCCATCATCGCCAGTCGGGGATCGCCGGGTTCAAGGTCTTTTGCGACCTTTGCCCAATGCGCTTCCGCAGCTTCTGTGTCGCCAGCTTCGTAGGCTGGGACAGCCGACAAAATTCCGGCCCTGATCTGGGTTGGATCGAGGCGCCAGGCCCGGTCGTAAAGCCGCGCGGATGGTTCGGTCACAACCCCGCCATCTCGAATCACGACGGCATCTGCAAGCCCCATCAGCGACGGCACATGGTCCGGGTTTCGTCGAAGCGCTGACTGGAAGGCCCGCAACGCATCCTCGGTTTGCCCCTGCGTCTTCATCAGCACGCCGATATAATATTGCGGTTCAGCCGCGTCAGGCTGCTCGCGAGCCGTCATCTGCAAGCGGGCCAGCATTTCTGGCGGCGAAAGCTCGGAGGCTGGCTTGGCAGCGATTTCAGCCTCACGAGAGGCGTAGGGTTGTTCTTCGAGAAACGGGCTGCCGAGCCAGAGATAGGCGCCCACAGAGAGCACAAGCGCGCAGGCCAGCATAATGATCGTTGGTCTGGTCATGCCGCCCTCAACGCAATCGTTGCCCGAAGCCCACCAAGCGGACTGTCCGCCAAGACAAGTCTGCCGCCGTTCATTTCAGCGATATCGGCCACAATAGAGAGGCCAAGACCGGTGCCGGGCGCGGTTTCGTCCAGACGAACGCCGCGCTTGACCGCAGCCGTCCGTTCTTCTGGCGACAACCCACTTCCATCATCATCAACATGAATTTCCATGAGCCCGTTGTCGCCGCGTTGGACAGAGACTTCAACGCGCGAATTGGCCCACTTGCAGGCGTTCTCCATGATGTTGCCCATCATCTCTTCCAGGTCTTGCTGTTCGACCCGCATATAGCTGCCAGCCTTGACCTTCGAAACGACCTCGACGCCATCACGCTCGAACAGACGGTTGAGCAGCCGGACCAGCCCGTCCAGCACAGGACTGATCTCAGTACGAACGCCCAGGGCCTCGGAGCGCGCAGCAGCCTGGGCACGTTTCAAGTAATGCTCGACATTGGTGCGCATGCTTTCGGACTGGCGACGTACAACGTCATCGAGTGGCGTATTACCGCTCGCCTCATTGCGTAGAACCGCGAGCGGCGTTTTCAGGGCATGCGCCAGATTGCCGACATGCGTCTGTGCGCGCTCCACCACCGCTCGATTGTTGTCGAGCAATTTGTTGAGCTCATCCGTCAGCGGCAGGACTTCGACCGGATAGTTGCCGTCGAGACGGGCGCGTCGACCCTCACGAACATCGGTAATATGGGTACGCACACGGGCGAACGGTCGCAAGGCGACCTGAAGGCCAATCCAGAGCGCCAGCAACGTCCCGGCTGCCAATGTTGTCATGGTCACGACGAGAATAAAGCGCAGCTGATTTGCCCCCTCATCGGTCGCCTCGCGGTCAGCGGCGGCGACGAGCAGGATCGGATTTTCACGGTTCGGCACTGTGATCGAGCGAACGGCAGAGCGCAGATGCTCGTCATTCGGCCCTTGATAGTTGCCGTACTGCGTGATCCCCGGATTGGCGAGTGCAGCATCTGCAAGCTCGCGCGATATGGGAAGCGGCCCGTCCCAGACGCTCTGGGAGCGAATATCATTGCCAAGTTCACCGTCTTCCTCGACGGCGATCATGGCCCAGTAACGGCCAGAAAGTGGAAGATTGAAGCGCGCATCACTTGGCAAGCGCTCTTCAATATCAACGACACGTCCATCCGGCAGGATATCCAGCGCTCGCGGCAAGGTGACCAGCGTCGAATCAAGTTCCTGTTGAAGCAACCGCAATGTCTGCGCCCGGTACGTCACCGTCATGGCAATGACGCCGCCGACCACGACAATAAGGCTCCAGATAACCGCGCCGATGAACAGCCGGCGAGAGAGGGACATGCGCGGCTTTTCAGTCGCCAATGCCTGTTCACTCACCGGGTCTGCCGGAATGGACGCGGCAGGTTGATCAGGCAAGGCCCGCCGTCTCACCTTCCGGAACGACTAGTCTGTAGCCGAGGCCACGTTCAGTCTGGATACGGTCGGTGCCGATCTTTTTGCGCAAACGTCCGATGAAGACCTCGATCGTGTTGGAATCGCGGTCGAAGTCCTGATCGTAGATGTGCTCAACCAATTCGGTACGTGGCACGACCCGGCCCTGATGGTGCATCAGGTAGGACAGCACGCGGTATTCATGGGCTGTCAGCTTCACAGGACGGCCATTCACCGTGGCGCGGGCGGCGCGAGTATCAACCCGCAAATTGCCAGCCTCAAGCGCAGCTGCTGAATGTCCGGTTGCCCGGCGCAGAAGCGCTCTCAGACGTGCCAACAGCTCTTCAGTGTAGAAAGGCTTGGTCAGATAATCGTCGGCGCCCGCATCGAAGCCAGCGACCTTTTCGCTCCAGCGATCGCGCGCTGTGAGGATCATCACCGGGAAGTCCTTGCCGTCATTACGCCAGCGCTCGAGGATGGTCACACCATCCATTTTCGGCAGGCCGAGATCGAGAACAACGGCGTCATAAGGCTCAGTATCGCCCAGGAAGTGGCCGTCCTCGCCATCAGCGGCAAGATCTACGGCATAGCCTGATTGGGTAAGGGCGTCGGCAAGCTGCCGGCGCAGGTCCGCATCGTCTTCAACAACAAGAATTCGCATAAATTTCTACCTAGCTGACGCTGATAATCTGGCCTGTCTTGGCATTGATGGTGAACTGTACGAGTTCGCCATGCCTTGTCACCCAGTCAATGATATAGACCTTGCGGCCATTCTCTTCAAAGAGGCCCACGAAGTAGCGCATATTGCCGCCATACTGAGCCGAGATCGGTCGCAGAATTTCCTTCAGCGGACGGATTTCACCGCGCTCGCGCGCCGAGCGGGCATCGTCCGCGCTAAACGAACTTCCCCATTGGCCCTGTGCAAGAGCCGATGGCGAAACAACGAGTACGCTGAGCGCGAGAGAGGCAAGAATCCGTTTCATGTCGCCCTATATGCCTGAACCGCGCTGAACGGCCCGTGAATGAAGACAGCCGGTTTTAGTCAGAAACCACAGACACGCTCAACGTTTGGCCGCCCAGTCTTTAAGCCCCTCATCAGACGGGTCTTCCAGGACAATTTCAAGGCGCGCATAGAGATGTCCGGGCGTATCCTTGAACTGGACGCCCTTGTCGCGCAAGCGCAGCACGGTGCCCGTATTCGATCCCGCTGGCACTTTCAGCGTCACCGGACCGCCCGGCGTTGCCACATCGACCGTGCCACCGAGCACCGCCGTTTCCAGCGAGACCGGTACACCCATGCGCAGATTGGCGCCGTCACGTGTCCACGTCTTTGTCGGACGCACATGAATTTCAAGCAGCGCATCGCCCGGAGGCCCACCGGTCTGCGAGGCCTGCCCCTGGCTTTTGAGACGCAGGACCTGACCCGTTTCGATGCCGGGCGGAATGGAAACGTTGAGCGCCTTGCCATCGGCCATGGTCATCTGGCGTTTGGCGCCCTGAACAGCATCTTCGAATGAGATGTCGACACGGTATCTGAGGTCAGCGCCCTTGCGCGGACCGGGCCTGCGCCGCTGGCCGCCAAACATGCCGGAGAGGATATCCTCAAACGGATCACCCTGAAATGAGCCAGCACGCCCTGGGTTGCCACCGAAGCCGCCGCCAAATCCACCCCCGCCTGCATTGGCATATCCGGTGGGATTGCCATCGGCATCAATTTCGCCGCGGTCATACTGGGCGCGCTTGCCCTCATCGCTAAGAATTTCAAACGCCGCAGATGAGGCTTTGAACGCGTCGGACTTTGCCTCATCGCCCGGATGAAGATCAGGATGCAACTCCTTGGCTTTCTTGCGATACGCCTTCCGGATCTCGTCCGTAGACGCGGTCTTGGTCACGCCGAGTATCTGGTAAAGATCACGAGTCAAAGCAGGAAGTCTCTTTCTGTTGGGTTCTGTCAGCTTCTAATTAGGAAGGCGGCACAAGGATTGAAACCCATCGTCCGCGCCGACCATCAGTTCCGATTTGCGAAACGCGCACAAGCTCGCATGGCTCTGTCGCTGTAAACTGGGGTTCGCTGACCGTTTCCGACCATGCCACCTGCCCGGAAACAAGCCCCTCTACCAGATAGTTTCGGGGATTGGTCGGGTCTGGCAGGTCCCAATTGTCCGGGATATCGCGGCCACGCGGCAGCCATGACAGGGCGACATTATTTTCGCTCAATCGCTTTGCCCGCAACTGCGCAACTAGCCATGGCAGAGAGGCAAGATTCTCGTGCGTGTAGGCGACGCCGGGCGCGTCCCCTGCCTGCCAGATAAGAGACAGACCCGTTTCATCACGCCCGAAATCGGCCTCGATCAGCGCGTCATCGACAATAACACATGCCGCGCCAGCCGAAGCGCTCGTCACAACTGACCCGCCCTGCCCGCGCAAAAGGCCGGTAAGCCTCCACGAATTTTCAGACAGGAGCTCTGCTGAGCGATACCCGACACACTCCCAGCCTTCGTCGCCAGCGACCACCACCCGCGTTTGCCCGGCCAGGGCGGCGAGATTTGCGACGCTGGAAAAGTCGGCATCTTCAATCTCGATCACCAGTTCACCGGCTTCGTCCCAGCGGCTCTCTGGCCCAAGGTTCAGCGGCGCAAGCAATTGACCGATTTTCGCAGGCGATTGAACGGCCCCGCGAACCGTCGCTGTCGCCGCGTCCGGTCCTGCCGTCACGTTCAGCCTACCCGGCCAAGGCGTGCTCGTCGCGGCGAGGATCGGGCCAACGCCCTGCTCGGGATGCAGCACCGGGCCGTCGATGAAGACTAGCTCTGCATCTGGCGTCTGCTCAGCTGTGGTTCCAGCAGATGGAACGCCGCCCGCCAGCAGGGTCTGCTGATCCCTTGGTCGTTGTAAGGACAGCTCACGAAGCAGGCCGCTATCGACGATTTCATCGACCGTCCAGACACCCTCCAGCTCAGGCAGCATGATATCGTCGCCCGGCTCAAGCGCACTCCAGGCAGGTGAAAGCGCAACTTGCGCCGTGTCCGAATTGCCCATCGTCTCCAGCAGATCCGCCGCCACCGATCGCGCGACGCTTTCCGACATCAACACTGGTAGCGCGGCATCGACCGAATGAGATGGATCACCCGCCTCATCGCGGGCATCGACCATCGCCGGCTCATAACTTCCATCCGCGTCGATATAGGCCAGCACCAACCGGCCCGGTCGTTTATCGAGCAGATGCCACGTCAATTCGGGTTCAGGCATGGCGATATCGTCTTGCGCGATAGCGACGGGAGAGGTTTCCCCCGGCACGCCAATCACAAGCCCCTCTCCGCGCTCCATTGCAAACAGCCCATGCATCGCCCGAAATGGCTCGAGCGCCGCTCTTAGCGTTGTCGGCCCCTCCAGCAGATAGCCTTCAACCAGACCATCCAGACGGCTGGTCTCTAATGGAACGCCAGCCCGCAAGCCCAGATCAGCGACTGTCTCATCGAGGCTGATAAGCCCTGTCCGCCCGTTCAGCCAATGCCCACGCGCCCAGTTTGCCCCGTCGCTCCATATATCTTCGCGCGCAGGAAAATCCGGCCACGGCCGCCCATCCCACGCCCAGACAAAGCTGTGTTCGACAAAGGATTGCCCCTCCCAGAACGCCAGGGCCGCCTCCAGCGCGCGGCGTTGAAGGACATCGTTTCGTGCCCCGCTCGAATAGGGCGGCAGCGCGCTCTCGGCGCTTTTCGGATCAATAAACAGGTTCGGCGCATTCGCGCCCTTGTCGACAGCCGGAAAGCCGATCTCCATGAGGCGGACCGGCTTCATGCCTGCCTGCCAGCCCGTCGATGTCGTTACCCGCACACCGCCTGGCCGCTCAAAATGAGCATTCTGCCACCATCCGGCGAGATCTTTCTGGCGGAACACCCAATGCTCTCCATGGGCCGTGTCGGTAATCGGCGTCCGTAATTGAGCGTCGCGATCTGCGTCGCTGGCATAATACCAGTCAAACGCTTCGCCGCCCTGCATCTGGCTTGCGAGATAGGCCGGATCATCCGCCGACGCGTAGCCTGCCAGCGCATCGAGATGCGTGTCGCCATCGCGCCAGTCGCCCGACGGCGGATACCAGTCCACACCAACGAAATCGACATGAGGTGACGCCCAGAACGCGTCGAGCGGGAAGAGGACATCGCCAGACCCATCCGGCGGCACGTACGCCCCGTATTCGGTCCAGTCGGCCGCGTAGGAGACCTTTGTTTCGGGCCCAACAATCGCCTTCACGTCGGCGGCCAGCTGGACCAGCCCTTCGACAAACGGGAACGCGCCGGTCTCATCGCGCAAACACGTCAGGCCTTTCATCTCGCTGCCAATCAGAATGGCCTCAACGCCGCCCGCCTCAACAGCAAGCCGGGCGTGATGCAGGATGAAATGACGAAACCCGTAATCATTGTCATTGCCCAGAAACGCGTCGATGTCAGCGCGCACCGCTGCCGTCCCATCTGGGGCACTCGTCATCCGGCCACGCCATGGGAACGCCGCCTGCTCAGCGGCGCCATAGGGGTCGGCAAGCCCGTTTCCGGGCGGCACATCCATTAACAGGAAGGGCGATAGTGTCACCGAGAGGCCGCGCGCCTTCATCTCCTGAATGCCCTCGATGACAGCCGCGTCGCTTGGCGTGCCGCCATAATTGGCGTTCGCGCCATCCTGGCTGATCAGCTTGGCAGTGTCGCGCGTCTTGCCCGCTACGCCCCAGCCTATCGGGACGCTGGCGCGCTCACGCGTCTCCACGCCCGTGCTGACCGAGCATTGTCCAACCCGCAAATCGTCGCCAAACCAGGCCACTGTCAGCGCAGCTGAATTGGCGGATGGCAACTCATCTTCAAGCTGATCGAGCGACAGGGAGAAATCCGCAATCCCGTTGCCATTATTCATGTTGAGCGGGCGCTCAATCCCCGGAAAGCGCCGCTCGCGCACCACGGTCGCCGCATAGACGAACTCGCCCGAAGCCGGGATGATGTTCACACCTTTCACAAGGCTTTTCAGGCCGTCGGCAGCATCGCTGGCGCGGATCACTTCAAAGCTGAGCTGCGGGAGGCGATTGCCATAGGCATCCAGCGGCAGATCCTCGAACACGATATAGGCGGTCCCGCGATAGGCTGGCGCTTTTTCAGCCCCTTCAATCGCTTCGATGAGCGGGTCTGGCAGCTGGTCTTCCTCTCCCTTATAGAGGCGCCAGTTAACCTCGCCGAGCGCCATCACCTCGCCATTCGCCCAGACCCGGCCAATCCGCGTGATCGGTCCTTCGCAAATCGCGACGGCAAGGCTGACCGAATAGCTGTAATCGGTGATCTTGGGGCCGCCCTTGCCGGCAGATCGCTCACGGCGGCGCTCTCTGAAGCGGGATGCCCAGATCAGCTGCCCACCAACGCGCATCCGTCCATAGACATTCGCAATCCCGGCGCCCTCACGGCTCTCCATGATGTGCAGCGATTTCAGCCGCGGGCCATTTATCGGCGAGGCCAGCGAGGCGTCGATCGCCGAGCCTGCAAGTGAGCCGATCGCGCCGCCAATGGCTGCGCCGGAGATGTTCGCCCCGAACACGCTCAGGCCATTGGGCAGGAAAGCGGACCCGGCCGCCTGCCCCACCTGCGAAAGAATGATCTGTCCCATCTTGCCTAATCCTCCAGTCCCGGAAAGCTGAACGCCCCGGCGATCCGCCGCTCCCACCACGGCACCAGCCGCGTGGTGCAGACATTTCGGCCCCAATATGCGTGGATAATTTGCCCTGGCCCCGTCAGCACTGCGCAGTGCTTGGCCGCGCAGCCAAGGCCCATTCGAAACAGTAAGACGTCGCCTGCTCGCGCCTCGCCAATCGGCACCTCGACAAGATGACGCCGGGCGACATCCAGCAGCGTGTCTTGCGCGGAAACATCAGCCCAGTCTGGCGTATAGGGCGGGGTCTCTTGCGGCTCCGCGCCGACCAGTTCACGCCAGATGCCGCGCAGCAGCCCCAGACAATCGGTCCCGGCGCCCTTCCGGCTTGCTTGATGCTGATACGGCGTGCCGAGCCAGCCCTCCGCCGCCGCAATGATGTCGGCGCGCTTCATCGCCGCCCCCCATCATTGCCGCTGCCGGATGGGCCGGCGAGCAGGAAGTCCTGTCCCGGCATATGCGGAAACCCGCGAAAGTTCTCGGCGTTGGCGAAGACGTCTCGGCAAGTCTCAAACCGCTTGTCGCAACGCTCGCCCTCAACGCCCGTCAGACCGCAGCGCGCATCACCAAGGCGCGCATCGCAGCCACGCGAATAACTGCGGCCAAGACGCCGCTCCAGATCGGCTTTTAGAGAGATGAGGCTCGCCTCGAACCCAGCGCCCGTCTGCGAAATCTCAGTGAAGTATCCCGTCCAGATGAGCTCACCGAGAGAAGGCGCCTCCCAGTCCACGCGGTACACATCCACGCGTGCGCCGTCCCAGAGACCAGCGGCGAGATCCGCGTCGCTGATCGCATCGGCTGACAGCGCGCCTGCGGCAGAGGCGCGGCCAGGACGAAGCCCGCCAGCCGTCTCAAACCGCCCCGCCGCAACCGACGCGCCCGGCTCATAATCGAGCCCGTCATACTGAACCGTCCGATCATGATCGGTCAGCCCGATGACGACGGCGTCCCGGCGCTCCAGACGCCAGCAGAGACATGTCGTGAGCACATCGGCCGACAGGCGCATAGCAAAAGCGTTATCGATCAGTTTCATCTCGAATGCCCTCAGCGAAGCTCAACGAGAGGCAGCGTGACCACGCGCCCCACGCCGGGCTGTTCAAAGCTCGTTTCCAGAAAGTCGGTGTCGAAGCGCACGGGCCAGTCGAATTCAAACCCAGCCGTCACAACGACGCCGCCCGCCGGGGGCGCCTCAAACGTCACCAGCCCAGTCGCTGTGT
The DNA here is from genome assembly GCF_002088935.1 of Henriciella litoralis. Taxonomy (NCBI): domain Bacteria; kingdom Pseudomonadati; phylum Pseudomonadota; class Alphaproteobacteria; order Hyphomonadales; family Hyphomonadaceae; genus Henriciella; species Henriciella litoralis. The sequence goes on from NZ_NCSS01000006.1 coordinate 795,837, forward strand.
CGACGCTCCAACCAGATGTCTGAAGCACCCCGTCCAGCCCGACCAAAATGCTGCCCGAGACCGGCTTTCGAACAATTTGCAGGTCGCCGCTTTCGGTAGACCGAACGAGTTGAAACACCGTCTGCGTCCCATCGCCCACGCCGATCGCCTCATCCTCATGGCTCACACTCTCCCCCGGCGCAGCCGTCGAAAATTCCGTCAAATCGGCGAACCGGAAGCCCTGAAGCCGCCCCCGACGCGCATTGAAGAAGCCCTGCAACGCCGCAAAGCCACTGCGCGACAGAGGCGGCGTCACCACATCCCAGCGCCGGCGCGCCTCGCTCCAGCTCGCACTGCGCACCTCGCGCCCGCTCGCCAGCGTGATCGTTTCAGTCCGCCACTCTGGTCCGCCGCTCGCGCCGAGGCCCACAGGCACGGGCAAGCGCCCTTCAAAGAAGTCCTCGCTCATCGGTAGCGCCCTCCCATCGCTGCGGCCTTGGCGACAGCCTTGGAGATATCCCCTCGCGCACCGACCGGCAGACTGCCAGCGCCGGAGCCGCTCCCATTGATATTCACCGTGAACGCCTGTGACGCCTGACCAATCCCCGCCCGCGCCAGGGCCGCTTCAGCGGCAATCCGGGCGAGATCGGCAATCACCGACTGCGCCATCTGCGCGAAGTCGAGCTCGCCTGACCGGGCCGCTCTTGAAAGCGCGGCCTCTATGCCATCACCCGCGCGGGCAAAGGCTTGCTCAAGCGAACGCGCGGCCACTGCGCCCGGCCCCTCGACCAGCGCTGAGACGGCATCGCCTGCACGCGTCAGACTGTCCTGAAACTCGTCCATTCTCACGATCCTTCCTTGTCGGGGTGTTGGTCCATCAGGCGCGCCAGATCAGTCCGGCCGATGACGCCGCCAGCGTCGCCAAACAGCGCGCGCCACTCTTTCAGAGACAGCTGCCAGAATGATCGGGGCATAACTCCGCGAAGCGCGGCCGCCTTCATCATCTCAGTCCAGGGCAGCACGAAACGCCTCCGCGACCGCCTTGGCCGCCGCCCCGGCACCGACCGCTGAGGCTTGCAAAGCAGCCGCCGCATCACTCTCACCTGCCCCGCGCAGCAGCGCCGACAGCACCTGCATCAGTTCACTCGCCGACAGACGCCGCATTCGCGCCTCAAGCTCACCGAGCGTTTGGCAGCCAAACGCGGTCTCGATCTCAGCCAGCGCCCCTAAAGTCAGGCAAAGCCGCCGCTCAACGCCGTCCACGACAATGCTGGTTTCGCCCCGCGCGCCGTTCATGCCGCCACCTCAAAAGCAAGCTCGCCGGCGCTTTGCAGCTCGACCGCAAGCGTCGCTTCGCCATCATGCGTGCCACCCCAGGAGAGCTGGGCGATCTGGAATGGTCCGACAAAAGACCCAAGCCCCGGAACGACCAGCGTCCATCGCGCTATTTCGCCTGCAAAGAACACGCTCCGCATGCGCGCATCGCTGGCCGCATCCTTGAAGAGGCCCCGCCCTCGTACCCGCATCGCGCGCAGACCCACGCCCGCCAGCAATTCGCGCCAGCCATCCGGGCTATCCGCACTCGTCGCATCGACGGGTCGCTGGTTCAGCTCAATCTCGGTGGTCCGCACACCGGCCAGCGTCGTGAATGCTTCCGGTGACCCACCATCGGAAATCTTGATCAGGACATCGCGTCCTTTCTGGCCAGCCATCAGCTCGCCTCCTCTGTCAGAAGTCGCACGCGTACGATGCCGCGAAATTCGCGCAGATCGCTGGTCCGCATCACGTCGCAATAGACCGTCTGGACCAGCACAATGCGCTGCCCGCTCAGCGACACCTCCAGCCTGTCCGTCGCCGCCCTCAGCGTGCCAACAATCTCCTGCGCCGCTGCCCGCCCACCAAAGCGGGACCGCACACCAAGCGTGATCGTATGGGCTTGCCCGGCGCTCCCCGCGCTGCCGCGATCAGCGACTTCGTGGCGCTCTAATTGCGCACACGGAAAGACAGGTTCGGGCGTCTCGTCATCATAGATGCGGGCCGGTGTCCCGAGCAGCGCCTGGACGTCGCTATCGGCTCGCAGAGCCATCAGAAATGCACGCTGGAGGTCTGCTCCGGCAGACCAGATCATGCCGTCGGCGCTCATATTCGCACCTCCCGGCGAGCCGCGATAATCGCGCGGGCCTCATCAGGAATGCCATCATCGCTGCCCCGTCGATAGGCCGAAGCGAGAATAGACTTAAGTGCCTGAACAAGGTCAGCCGGAATGTCGGTATCCGCTCCAAACCCCGCCTCAAACGTCACCTCAACCCGCCCCCCCAATGGAATGGGCGGCAGCCAGCTCGATGGCTTGAGGCAAAGCCTATCACCGACCAGCTCAAAAAGGCTGGAGAGATCCGTTTCGCTGTCAGCCTCATCAATCAGCGTCACACTTGTCAGAGCTCTGGCCGGGCCAGGTCGCAGCAAGGCGCCGGAAGCGCCAAACCCTGTAGGCCAACAGCGCCAGCTTTGGCGCAGGACCCGGCTTACAAGCGCAAGGCCTGTCGCCGTCTCCAGCTGCGCCGTCGCACTGGCGACAAGATCCGCAACCAGCGTGTCTTCGCCATCATGCCCGATCCGCAGGAATGCTTTTGCCGCAGCCAGAGGCAAAGCCGTCTCGCCCGGCGGTGAAATCACCGTCAGTGTCATGGTCAGTTATCCAATTGAAAGAGAGCCAGGTCGCCTCCCCGGCCCGTTCCGGGGAGGCGCGATCAGATGCCGGTGACTAGAACTCCATCACCTTGATGGCATCGAAGTTCTGGACGCCGCCGCCGACCCGTTTGGTCGTGTAGAAGAGCACATATGGCTTGGCCGAATATGGGTCGCGCAGCACTTGTGCGCCCTGCCTGTCGGCAATGAGATAGCCCCGGCGGAAGTCGCCAAACGCAATTGCGGCATTGCCCGTGCCAATGTCCGGCATGTCTTCCAGCTCGGTCACTGGATAGCCAAAGATGGTTTGCGCCTCGCCATTGAGGCCCGGCTGCCAGAGATAGCGGCCATCGGCGTCTTTCAGCTTGCGGACAGCCGCCACCGTGCGGCGGTTCATCACGAAGCGGCCATTTGCCCGGTACTGGCTCTTTGGCGCCTGAATGAGATCGATCAGCTGGTCGCCCGCATCATCGACCGTAAAGTCACCTGCCACCGAGCCAATCTGCCCCCAGGCGTGAGAGGCATCAGCCACGATGGTATAGTCGAGAAAGCCGCGCGGCTTGCCCGCCCCATCGCCCGTGACAAAGGCTGCGCTTTCCTGAACTGAGAACGCCGCCTCAACCTCATCCGCCAGCCATTCATCGACGTCAGCATAGCTATCGTTGAGCAGAGTCTGCGTGGCCGCCGGCATGGCGTAGAGTTCACCGGCCGGAAATTCCAGAAGGCTGAGCCCAGCTGTCGTGGTTTCCGGACGCGCTGCCGTTTCACCGGCCCAGGCCGCGCCAACACCGAGGCTCACCGGCTTGCGATAGATGCCAGCAGAGGTCTGCCGAACGCTTGCAATCTGGCGCATGGGCGAGGCCTGCATCAGACGCGCCTCAATCAGACGGTCCAGCTCAGCCGGCGCGGTATAGCCACCCTGATCGTCCGTACCCGCAGACAGCGACTTCACATCGAGCCGCGCCAGGCCGCTTTCATCGCCGCTGCGCATATAGCGCGACCATGCATCCGCGCGGGCCGTGTCGGCCTCTACAGCTGGCGCATCCGTGTCGGGCCGCGCCGCCTTCAGGCTCAGCTGGTCCAGCCGGCGGTCCAGCTTCTTCAGCTTGTCATCGATCAGCGGATCACTGGCGCCCTTCGCTTCAATTTCGGTAAGGCGGGCCTCATTGGCTTGTTTGTAGGCTTCGAACGCCGACATCACGTCTTCGGTCGATACCTTTTCAGGCGCCGCCATCTTGGTTTCCTTGGTCATCTTCTCTCCTTCATCAGGCTGCCCGCGCAGCCCCTCCAACTGTTGAAAATCTTGCGCGCGGCTGCATGGGCTGGCCCACCAGCGACACTTCGACGAGATCGACATCGATCAGCTCTCGCCCACCTTCTGCGCGTGGCCGCCACAGCCGGGCGCGAAAGCCGATGGACAGGCCATTCAACCCCGCATTCAGCATCGCTTTGGAGCCATCAGCCTCGACTAGGCCGCGCACGAAAAGCCCGCGCCCATCTTCGGTGAGCCGCGTCCACCGTCCCGCCAGCGCACCGCTCTTGTGTTGCATCAGCATCGGCACGCCGCCGCGCCGCAGGCTTCGAGCGAACGCCCCGGCCCTAACGACATCGCCTGACAGGTCCGGCGCACCAAACAGCGCGGCATAGCCTTCGATCAGCACAGCCCTATTCATCGCGCTGCCCCAACCGGGTCTCGATCCGGTCCAGCTGTGTCTCGATGGCCTCAAGGTGCGTTTCCACGCGTGCCAGTCGTTCGGCGACAGGCCGTGATAGCTCGACGCGCTGTTCCAGTGTCTGGATGCGTTGCGCTGCCGCGCCCGCCCAGAGAAGAGCGCTGCTGGTCTGCACGCCAAGCGCCAGCAAAAACCCAGCGGCCAGTTTGCGCTCAAACATCGCTATCCCCCCTCAGGGGTATTGCCGAGGACGCGGCCCCGATGGCAGTTTTAGCCGACGATATTTCAGGGAACGAAAGCACATGAAAATCAGATCCATCGCGCTCGCCGCACTCTTTGTTGTGGCCGCTTGCGAAACGACCGCCAGCGATGCCCCCGTCGTCGAAGCCGCGCCGCCGACACTGTCGGATGCAGAGTTCAAGTCGCTCTACGAAGCTGCCTACAACGCCAACCCGAAGCCTGGATCCGAGCGCGCTTATGCAGATCTGCTGGCCCGCGACGATCTTTCGCCAGAACAACGCGGCACCGCTCACCTCTACCGCGCGCTCACACGCGGCGTCTGGGTGCGCGACTGGACTGAGGCTTATCCCCAATGTGCGCTTGGTGACCTGATGATCGCGGACACCTATCCGGTGTCTCCGCCGCGAAAGGCTCAGATCCTCAAGGAGATGGTCTACCAGTACTATCGCAGTCACTATTTTCCCAACGCGCCCGCGTCCTGCATGGAAAACCTCGAACCGGCGAAAGCCTGGCTTGACGCGAACGATCCGTGCAGCGTGCGTGACGGTGGCGGCAACTGCGTCTCCGGCGAATAGCCGGGGCCGCGCGGCCACTGTCTGAGGGCTGACCGGCCAGATCATTGCAGACCCGCCAGTTTGCGCTTCTCATCCACGCTGAGGAATGACGCGTTTTCCAGACGCGTCCACATCGCCTCACGCTCCGCTGCGAAAGCTGGCACCTCATCAAGGTCCGGGCGGATCGCGACATCGTCGAAGCGCGCTGACAGCCAGATCGCCAGAGCGTCTGACACCTTGTGAACCAGTGGCAAAACCGTGAGCCGCCAGAAGGCCAGATTGGCCTCCTTATAGGTCGCGTAAGTATTGTCGCCCGGAATGCCGAGCAGCATGGGCGGCACGCCAAACGCCAGCGCAATTTCGCGCGCGGCGGCATTGCGTGTGCCAGCAAAATCCATCTCCGCTGGCGACAGGGACATCGGCTTCCAGTCGAGGCCGCCATCCAACAGCAATGGCCGACCCGCATTCGCTGCGCCCGTATGTGCACTATCAAGCTCGTCTTTCAGGCGGTCGAACTGGTCAGGCGTCAGCGTTGCGCCATCGCGCCCATAGACCAGCGCGCCCGACGGACGGGCCGCATTGTCGATCAGCGCCTTCGCCCAGGCGGCTGCCCCATTGTGAATATCAAGCGCCTTGCGCGCGGCCGCCAGCGGCGACAGGCCAAGGACACTATCGGATGGGTGGTAGAGCTTCAGATGAAGCACAGGGATCCACCCATCAGACTCGCGCGCAATAGAGCGCTCGCCGCGGCGCTGGCGCACCGTCCAGCCGATCAGTCCGCCCTGCGCATTCGTCATCGGGCGGACGGTATCGGCACGGAGTGCGAAGAGACCTTTCGGCGTCTCATCTCCGGCGAGCGTAACCGCTTCAGCCCAGGCATTTCCGGTAATCTGAAGGTCGCCATAAAGGCGCTCCAGAAAGACCCGGCCTGCCTCATCCGGCGAAGGCTGCGACAGCAATTCACCAGCCGTCTCATCACTGCATTTCAGCGGAATGGAAGCGGCGGCTTCTGCGATCATGCGCACGCATCGATAGACAATTGCGTTGCCGATATAGCCGTCACGCATCAAGGTGCCGGCATCGACACCGCCCCATCCATTCGATGGCAAATTCGCCAGCGCAACCAGCGATGTTCTGGCAGAACGCGTCTCGATTTTAGTCCAGGGCCATCTCATGCGCGGCGGTCTCCTTATGCCCGGAAGCAAACGACTGTTTCGTTCGCCGCCTTCAGCTCTTCGTCGATTTGAGAAGCCTAGACGGGCGGGCCATCCGGTCGGACGCTTTGTGAAAACGCTGCATCACCGGGCGATTTCGGGATGGACGGCGCACTTTCTTCCGCCGCTCAAAGCCGCCGGACCCGCGGCCGACGGCCGATCTGCTCAGTAATCGTCGTCACAGCCCAAACGAGGGCATCGACCCTGTCAGGCGAATGGCCAGGCTCAATGGAGCCGAAGCTCAGCATCTCTTCTTCCAACTCGGCAAACCGGCCTGCATGCGAAACACCACCCTGCTCATAAAGCGTGATGACCGGCGCCGCGCGCTCCGTCTTTGACAGGCGGGCATGCACCAACCGGATAGGCAGCTTGCATCCAGCAGACTGCAGGACGCTTCGCACCATTTCCCCGCCCTGATTGGCCTCCGCGACGATCTGGCCAGCTCCCACTCGCACAGCAAGATTGATCGCCCGCTGCGCCCAGACAAGCGGCGTGACGCCCTGAACCGTCTCATCCGCCAGCACCCAGACATGGTCTCGGCGCTCCGGCGAGCGGGCCGCGCCAGCCGCGATGATCCCGCACGCATCCGCCTTTGGACCAACGCTCGCTGGAGGATCGATCGCGACGATAACTTCGGAGAACGTCTCTGGAGGCGCGCTCGCTCGCGCTAGCTCCAGCATCGCTGTCGTCCAAAGCGCGCCTTCATCGGCGTCCAGCAACTCACCGTCCAGCTCCTGCCGGCCAAGCCGCGAGCCGCCATAGCGCGCCTGCATATGCGCCAGGAAAGCTGGAGACAGATGCTCACTGTTCTCGACCGTCTTCGAGCGCGTCACCGCGACGCTCGCATCACTCATAAGTTTTCGGATCAAAGGTCGCCGCCGGGGCGTCGTCGTCAGGAGCGCACGCGGACGCTCACCAAGACGCAGCCCCATTTGAAGCATGTCCCAGACAGGCTCTGCATCACTCCAGGCGGCAATTTCATCGCACCAGGCAAGTTCAAACTGCGGCCCGCGAAGACTATCGGCGTCTTCGGCCGAGAACACCTGCGCCTGCGCCCCGTTCGGCCAGATGAGACGCCGCCTTGAGGCTTCATAGTCAGGCATTATCTCACCGGCGCGGCAGATGCGGCGCAAGCCAGACTCCCCGTCGATCATGACTTCGCGCGCGTCATGCATGGTCGGTGCAACCAGCGCGATCCGCGAGATGCCGCCATAAAGGACAGCAAACCGCACCCATTCGGAACCTGTCCGCGTTTTGCCTGCGCCGCGTCCGCCGAGCGCCAGCCAGGTCCGCCAGCTCCCGCGCGGCGGGCACTGCGCGGCCCGCGCCGTCAACATCAGCGAAGTCGTTTGGTGATTGTATGTCATCCAGCGCGCTTTTAACCGGTAGCAAAAAGCATCGGACGTTCGCCCCGCATCCCCCTAAGCGTCCTCGGCACCTGAAATACGGACCAGACTAGCGCCCTGCGGGAATCAATGCAGCGTTTTCCCGCCCTGATTGCTGGCGCGGGTAGCCCAATTGCCCCCAGTGTGCGCCGATGACCGCAACCTCCCCCCTTGCCACCAAGCGCCCGTCCCCTTCCGATCGGCGCGGGCCTTTTGGCTGGCTTTGGCGACAGTTTTGCGCGCTTTATCTCGGCCTTGGCGGGTGGAAAGTCGAAGGCGACTGGCCCGCGCCGCATAAGGCAGTGCTGATTGCCGCCCCGCACACCTCCAATTGGGATGGGATGTGGATGCTCGCCGCTGCTGGCTTCTACCGCATCAAGCTGCGCTGGATCGGCAAGCAGGCGCTCGTCGATCACCCGTTCGGCTGGCTGATCCGCTGGCTCGGCTGCGTCCCCGTAGACCGCAAGGCTGCGCGAGACATGGTCGACCAGATGGCCGTGGCGTTTGCGCAGGAAGACAGGTTGATCCTTGCGGTTGCGCCTGAAGGCACACGTTCAGCCACGCGCGAGTGGAAGAGCGGATTCTACCGGATCGCGCGGCGCGCAGATGTACCGCTCATCATCAGCGTACTCGACTATGGTGCCCGCACCATCCGTATAGCAGGCATCTACGAAACAACGGGCGACTATGAAGCTGACCTCGCAGGCGTGCGGGCTTATTATTCCGGCGCAAAAGGCCGGTACGCCGAAAAGTTCGATATGACAGAGCGTTAGACGCACCCTTTAAGGCGCGTCAGAGACTTTCACGACCAGCTTTCCAAGGTTTTTCCCCGTGAAAAGCCGCTCCAGCGATGTCGGCGCATTTTCAAGGCCTTCGACAACATCGGTCGCGAATTTGAGCTTGCCTTCCAACAACCAGCTGGCCATCGCCTGCCTGCCTTCAGCAAAGTGCTCCATGAAGTCGGTGACGATGAAGCCTTTCAGCGTCACATGGCGCATCAGCAGCATCGAGAAATTGTAAGGCCCCGGCACAGGCTCGGTCGCGTTATAGCTTGAGATCAGCCCACAGAGCGGCATGCGTGCGAAGTCATTGAGGCGCAGGATTACCTCATCCATGATCTCGCCGCCGACATTCTCAAAATTGATGTCGATGCCATCCGGGCAATGCTTGTCGAGCGCCGCGCCGACATCTTCTTTCTTGTAGTTTATGGCGGCATCGAAGCCGGCGGTTTTCGTCAGCCACTCACATTTCTCGTCAGACCCCGCGATACCAACGACCCGGCACCCTTGTATCTTCGCGATCTGTCCAACCATCGATCCGACCGCACCCGCAGCGGCGGAGACGACAACCGTTTCACCGGGCTTCGGCTGCCCAATATACATCAGGCCACAATAAGCCGTCATGCCGGTCATCCCGATCGGTCCCATATATGCGGTCAGCGGCACGCCTGGCAGAACCGGGAGCTTGTTGACCTCTTTGCCAGGCTTGACCTGATAGAGTGACCACTGGCCGAGCCCGGTATTGACGATATCGCCCGGCTCCAGTCCATCGAAACGGCTTTCTTCAACAACAGCGATACCGCCACCGCGCATCGGATCGCCAATGGCGACCGGCGGCATGTATTGTTCGCGGTCGGACATCCAGATGCGGTTTGTCGGGTCGAGCGACAGGTAAAGCGTGCGAAGGCAGACTTCGCCTTCTTCGAGTGCCCGCACAGGCCCTTCGACCAGTTCAAGGTCTCCGTCGCTGACTTCACCCTCCGGACGCCTTCTCAGAATCCATGTCTTGTTGATGCGTTCCATGATGCGTTTTCCCTTGTCTTGATTTGTTTCCGCAACCCTAGGAACCGCGCGCACAGCTGGCGAGAGATAATCAGCCATTCCGCGGCGGCAGAGCGCGAGATATGTCAGTTAAATCTGCATTCGCATGGAACGATAGGGCTCGTTAAGCATATTATCTTGTGAAGGTCCAAGAATTGGACGCCCGTACAGACATCTAAAGTGCGCAGAATGCGCGCCGTCTGGCCCCATCGGGAAAAGCTCAAAATAGCTTCAATATATTTTGGAACGGTTTGCGTCGGGCGCGCATATACTCTTTGCAAACGCCAGGATGGCAATGCACTGAGGCCTTCGATATTGTCAGCAGAATGCTGGCAAGTTCGGCCCAATATTTTCAGCTGCAGCAGCTGACCAATAGGCGCATCTCCACTTCCCCCCGGAGATGCGCCTTTTTTGAGTCCAGGCTCTAATTCGTCGAACCGGTAACCGCTTCGATCGGAATATCGTAGTGGCGCGCACAGAATTGACAGTCGACCTTCAGCGTCCCGTCCGGCTCTACCATCTCACGCAATGACTCGTCGGGCATTCCGCCCAGAGTTTCGCGAAGGCGCTCCTCATTGCACGTGCATTGATCGATAAGCGCTTCGGGAGCCTGCATCCGCACGCCCCCTTCATGGAACAGACGATATAACAGGTCAGGCGCAGCAACTTCTTCTGATCTGAGTTCCTCTGGTGACAGGGTTCCAAACAGGGCTTCGGCCTCGCGCCAGCCGTCTGCGGTATCGCCGCGGGCATCATCACTGGCCATTTTCTGGATCATCAGGCCACCGCCATGCCAGTCTCCGGCAACGTCTCTGGCGACCGAAATGGCAAGGTGCGTCTCAATTTGCTGCGACTGCCTGAAATAATCAGTGGCGCATTCAGCGAGCGAGCCTTTCATCATCGGCACGATACCTTGATAGGGCTGAACATTGTGCCGGTCCTGAATGATAATCAGCGCCAGGGCACCCTGCGGACCAAACAATTGCGGCATGTGGGGTTTGGCGCCCTTGTTGACCTTTTCCAGATAGGCCCAGCGCTCCTGCTCGAATTTGGCATAGGCGCGCACGCCGCCATCCTTGCGATATTCCCCGACCAGCATCGAAATCGGCCCGTCGCCCTCAGCCTGCGTCAGCACACGTCCTTCAAACTTCATCGCAGATCCGACCAGGGTCGACAGGATCAGCGCCTCGCCCAGTATCTCAGCGAGATGATCGGGATAGGCGTGCCGATGCAGCACAGGTGATAGAGACCCTGCGCCCATGCGCACGATCCGGCCGCTGATCGGCAGGCTCTCTGACGTAAAGCCTGCGACGAAATCTTCAGAGTGGGATGAAAGCGAACTCAATTGACAATCCTGACCTCAGTTTTTCGCCACCCATGTGGCGGTGCGGCCCATGCCATGCAAGCCGTCGCCTGCAAGCGCTCAACGCTGAACTAATATCTAAAATAGATGAAATCTGCTGTATCCGTGAAAGAGCCATTTAAATTTCCCGTAATATACAACAGGCTGAGCCAGTATGGAGGATCAACTATTGCTGCGGACATTGCAGAGTTTCATGCGTATCGACGCAGAGCAAGCTGACCTGAACAGGGCTCGGTACAGGGCGTTGAGCAAGCAATTGCCCCTGATGTACGGCATTGTGACGATCAATATGATCGGCCTTTCGGCCACGCATGCCACCACTGCGCCCCTCTTCCTGACGGTCATATTCCCGATTTTCCTGTTCGCAATCACCGTGGCGCGCACGACCAAATATATTCGCAGCCGACACAAGGTGTTCTCTGACGAGCAGATACATGCCAGCCTCACCCGCACGACCTGGCTCGTTGTGCCTTTGGCATTGGCGTTCAGCATCTGGGGAATCTCTTTCCTCCCATATGGCACACCGGATCAGAACGCTCAGGCCCTCTTTTTCAACTCTGTCTCCGTAATCGCCTGCGCGTTCTGCCTCATGCACATACGCGCAGCCGCGATGCTCGTGCTGGCAACGGTCATCCCAGTGACCTGCATCTTCCTGTTTATGCAGAACTCATTCGCCTACTCCAATGTCGCCATTAATCTGACACTGGTCGCGCTTGTTCTGGCGTCTATTCTCTCCAGCAGTGAGCGCGACTTCACCCAGATGATCCTGCAAAAGCGCGAGCAGCGAGAACAACATCTTCGCCTTCAGGCGCTTTACGAAGAAAATAAGCGCCTCGCCAATACTGACAGTCTTACGACACTTGCCAACCGCCGTCAGTTTCTCGCGGATATCGATGACCTCGTTGAGAAAAGCGAAACGGCCAGTAACAGTTTCGTGGTCGCGCTTCTCGATCTGGATGGGTTCAAACAGGTCAATGACGTGTTTGGCCATCCTGCTGGCGACCAGGTGCTGGTGGAAACAGCTCACCGACTGAACGAAACGTTCCAGGACCAAAACGTCCTCATTGCGCGGCTGGGCGGAGACGAATTCGGTCTGCTGTTCCGCGAACCAGGCTCTGATGAAGAGGTGAAAGTCGCGGCGCGCCGGGCCTGCATGGCGTTGCGCAAGTCCTATCAGTTCGACGAGGGGTCAGCCAATCTGGGGGCGACCATCGGCATGGCCCGGTATCCGAGCGCTGCCGACACCCGAAGCCTGCTCTTTGATCGCGCAGATTATGCGCTGTACTACGCCAAACAGAACGCAAAATCGGAACCGGTGTTCTTCACCGTCGAACATGAGCGGATGGTGTTCGCGAACAGTGCCCTCGAACAGGCCCTGCGCCACGCAGACCTTGAAGCCGAAATGAGCGTCGAGTTTCAACCCGTTCTGGACCTTGACCGCGGTCATTCGCGCGGTCTGGAAGCGCTTGCAAGATGGTTCTCGCCAACCCTTGGCAGCGTGCGCCCCGACATCTTCATCAAGGCCGCCGAGAATATTGGCATGATCGGCCGGTTGACCGAAGTGCTATTCCGCAAGGCGGTCTCCGAAGCGCGCCTTTGGCCCGGAGACCTCACGCTCAGCTTCAACCTGTCTGCTGTCAGCCTGACATCAGTCGAACCGCTTATGCGTCTGTTCTCTATCGCCCAGAAACAGGGCTTCCCGGCCAACCGCCTGGTCTTCGAGATCACCGAGTCCGCCGTGATGAAAGATTTCGAGAGCGCGAATGTGGTGTTGAACTATATTCGCGAGTCCGGCGCTCATGTGGCCATCGATGACTTTGGCACCGGCTTTTCCAGCCTCGCCTATGTCCATCGCCTGCCAATCGACACGCTGAAGGTCGACCGTAGCTTTATCCGGGACCTTCTGCGCAACGAAAAGAGCTCAAACGTCCTGCGCTCAATCCTCAGCCTGTGTGAGAACCTCGAAATCGGCTGCATCATTGAAGGCGTGGAAACGCAGGAGCAGTTTGACCTCGTCTGCGAACTCGGTGGCCGCAATATCCAGGGCTACTATTACAGCAAGCCACTATCGGCCGGCGACGCGCATATGGTGCTACAGATCGAATTCGGCGACGACCACATCGAAAGCCATATCCGCCAAGCCGTCTGACCGCACTAACGGACCCAGGCGCCAGGTTGGTTCGTCTTGTAGCCGAGCGCGCGATAAGCTGCATCGATGAGCGACTGGCCGCGATCATTCATCAGAAGGCCCTGCCCCATCTGGCTCATCGTGTAGCTGAAGGCGAGGCCGCATTCCGGGTCCGCAAACCCGATATGACCGCCGGCGCCAACATGGCCGAACGCCTTCTCACCGATAATCGCGGACTGGTCCTGGCCTGAACGCAGGGCCCGGTTGTCCATTGACTTCATGAAGCCTGAGGCAAACCGCGTCGGCACCAGAAGCGTCGCGTCCCGCTGTGTCGCCGTTGACACCATCGACATACCCGCCAGCCGCTCTGACGAGACAAGCTTGCCATCATTGCAGGCGAGCGGCGTATACATCGCCACTTGCCCACGCGCATTCGAGATACCGCCGGCCCCGCCAATCTCGGCATGGTGCGCATCGGCATCGTTCGCGCCCCAGCCCCCATTGTTCAGGAATGACAGCGCCTGAATGGACTTCGGATCGCTAAGCAGCAGCTTCATGAAGTCCGACACCGGGTCTTCAGGGCTTGGAATGTGAGGCAGAATGCCGGCAATGTTCAGATCGGCGTCCTCAGGGATACCGATCCAGAAATTAGCGCCAGTCGGCCCGGCCACTTCGTCGGCAAAGAACTGCCCAAGCGATTTGCCTGAAACGCGTCGTACAAGCTCGCCAACCGTCCAGCCAAAGTTGACCATGTGATAGCCATTACGCGTCCCCGGTTCCCACCAGGCTGGCTCATCTTCCATCCGCTTGATCATGTAGTCCCAGTCGAGGAAGCCACCTTCCTTGACCGGCTCACGAAGCGCCGGAATCGCGCTTTCATGATTGAGCATCATCTGGACCGTCGTGTTTTCCTTGCCGTTCTTGGCGTATTCCGGCCAGTACTTCGAGACCGGCGCCTGCAGCTCCATCTGTCCACGGTCAATCAGGATATGCGCACAGAGCGCCGTCGCTGCCTTGGTACAGGAAAAGATGATTGAAACCGTGTCTTCGGTCCAGGCGTCCCCGGTTTTTGTGTTGGCAACACCGCCCCAAAGATCGACCTTGGTTTCGCCATTGACGCTCAGACAGACGCTTGCGCCCTTCTCGCCGCGCTCGGCAAAACTGCGTTCAAACTCTTCGCGAACTTCTGCGAATTTTGGGTCACTATGCCCTTTGACCGTGTCCGTCATATTGCGGCCTCCCTCTGGCTCTCTAGGCCGCTGGTATGGCGCATCAAGGCAGAGCCGCGCAAGCCAGCCCCAACGGCAATCTCCTAGAAGAAGATCATGTAAATGACGAAACCTGCAAACAGCGCACCGCCCACCAAGAGGATCTCCAACTGGTGCTTTTTCAGCACCTCTTCGGCCCGCTCACCGACCAGCATGACCAGTCCCGCCAGCGCAAAATAGCGAATGGAGCGCGACAGCGCGACAGCCAGAATAAACAACGGCAGGGAGTATCCGGCCGCCCCGGCAGCGGCCACACCTACCTGGAACGGAAAGGGCGTTACGCCGATCATGAACAGGGTTGCAAAGCCATCATTATCGAACGTCTTGAGCGTTTGCTCATACGTGTCCGTCGCATCCAGCATCCTCATCAGCGGCGCGATAGCCTCTTCGGCGAACACCGCGCCCAGCCCGTACATGGCCAGACCGCCCAGCACATTGCCGAGAAGAAGGGCCGCCGCGACCATCCACGCACGTTTGGGGCGCAAGACCATTAGCGGCATGAAGACCGGCTCCATCGGCGCAAGTATAAATGTGTTCTCGATAAATCCGATAAGCGTTGCGACGGGCAGCAACCACGGTCCACGCGCCCATTCCTTTACCCTGTCTCTCAAGGGCGAGCGCTTTGTCGTGTCGGTGTCGGACATAGCAACTTAACGGATCGAGGCGACAGAGCGTTCCCGATCTCCCGCCAGCCGGACACGTCGCACAGCTCACAAACGACAATTGATTGACCGTGCTTGAAGGCGCTCTATCTGCGCAGAGCTGAAGGATTTGAAGGAAAGACGAGCAAGTGGCGGAGACATCCCTCGACAAGGCTTACAGGATGCTGACCTCCGATGATGAAGGCCGCGTGTGCCGCGATATCCCGGAAAGCGCCTGCAATCATCAACCTCGCAACTTTTTCACCCATATCGTCTCGCTCGCGGCCACAAAGATGGCGGACGGGCTGATCGATCCTAAGCTCGTTCTGTCCTGGCTTCTCACGCAGCTCGGCTCGCCGGCGCTCTTCATCGGCCTGCTCGTACCCGTAAGGGAGTCTGGTGCGCTCCTGCCGCAACTGTTCACGGCCGCAAGCCTGAGGCACCTTCCTTTACGCAAGTGGGCCTGGACGGTCGGAAGCATCGTCCAGGGCATCGCGGCCATCTCCATCGCCATTGCCGCCCTGACGCTTGAAGGCGAAGCTGCAGGCCTTGCCATCATTCTTGCACTCGGTGTGCTTGCAATTGCGCGCAGCGTTTGTTCGGTGACCTATAAGGACGTGCTCGGCAAAACCGTTTCAAAATCCCGGCGCGGAACGGCAACGGGCACTGCGAGCTCTGTTTCGGCGCTCTTCGTGATTGTCTTCGGTGCGTTGCTGGCAACAGGGTTTATCGGGCGGATGCCCATCGTGCTGGCCGGGATTTTTCTGGCTGGTGCGCTCTGGGTTTTCGCTGCCGCTCTGTTCTCCACACTCGAGGAAGAACCCGGTGCCACTGAAGGCGGCGCCAATCCGCTGGCCGCGGCATTCGACAATTTCAAATTGCTGGCGACAGACGCCCAGCTGCGCCGCTTCATCGCAACACGCGGCCTGCTCATCTCAACCGCCCTGGCGCCGCCTTTCATGGTGACGCTCGGCACATCCCAGCAATCTGGCAATGCGTGGGGCGGCCTTGGTCTATTGGTCGTTGCGTCAGCAACCGCGACGCTGCTCAGCGCCTATGTGTGGGGCCGGCTCGCGGACCGCTCCAGCCGCAAGGTTCTTATTTTCTCAGCTCTTGCAGCCACCATCGCTCTGGTCGGCACGCTTATCCTCAACGAGATGGGCCTGCTTAACGAGTCGTGGTCGCTACCGCTCATGATCTTCGCGCTGATGATCGCCTATCAGGGCGTCCGGCTGGGGCGCTCGACGCATCTTGTCGATATGGCGACACCAGAAACGCGGGCGGCTTACACAGCCTTGTCGAATACGATTATCGGTATTCTGCTGGCGCTCGGCGGCGCGTTCAGCATCATGGCAGAGCTGACGGGTGTTCCGGCGGTTTTGGCAACGCTCGCCGGGATGAGCGCGCTCGCAATTCTCGTCGCCATTGGCCTCAGCGAGGTTCAAGACGAAGCGGATGACACCGCGTCTGACGCCTAGCTCAGCGCAGGCGCAACCCGGTCATCGTCCTCGCCCGGCTTTTCCGGATCCTCTGCCTCTTCCTCAGCCGGAACATCCATATCCTTATCGTCCAGATCGCACGCATCGGAATCGTCCATCACATCTTGCACGATCGCGGTGTCTTCATCGGTGCAAGGCCGTCGTCCTTCGAGGAAGGTATTCAACCAGCCAAGTTGCGGCGTACGCTCTGCAAACGCTGCAAGCGCGATCAACATCGGCGTCGAGAGGAACATGCCAACAAACGACCAGAGCCAGGCCCAGAAGGCGAGAGACAGGAACACGGCTACAGCGTTAAGTTTCAGGCGCCGTCCCACCGCCACAGGCGTAATAAACTGGCCCTCAATCGTGTTGATAAGCCAATATGCAAAAGGCGGTGCCAACGACATCCAGATATTATCATAAGTCACGATCCCCATCATGAAGGCGAAGAAAATCCCGACAATGGAGCCAACATAAGGGATGTAGTTCAGCGCAAAGGCTGCGACACCGAAGAAGACTGGATCGGGCATACCAAGCACCCACATCGCCATCCCGACGACGAAGCCCAGCACCAGATTGATCGCCGTAATCGTCAGGAAATAGCGTGAGAGCTGATGCTCCATTTCCCGCGCAATCCGCACAGAATTGCGCTTGCTGGCGAGGTTCGGCATCACCTGCACCAGCTTTTCATAAAACATGTCGCCCGACGCGATCAGGAATGTTGCCAGCACCACGATCAACATGACCTGACCGGCCACATAAGGCGTTGTCTCTGCCCAGAGGCTGAATATGCCTTCCTCACGCACAACGACCCGCTCCGGCGCATCCGGCGAGCCTTGCATCTTTTCCAGCTGCTTGCCGGCTTCGCGCACCGGGTCCAGCACACCCGTCATCTCATTGATGCGCTGCTGCAGCTTGTTCATGATCTGCGGCTCGTCACTCAATATTGTCGAGAGCGAATTCGAGATGACAAAAAGCGTGAACACGGCGCTCAGGCAGAACGCCGTCATGATTATACCGGCAGCAATGCCCGGGCCGATCCCCATCCGGCCAAGAAACCGGCGGATCGGGCTCAGGATCAGGGCCAGCAACACTGCAAACACGACCGGTATGAAAAAAGCCTGCGCGAACGATAGCGCACCGACGGCCATCATCACAAAAAGACCAATAATGGCCCAATGCGTATAGGCACTGTCAGGCTGGCCTGATAAAAAACCCTTTTTCAATCCAGTCCACCCGGTCGTCTTTGAATTATATCGACAGCGTCACTTCGTCATGAAATGCCTGCTTCGCTCATCAACGAGGGGCGAGCGCGTCGGTTCCGGCTATTGGTGACGAAGTCAATCGGTGGCCTGAATGACCGGTCCCTGGACCAACTCACAGGGGACCCCTCTCGCATGGCCGCGCCTTTCCGATGGAGCTTTGCAAAACGCGAACAGCTTGGCCGCTGGCTGGAGCAGCCAACCGCAGCTTTTCGTTTGCACCGCGAGGATCTGAATGAGTTGAGAGAGACCGCCGCCCGCATCCTGGCATTCAGTGATGGTGCGGACCTCGCCTTCATCGGCCGCACACCTGAGAACTTCTATGATTATCTCTCCGGCTGTTTTGATGGCCACCTCGGCACCCCTGCCCTCTACCTCGTCCCGTTTTCCACTCGCAGCCTGATCAACTCAGACGTCGACACGATCCCGCAGCCCGCCTTCGATGGTCTCGCAGCCACACTTCGTCAGAATGGACTTGACCCTCAGGCCCTCGCCATCTCTGAGCGTCCGCTCGCGCTGGTGGATATGGTGGCCTATGGCGGAACGATGGAAACGCTGGTGCATGTCCTTCACCGCATGGCGCGTGAGAGCGGGACAGACTGGCGCGCGGTGCAACGCCGCCTTCGCATCATTGGCCTGCGCGCGCGCACCAAGAACAGCCCGAACACCCATCGCTGGCAACAGAAGCAGAAATGGCTGGGCCTCATCCCCGATGTCATGATCAAGAATGTTTCGGCCGCGCCGGGCTTCATCTTCCTCATCGCGAACGCCGCCGACAAGGTCACGCCAACCTACGACACGCCCCGCTGGGATGCCCCCACCGAAGGCGCGTTCACACCGAATGAAGAGCAGCTGCGCGCCATGAAGCTCGCTGCCTGGCTGTATGACCTCGGGGCGACCCGCGAGGAGCGAAACAGGCTCTCACGGCTGATCACCGCCCGGCCTGAAATGAAACAGCCCGCCACCCGCGCGCTTGTCGCCGCCCTGCGCGGCAAGCGGGCCTAGTCTGGAATTCGCGCCGCTTGCGCTTCGATCTCGACGCGCCAGCCCGGCCGGATCAATCCAGCAACCTCGACCACCGCCCGTGCAGGTTTGTTCGGCTGTTCTTGCGTCCCGAAGAATTGCGAATAGCCCTGCATGAAGCCGCCAAAATCCAGCCGCCCGCCGGTCGCTTCATCGCCGACCAGATAGACCCGCATCATGACGATATCGCCCAGCGACCAGCCAGCATCTTCCATCCGGGCCTGCATCTCTTTCAGCACGGTTTCGGTCTGCGCTTTGGTATCGCCATAGGCCTCGCGGCTATTGGGGTCGGCTTCGGCATCAATCGCCTGCGGAACGATGCCGCTGACATAATAGATCTCGGCGCCGGGCGGGATCACCACGCCCATGGAAATTGGAAAGTCTGAATTCGGGATCGCGATCCGGTTGATTTCTTCTGCCGCAGCTGGCGCCGTCGCATCCGCGTCCTGTGCCACGGATTCCGTCGCGCACGCGACAAGCGCGAGTGTCGATACGATAGCGCCAAGGCCTGCCTTGCTCATTTTTCTCATATGGTTTCCTCCTAGATTGCTCTTGTTCTTTCATGGATCTGCCCGACTGCCACGTGGGCGGACCGCACTGCCGCTTCCATCCATGCGCCAATCGGGCTGAGATGCTGTCCGGCAAAGACAACCGGGCCGTCGCCCGCCTGCACAGCCCTGATCTCTGGCGTGTCATGCTCGACCGGATCATCCGGGCCCCAGCTTTCATGCGCCCACGCCCCCTTTGAGTGCGGGACGTGCTTCCAGTTGATGGCGACAGGCCGTTGCAACTGCGCTGACTTGCCGGGATGGATCCGCTCGACCGATGCGCGCGAGGCCTCAAACTGGCCCGCCCAGGGCATGGCTGCATACCGTTCGGCCTGATCGACAAAATTGTAAGCGCCGATGATGATGCCCTCTGGCGACTGGAAGTTCTGGCTTGGATACCAGGCAAGGTTCGCGTCCGTGTCGGCATAGGAAATGCCGCCATAAATCTGCTCATCGGTTTCCCAGAACCGTTTTGATTGCCAGGCTACCTTCCCGGCAGACTCGTAATCGAAGGACTTGATCCCGTCCTCGACAAGCTGCGAGAAATCGGTCTCGATAGACTCAATCACCGGGCAAGGCAGCGCGCAGACGCAATAGTCGGCATCGATCACCCCGCTTGCGCCTTCCTTATGCTTGTAAGTGACGCGAACGCCCTGTTCCGTCCGCTGAATCTGGCTCACCTCCACGCCATAGCTCACATCATCGCGCAGGCGCCCGGCAAAGGCGTAAGGGATGGCATCCATCCCATCGACCGGCTGCAGCATGGTCGCCTGCTGGA
This sequence comes from Henriciella litoralis, assembly GCF_002088935.1. NCBI lineage: Bacteria > Pseudomonadati > Pseudomonadota > Alphaproteobacteria > Hyphomonadales > Hyphomonadaceae > Henriciella > Henriciella litoralis. Next base: position 815,876 of record NZ_NCSS01000006.1, read on the forward strand.
ACATGGTCTGGCTGAACAGCATGTTCCAGGCGAGCGCCGGATCATTCAGCAATTCAGACAGAGGGATCGGCGCACGTGCGTTGTACGGCACGTTCAGGACGGTCGGCTCAACCTCATATCCGCTCCTGTTGGACCCGGCATACGTCCCGCCATTCCCAAGCGCGCCATAGCCATTGAGAAACTCAAGCAATCGCGATTTGTCATCGGCGGTCATCTGCTGGTCCAGCGCGCCGCCCTTCGTCGCCTTAGCGAGCAGTTCACTCACCCCGCCGCGCACATCATTATCGATCTGCCGACGCTCAATCGGCTGGCCATTGCGAATTTTCGAATGCGTGAACTTCGCACTTCCGCTCTCATTCACATGGGTTTCAAGCGGAATGGAAAATTCGCGGCAATAGGCAAGCACGCCGTGATGCACCGACGGGATACGCGCTGCGCCAGCATTGAAATACTGGCCTTGCGAGAACTCGCAGCGCTGCGCTGGCAGATGGTCATGCTCCAGCAGCGTGCCGCGCCGCACCGTCCAGACCCGGCCACCCGGCCGGTTCCGGGCTTCGAGGATCGTCACCGCATAGCCCGCCTTCTTCAGCTCCCAGGCTGAAACAAGCCCCGAGATACCGCCGCCCAGAATGACAACTCGCTTCCCCGCGCCAAGTTTCGTGTCGGCCTTGGGCGGGCCGGTATATCCCCCGGCACTTGCCACAAAGCCCAGCGCCTCCATAGCCGCATAGGCCCCGGCCACGCCCAGCACTCTGGAAAAATTCCAGATAAGATCGCGTCTTGATAAGTGTCCCGTCATGATCGCCCCCGGCCTCTTCGAAGAGACGGTGGACCTCCGGGACCAAAAGCACCAGCAAAATCGGGCCAGCGGAACAATCATGCCCGCCATGCCCATAAATCAGGCAAGGACGGCCTAATCGAAAACGACGACCTGCCGGGCAACATTGCCCTTATTGTCCTTCAGATTCTGCAAGGCACCCGTCAGCCCCTCCATCCCGATCCGGTCGGAGACCAGATCATCGAGATGCAGCTTGTCCTGTTTGTAGAGCTCAATCAGCCGCGGGAAGTCGACCCGGAACCGGTTGGAGCCCATCACCGCGCCCTGAAGACGCTTCTCCGTCACCAGCAGCTCGATGCCCGGCACTTCAATGTTCACGCCCGGCGGGATCATCCCGATAATCGTCGAGACACCGCGCGGCCGCAGCATCATGTAGGACTGCTCAGCCGTCTGCTTCAGGCCGATACACTCAAAGGAATAGTGGACCCCGCCGCCCGTCAGCTCTTTGACCTGCTCAATCGGGTCACCATTCTTGGGATTGACGAAATCGGTCGCGCCGAACTTCTTCGCCATGGCGAGCTTCTCGTCCGAGAGGTCCACCGCGATAATCCGCGAGGCCCCGGCAATCGCCGCGCCATTGATCGTCGAGAGGCCAACCCCGCCGCACCCGATCACCGCGACGGTCGAGCCCGGCTCAACCTTCGCCGCATGAAAGACAGACCCGACGCCCGTAATCACACCGCACCCGATCAGCGCGGCCCGGTCCATCGGCATCTCCGGGTCAATCGCGCAGAGCGTGTTTTCATGCACGAGGATCTGCTCGGCAAAGGAGGACAGGTTCAGGAACTGGTTGACCTTTTCCTTGCCAATCGACAGGCGCGGCGCCTCGGTCGCCTGGCGCTTGAACTGCTCGCCATTCACCGTGTGGCAGACCGACATATGCCCCGTCAGGCAGTATTCGCACGTTCCGCAAAACGGCGAGAGGATCGACACGACATGGTCGCCCGGCTTCACCGCCGACACCATGCTGCCCACCTCTTCGACGATACCTGCGCTCTCATGGCCGAGGATCACCGGCATCTCCGCCGGGAACGCCCCATCCCAGAAATGAACGTCCGAATGACAGACCCCCACCGCCTTCAGCCGCACAAGAACCTCGCGCGGGCCCGGCTTGGAAATCGTCACCTCTTCAATCGACAGAGGCTTGTTCGCCTCCCGCATCACGGCAGCTTTCATGGGGTCTTCCTCCTGTTGCGGCGCGCTCTTTTCGGCGCGTCCTTCCCTTGAACATTGGCGCACAGCCTTTGCCCTGACTAGGGGGTGCGCGAGGGAAACCATCTTTCAACTTCCGCGCAAACCGGGCTAAGGTTTGGGGCACGGGGTTCGGGCTGGAGGGACACATCATGGCAGGCGGCGTGAGAGGCATCAGCCAGGAATGGTGGGACCGCTGGTGGGCGGAAGACTGGTCTTGGGAGGGACTGGCGGATCATAAATGGCAGGGCTGGGTCGTCCGTAAAAAAGGTGCCGAGCCGGAACCAGATGATCAGTATACAGGATCCGACCATCCTAATTTAGAAGAACGTTTCGGTCCGAGTGCTCGACCAGCAACGCTTCAGGATTACTGGCGCGATCAAAAGGATCAGTTGAAGGTCTGGCAAGACGCGAATGGCAAGCCCGTAAAGTATAAAGGTCGGAATTGGCGCTTTACGCCGCTACATCTTCCTTTCCTTTGGCCGGATGGAACTTGTTCGACACGGAACACCGACGATCCGCTCAATACGCTAGACAAGCTGATCGAAAACAAACTTTGCAATGTCGATAGTCGGGCATTTGCAAGAGGCTGGGACGACAAAATCGACTGGCGCGCTCAGCTCCAAGGCGGCATTTTCACGGACTTTGAGATTCAACGCCTATCAGTACAGAAGCAGACAAGAACGCTGCGCTCGAAACTCGCCATCTGCTGTGACTCTTGTGCGTTTGTTGGTCTTGCCTCCTTCAATTCTGCTGATTTTTTCGGACTGACCTCTTTCGACGATGCAACTTTTGCCCAGAACGCCGAATTCAGCGAGGCTTCATTCGCAGGTCCTGCTTGGTTCACCAACGCTGCATTTGCTGGCAGCGCCGTTTTCAGCAAAGCAACATTTTCCGGTGGGGCTTGGTTTGCCAGCACCACTATCTCGGGAAGCGCATGGTTCGACGCTTCAACGTTTGCCTCGCGCGCCACATTCGACTCTGCTGTATTCGCCGGAGACGCCTTTTTTAGTGAAGCTTACTTTGCCCGGGATGCATGGTTTGAAGACACCAAGTTTGGCGACGACGGATGGTTCATCGACGCCTTCTTTGGAGGGGAAGCCTCTTTTGATAGAGCTAGGTTTGCCGGTAGCGCCGGATTCAACAAGGCCGCCTTTAGAGGGGAGGCCTCGTTCGACCAAACAAATTTCACTTGGGACGCTTGGTTTATTGAGGCCGCTTTCGCCCAACTTTCGTGGTTCACAGATGCCACCTTTGCAAAGGATACATCGTTTAGCGAAGCCACCTTTCTCAGAGAAGTATGGTTCGAAGAGGCCGCCTTCATTGGCGATACTTCGTTCGAAGATGCGCAGTTTGTCGGCCCCGCATATTTCAATGGCAAGAGCGCTAGCGTCATAACAGACAGCGCTATCGGTACTGTTACAACTGATGCATCAACCGGCAATTTTGATATCAACTTTCCTTCACAGCCTAGCTGGGTTTCAAAGCGGTCTTTTACAAATGTCAGCTTCGCAAGCACACTTTTCCTTGAAGAGGTTTTTTTCGATAATCGCGACTTTCATTCGCAAACTTCATTTGAAAACAGTGTCTTTCTGCGACCTGTAGCCTTTCACGACAGTAAACTTCATCGCGGCATTTCGTTTCGAAGTAGTTATCTGCGCGGCGCCATGAACCGCGAGTTGGAGCCGGACAAAAAATTATCGAAAGCGTTGACGAACAGCTGGCATCAGGGACTACGCCGCTTACACGCAGCGGAACAAAAAGCTGCGGTAGGAAAAGGTAATGACAAAGACGAGCCGTTCCCGAAGTTCGAAAGCTGGAAGCAGAAATTCCTTAAAGTCCGCCAAGAAAAAAACGTCGAATTCGAAGCCAAAGCCGATTCCGAGCGCTCGGAATATTATGGCGAACTGGAAGACTGCTACCGCACACTGAAGCAAATCATGGAAGAACGGCGAGATCGCTCGCAAGAGGCGCGCTTCTTCAAGCTTGAGCTGAAAGCCCGTCGCAAGCGGCGCGACGAACACGTCCTTATGTGGGAACGTATATTCTCAGACGTCTACGGCGCAATCTCGGATTTCGGCACATCGATCATCCGGCCCGTCATCTGGATCGCAGGATCAGTCCTCACCTTCGCTATCCTCTACTGGTGCATGGGCAACGCCTATTCCCTGCCGCCAACGGCTTCGAGCTGGGGCGAGGCTTTGTCGTATTCCTTTGGCCGCGTGCTGCCCTTTGGCCCATGGGCCGGGGCGGAGCCGTGCACCCTGCCCGGTCGGCTGATGGAACTTACCCCGCCGCATGATGCCCCGTCCTGCGCGCTGCAGAACGGGGTCGATTACACTTTGCGGCCGGGCACACCGATCATCTTCCAGCTTATCGCCTCGGCTCAGTCGCTCTTCGCGCTCATTCTGGTCTTCCTCTCCGGTCTCGCCGTGCGCCGGAAGTTCCAGATCAACTAGGCCCCCTACCCCTTCAACTCATACACCAGGCATGCGCTGCCGCGGACAGTGACGGTGGGTGGGGTGTTGGGCAGGTCGAGGGCGTCCATGTCTTCCTGGCTCACCGTTTTGGCTGCGCCAGCGCCCGGCCGTGGCGGCGGGGGTGGAGGTGGTGGCGGAGGCGGCGGTGGAGAGGCGGCGTAATTGTAATAACCGGAGTCCCCATCGGTCCATTCGCCAAGGCATGGGCCGGAGCCTTCCTGCACTACCAAAAGCCGGCCGAGCGAGACGCCAGCCGCCGCGGCCATCTTCTCAGCGCGCTGGCGGCCATCCTTGATCGCGGCCATCTGCGCGGCCTGCAGGATCTCTGTGTCGCGCTCCAGCGAATTGTTGAAATAGCTTGAATATTCCGGGCCGAGCGCCAGGGCCGCCGCGCGCGTCCGGCTCGCCTTGGACATGTCCTTGACGTTCACCGACAGCTGAACCGAGGCCTCATAGGCTCGGATCTTGTCCAGCGAATAGTCGGTGATGAGATTGCCCTCATCATCGCGCGTCTGATTGTAGATCGGCGTGACGGAGACGGCGCTCGTCACGTTCAGCGCGTCGCCCGCAACGCCTTCCATGGCGGCATAGGCGGCCTTGGCCCGGTCAGAGGCTGCGCGCGTTGCCGCAGATGCCGTCTCACCGGTTTCCTTATAGGCGACGGAGAAAGATGTCCGGTTCGGCAGGACCTGAAGGTCTGCCCGCCCCAGCGCCTCAATCACCGGCTTGTTGATCCAGTAAGGCTGCTCGAACACGCCAGCGGCCTGCCCCTGCGCGGTTAGCCCTTGCGTCCCCAGTCCGATGGCGAAAGCCGTTACGCCGACAAATAAAGTCCTCATAGGTTTCATTCCCCTGTTGCTGAGGAGAAGCTATGACGCCTTTTCAGACAGCGCCAGAGGAATTTTGAAGGTTATCTCAAGGCGCATTTATGGCGGCTTGGCGCTCGGTTCCCCAAAGACTGCCTACTTGTTCAGACACCACCGCATGATGGCTTTTTGCGCGTGCAGCCGGTTTTCCGCCTCATCGAAGACCAGCGAGTTCGGCCCGTCGATCACTTCGGTGTCGACTTCCTCGCCCCGGTGCGCTGGCAGACAGTGCAGGAATTTCGCGCCGGGCTGGGCAAGCTCCATCAGCTCTTCGGTGACGGCGAACGGTTCCAGCTCTTCCAGCCGCTCATCGGCGTCGGTATCGCCCATCGACACGAACGTATCGGCAATCACGACATCGGCGCCCTCAACTGCATCTTCAGCCGAGCTGTAAAGTTCAACGCGGGCCTGCATCTCCTGGGCGAGCTCAACATCGTCATCGTCCGGTGCGTAGCGGTCAGGCGTCCCGATCGCGAGCGTGAAGCCGAACTTCGCCGCCGCATGGATGAAGCTTGAGCAGACATTGTTGCCATCGCCCACCCAGGCGAGCCGCGCGCCGCGCAATTGCAGGCCGCTTTCTTCCAGCGTCAACAGGTCCGCCATGATCTGGCAGGGGTGCGAGCGGTCCGTCAGGCCATTGATGACTGGCACAGACGCAGAGTCCGCAAAATCCTCAACATCGCCATGATTGTTCGCGCGGATCATCACCATGTCGACATAGCGCGACAGAACCCGCGCCGTATCGCCGATGCTCTCGCCGCGGCCAAGCTGCATATCATTGGCATTAAGCACGATGGACGTCCCGCCGAGCTGGCGAATGCCAACATCAAAACTGGTGCGGGTCCGCGTCGAGGACTTTTCGAAAATCATCGCCAGGATATGCCCATCGAGAGGCGCGCCCGCATCAACCTTTCCCTTCGGCCAGCCGGCGCGCGCCTGCTTCATGGCATGCGCTTCGTCGAGCATTTCGCGCAGTTCGCCTGCCTCATGCTGCCACAGATCAAGAAAATGCCGGATCGCCATAACAATCCCTCCGGGGGCTGGTGCCATCTCAAAACCAAAGCGCGCGACTTAAAGGAAAATCGCCTTTCTGCATAGGTCGCTACAAAAAACAGCCCCTTTCGGAACTTTCGACACAACTGTGAGTTCTCAACAACTTGGATTACGCATCCGGCCGTTGTGTAAGGGCCAGAGCATAAGAGGCTCCTGCAGTGGGTCGGGCAATTGAGGGAGCCTTCTGATCAGCATGACAAATCTGAGGATGCGCCTGCGCGCAGAGACTCGCGAAGAGCACGCCCTCATTGACGACCTATATGGACAGCATGACCTGTCAGGCCGCGAAGGCCTGGCCGTCTTTCTGCGCGCCCAGGCCCTTGCCCTGTCCTGGTGCCTGTCCGCCCTCCCCTACGCCATGGCGGATCGTGCGCGCAATCTGAACGGCATGATCTGCGCTATCGCAGATGATCTCGCCGGTTTGGGCGCCCCCGCCCAGACTGATCGCCGGTCGCCGCCAGCCCGTTTCGAGCTTGAGCCGCTTGGCCTTATTTATGTTGTGGCCGGATCACGTCTTGGTGCCCGTTTGCTGGTGCGCGACGTACTCCGTTCAGAAGACGCAACAGTACGAACCGCAACCCGTTTTCTAACTTGCCCGGAAGGCGACGCGCTATGGCGCGACGTGCTGGAAGAGCTGAGTGAATGGAGCGGTTCACAGGATGAAGAAGAACGGATAATTGCCGCCGCGCGCGCAGGCTTTGGCTGGTTCGCCATCGCACATCAAGATACACACAGGACGCTTCCGCAACATGACAAACACTACCGTATCGCCTGATACGAAGATCGACCTGACAAACTGCGATCGCGAACCGATCCACATCCTCGGGCATGTGCAGCAGTTCGGCTGCCTGATTGCGATCAATCCGGACTGGCTGATCTGCCACGCCTCTGACAATGTCCGCGACTATCTCGGTTCCAAATCAGCTGACATGATTGGCGAGCCGATCCGGAACTATTTCGACGGTGCGGGCCTTAACGCCATTCGCACCCGCGTCCAGCATCTGGATGGCGATGATGCCATTGAACGCCTTTTCGGTGTGCAGCTGATTTCGGGATCAGACACGCTCTACAATGTTGCGGTTCACAGCTCTGGTCAGAATATCATTATCGAGATCGAGCCGCGCCGCGAAGGCGAGCGCACCGACTACACATCTTATGTCCGCCCGATGATTGAGCGGGTCCGTCGGGCGCGAAACGTTGAAGAGCTCTGCAAGATCGCGGCACGCCAGATGAAGGCGCTGACCGGCTTTGACCGGGTGATGGTGTACCGGTTCGCAGAAGACCAGTCCGGCGAGGTGATCGCCGAAGCTGTCAGCCCGAATATCGATTCCTTTCTGGGGCTGCATTATCCCGCAAGCGATATCCCGCAGCAGGCGCGAGAGCTTTATCGCCGTAACCTGATCCGCATCATTTCCGACGTCGGCGAAAAAGTCTCGCCGATCATTCCGGAGCGCGGACCGGAAGGCAAACCGCTTGACCTGTCGATGAGCGGCCTTCGCGCCGTGTCACCGATCCACATCGAATACCTTAAAAATATGGGGATCGGGGCATCCCTTTCAGTCTCTATTCTCAGCCGTGAAAACTTGTGGGGGCTGTTTGCCTGCCACCATTATTCGCCTCGAATTCTGTCATACGAGGTCCGCTCTGCGGCCGAGCTTTTCGCCCAGATGTTCAGCTTTGTGCTCGATCAGCTTCTCGCCGATGGGGCTCGCGCGCAGACGGCTAAAATCCAGATGCTGCATGATCAGCTCATGTCACAGCTGGCGGGCGGGCGTTCGGTGCGCGAACACTTCTCAACCATTGCAGACGCGCTCAGCTCGGTCATTCCGAATGATGGCATTGCAGCCTGGGTAGATGGCGAGTTTCTGACGCTCGGCAAAACTCCGCCGCAGGAGGAATTTGCTCGCATTGTGCGCTTCCTCAATACCGCCGCGAGCAGCCGGATTTATGCGACCCATAAACTCAGCGATGTCTTGCCCGCTGCCGAGGACTATACCGACACGGCGGCCGGCTTGCTCGCCGTTCCGGTCTCCAGGCGCCCGCGGGACTATATTGTGCTGTTCCGTCAGGAAATAACGAAGAAGGTCAGCTGGGCCGGCAACCCTGAAAAGCCCGTCACGCTCGGCCCCAACGGGGCCCGTTTGACGCCGCGCAAGAGCTTCGATCTGTGGCAACAGACAGTCCACGGCCAAAGCGAGCCTTGGACCAGCGCCGAAATCAGCGCCGCCGATCAGCTGCGCGTCACGCTGATCGAGGTCGTTCTTCGCATGTCGGACGCGGCTAATGATGAGCGCATTCGGTCCAATGAACGCCAGGAATTGCTGATCGCGGAGCTTAACCACCGTGTCCGCAACATTCTCAACCTGATCCGCGGCCTGGTGATCCAGAGTTCACGCGATGCCTCATCGGTGCCGGAATTGACGGCAACGATCGGCGACCGGGTGCAAGCGCTTGCCCGGGCCCACGATCAACTGACTCAGGCCAATTGGGCCCCTTCTTCGCTGGCAGACCTCATCCACACCGAAGTCAATGCCTTCCTCGGCGCCAAAGCCTCGCGCGTCAGCATTTCCGGCCCGGACGCGCTTCTGGTGCCAACTGCTCTCAATACGCTGGCGCTCGTCATCCACGAGCTGACGACAAACTCAGCGAAATACGGTGCACTCTCTGACTCCAGCGGTGAAATCCGGATTGAGTTCGAACGCCTGGAAGATGACTGTCTTTCCCTGCACTGGCGCGAATCTGGCGGCCCGGCTGTGCAGGCTCCCTCAAGGGTTGGGTTCGGCACAACCATCATCCAGAAATCGATCCCGCATGAACTGTCCGGTGAGGCGAATGTAAAATACCAGCTAACCGGGCTGGTCGCCGACTTCCTTATTCCTGCCCGCAGTGTGGCGAGCTATGCCGACGTTGAATCTGAACTGAGCGAAGAACGCCAATCATCCAGCGCCTCAACCGACACGGTTGGTGGCATCTCTGGAAACATGCTGATCGTAGAAGACAACATGATTATCGCGCTTGATGCCGAAGATATCGCCATCTCAGCCGGGGCAGACAAAGTCTTCGTTTGCAGCTCAGTCTCCGAGGCAAAGACCAAGATTGAATCAGACGATATTTCATTCGCGCTGCTCGATGTTAACCTCGGAAGTGAAACCAGCGAGCCGATTGCAGAGATGTTGAGCGAGAGAGGCACGCCTTTCATTTTCGCGACGGGGTATGGCGACTCAACGTCACTGGCGACGAAGTTTCCAGACGCTCCGATCCTGAAAAAACCGTATGACGAAGCCGATTTCCGCCAAGCAATTGAGGAAATGTCCAGCTAAGTTGCGATTATCCGAGAGTTTTCTTGTCATGTCTGACGGGTCACCTAAACTCGCCAGATATGACAACTGCGCTCGTTCCAACCGCGCCTCCAGCTGACGCTCCGCAGGATGGCCCTCTTCTCTTTGGCTGTGTGCTTGATGGGCAAGGCGGCTGCACCCTCTTGAACTGGTCAGATGCGATGGTCTGGAAACCCAGTCGCACAGGTGAAGTCCTCTGGCTTCATCTCGACAGGGTTTTCACGGGCCTCGACGATTGGCTCCAGAAAAGCCTCAATCTGAACGAGGCGACCGCAGAGCTCCTGCTATCGAATGAGACCCGGCCCCGGGCCTTCCGTGAGGGCGAAAGCCTCATCACGGTCTTGCGTGGGATCAACTTTAATCCAGGCGCCGAACCTGAAGACATGATCGCCATGCAGATCTGGTGTGACGGCAATCGTCTGATCACCTTGCGCCGGCGTCGGCTTCAGACACCCCGGGACGTTTTTGCCGAGTTGCAGGCCGGCAACGGGCCGACATCAGCGGGCGAGCTATTCACCCTTCTTGCCGAGCAGCTCGTGGTGAAGATGAACTATTCCATCGTCGATATGAATGATCGTATCGACGAGATGGAAGAAGATGAGGATACCGACACGGACGAATTGCTGTCGGAGATCGCCACGATCCGGCGCAACTGCCTCGGTCTCAAACGCTATATGTCACCGCAGCATGAGGCGATGCTCACCATACAAAAATCGCCGCCCGGCTGGCTGTCTGAGGCGGATCTGTCAGAAATCCGCGAGACCGGCGAACGGCTAAGGCGCTATCTGGATGACCTTGATGTCTCGAAGGAAAGCGCGCTCGTCTTGCAGGATGATCTGAACAATCGCGCTGCCGCAAAAATGAACCAGACGATGTACATGCTGTCGCTGGTCGCCGCGATCTTTCTACCCCTTGGCTTCATTACCGGTTTACTTGGAATTAATGTTGGTGGCATGCCCGGCGTTAATTCTGGTAGCGCGTTCTGGATCACTTGCGCTGCACTCGTAGTCCTGATGGGACTTCTCTTCATGGTCTTCAGGAAACTTAAATGGCTCTAATCAGCATCAATTCGCTTTTCGCCCATCAGGCATCTCAACCGGCAGAGGAAATCGCCGAGGAGTTGCCGACGTCCGACACGTCTGGAAATGGCGCGCAGGACACAGGTGGTGGCGGTGATGGTGCAGGCGCAGCCGGCAGCGATGGCTCGGACGGAGACCTTCTCCAAAGCCATATGGACCTGGACGAAATCCAGGACCAAGTCATGGGCGGTTTGCAGAGCTTCCAGGAGAACTTCATTTCCTGGGAGTCGCTATGGCAGCTCTGCGCCGTCATTGCTGCGCTGGCGCTCGGTTACATCTGTTCGCGCTATCCGGCCAAGCGGCTGCGCGCCTATGCCGACAGCCGGGAGAGCCGGGATGTCCTCACACGCCTCTCAAAATCGATCGCCAAGATTATCTGGCCGGCCTTTTCCGTGGCCTTTCTGTGGATCGCCACAGCCGGTTTCGAGGCCATTGGCCTGCGAAATGAAGGGCTCCGCGTCGCGGCCAGTCTGCTGAATGCCTGGATCGTGGTGCGGTTCGTCACCTCAAACCTCAAGCCGGGCTTCTGGCAGACATTTATCGCGGTCATCGCATGGACGATCGCCGCCCTCTATATCCTGCATTTGCTTGGGCCGGTTACAAACGCGCTTAATGCTGCAGCCTTCTCTGTCGCCGGCGTGAAGATCACCGTCCTTCGTGTGATCACCAGCGTCTTTATCGCGATTGTTGCGCTCTGGGTTGGCCGAGTTGCCGGGGATGCGGCGCAGTCACAGCTTAAATCGACAAAGTCGCTCAACCCCTCCATGGCAGGGCTACTCGGTCAGGCCCTCAAGGTCGCGTTCATGGCGGCGGCGATACTCATTGCGATGTCGTCGCTCGGGATCAATCTTACCGCGCTCACTGTCTTCGGCGGTGCTCTTGGTGTCGGTATCGGTTTTGGCCTTCAGTCGATCTTCTCGAACTTCATTTCAGGCATCATCATCCTGTTCGAACGGACGATTAAGGTTGGTGACTTCATCGAGCTACAATCGGGCGTGAACGGGCTCGTGAAAGAGATCAATATCCGCTCGACGCTGGTCACGACGAATGACAATGTCGATATCCTCGTCCCCAATGAAGAGTTCATCAAGGCGCAGGTCATCAACTGGACCTTGCGGGACGCGCGTCGGCGGATGCGCGTTGGCTTTGGCGTTGCCTATGGAACCGACAAGGAACTCGTCAAAAAGGCCGCTCTCGAGGCTGCGGAGGAAGTCGACTGGACGTTCGGCGGTCTTCCCGGCCGTGAGCCACAGGTCTGGCTCGTCGGCTTTGGCGATTCCAGCCTGGATTTCGAACTCGTTGTCTGGCTGACCGAAGAAGCGGTGAAAAAACCGGCCCGCGTAAAGGCGGACTATTATTGGGCGCTTCATACAGCGCTCTACAAATACGAAATCGAGATTCCGTTTCCACAGCGCGATATCAACTTCCGGAATGCGGGTCAGTTTGTCGTTCAGTCCCGCAGCGAAAAAGGGGAAACAGGCGAGAGCTGACCTAGCGCTTGACCCAATCAAGCGCCGCCTGAAGCGCCGAATCCGGGCCATTGCCATTGTCGGCGACAACCTCATAGCGCGGGCGCCATTCATGCCTGTCGGTGCCTTTGACGTGCATCAAATTATAGGTCGGAAAGCGGACGGAATAGGAGCTGCCCGGCAGAGGGAAACTCTCAATTCCGCCCGCCAGCTGCGCCATCTGCGAACCGTAGACACGGCCTCTTTTCAGGCCATCGAACCCGATGGCCATGCCCTCGCCCATACTCCCCGTCCAGCGTCCGACAAGAACCGCGACGCGGCCGCGCGCACGCCAGTCACCACGGGACGCAACGCGTCTGACAGGCTCGCCCTCCCATCGCGGTCCGGCAATCTGATATTTCTTCACGCCCCTGATGAACCGGCCCATGATCGGTTCGGCGACGGAGGTATTGCCGCCGCCAGGCGTGTTGCGCAGATCAATGATCCAGCCATCGGCCTCGCGGAGCTCTTCTAGCGCAGCGTCGAAAGCAGCGACGGTGTCGCGATCGCCGAGCGAATCCTCAATCCGGATATACCCCGTATTTCCCGACAGAAAGGTCGACGTGACAGTGCTTTCCGGACGGGTGGGCCACGGTTTTCCAAGCGCAAGCTTGAGTGTTTCTTCGCCTCGTCGTACCGAAACATTGCGCGGCGCGCCGCGATACCCGGCCGCTTGCGCATTCAGCGCCCAGTTAAGGCGCGCAGCGCTGACCGAGGTGCGCCCATATCGCATCCGTCCTGTTGCAGCGGCAAGAACAGGCACTGAATTCATTGAAATAATCTCGTCGCCAACCTGCAGCCCGGCTTTCGCCGCGCCCGAGCCGCGCCGGACGGCTTTCACCAGGGCTTCGCCATTTTCAAACTCAATCCAGTAGTCGCTGCCTGAGGGAACAAGCCGCGGTGAGACGGCGGAATGCGTGTCCAGAGAAACGTGATTGTCCCACAATTGGTCCAGCATCTGTTCCAGCAGCGCGAGGTGACCGGCAGACGTTTGGGCCGTTTTCTGGGCCGCCCGCAAACGCGACCGGCGGCAGGTTTCTTCCCACACGCTTTTGCGGGTCTCGTAATAGACGTAATGCTCGGTAACGAGTGTGCACAGCGCATCAACGTCCTGCTGAACTGGCGTCTGCGCGGCGTCGATTTCCTGCGCGAAGGACGGTGTCGTAAGAGGCAACCAGGGCCGCATATTTAGTGTCGTAGCGGTGTAAAATACGCCGATGGCGGCCGCTTTCAGGGCAAGTCTGGAGAATAAGGTCAACGGGCCTCCCTCAAAGCCGAAATCACCCTCTCCCCTGCCCGAAAGATGCAGATTGCCCGCCTGCTCACCGCCTGTCCATTTTCCGTCGCAGTCTCTCAGCTGCGCTTGAAACGGATCGACTTGCCGGCAACAAATCCGATGACCAGACAAATCAGGATGAGGAAAATCCGGCGCGTCTCGAAACCGAGCCCCAGGAAATTGACCTGAATGACCGCCATATTCTGCAAGGCGAAAATCAGAACCAGAATGATGAGTAAGCCGGCAAGCCAGGTCTTGGCGTGTTTCATGATGTGGGTCCTTTCGCGGGTCACGTCACCCCAGTAGGACGCCCGGCATCGCACGGGTCAAGCCGCCCCCTGTCGGAACTGGCAGAGCTCCTCGCGAGTTACACCTCTGATGGGCACTCCAAAATTTATCAATCGGATCAGGCAGACAGGTTTCTACCAGAAGCGGCTCGATCCTGTGGTCGATATCACCGGCCGGACCTTGGCCCGCATCGGGCGCGATGATGTCGCGCTCGTGTCTGGCGGCGTGGCGTTTTACGCTTTCCTCTCAATTTTTCCGGCCGTCGCCGCTGCGCTGATGCTGTGGGGTCTGTTCACCTCTTCGGCGGATCTGCGCGACTATTTCGAGGTGATGAACACCTTCCTGCCGAACGAGGCTTACAAGCTAATCACCAATCAGATGATCCGCATCGCGGAGTCCCAGTCCTCGGGCCTTTCATGGGGCGCCGTGATCTCGCTCCTCGTGGCGCTCTGGTCGGCTTCGCGCGGGGCGAATGCCCTGTTGCAGGCTGTTGAGGTCACCTATGACCGGCCGAAGAAACGCGGCTTTCTTGCCCAGAATGGGCTCGCCATAGGCTTTACTGCCGGCGCAATCGTCTTCGCGATCATCTCGCTGGCAGCCATCGGCGCGGTGCCGCCGATTATCGAGGCCCTGCAGCTCGGCGCGATCATAGATGCGGGTTTAAGAATTCTCAGATGGCTCGGCCTGATCGCGCTCTTTCTTGGCGGCATCTATGCCTTCTTGAGAACCGCCCGCCCGCGCGGGGTGAAAGGCACAGAAGGCCAAAGCCGCCGCATCCTTCCGGGCGCCATCGCATCAGCGGTTATCTGGCTGATGGCCTCACTCGGCTTCTCTTTCTATCTCGGCTCATTCGCCGACTATAATGAGACGTTCGGCTCGCTCGGGGCCGTCGCCGCCCTTCTCATGTGGCTCTGGCTGTCTGCCTTCGCGATCTGTGCCGGCGCTGAGCTCAACGGCGTTTACAGCCGCCGCCAGCGCGGCCTGACGACCGACACCGCCAAGGAAGGCGCGCCAGCCGAAGACGAGGAAACGCTGCAGCCGGGCTAAGACAGCCTCCGCCCCTTGCGTCATGCCTTGCAGACGATTGCGTTCCAGCTAGGGTGGCCTCCAACAAGAAAATTCCATGGAGGACACCGCATATGAAACTCTACACATCCGTAGGCCCAAACCCCCAGGTCGTAACGATGTTCATGGCCGAACGCGGCCTGACCGTGCCTGCCGAACAAATCGACATCATCAAGGGTGACAATCGCCAGCCGGACTATTTGAAAACAAACCCGCACGGCCAGGCGCCAGCGCTTGTGCTCGACGATGGTACGCTGATCACTGAGATCACCGCCATCTGCGAATATCTCGACGAAACCCAACCCGGCGACAGCCTGATCGGCTCAACACCTGAAATGCGCGCCCAGACCCGCCGCTGGACCCGCTGGGCTGACCTGAATGTCGCTGATCCTCTGACCGTTGCATTTCGTGGCTCTGAAGGCCTGCCCATGTTCAAGGATCGCGTCGTCTGTGTGCCGGAAGGTGCCCCTGGACTGAAAGCCTATGTGCAGGACCGGCTGAGCTGGCTCAATGAGCATTGGGACGGCCGCGAATGGCTCGCCGGGGACAATTTCTCGCTCGCCGACATTTTGCTGTTCTGCTTCCTCGCCTTCGGTGAACAGGTTGGCCAACCGCTGAACCGGGACTTCAAGAATGTCGCTGACTGGTTCGACCGTGTGGCTGCGCGCGAGAGCGTGAAGGGGTAGGTTTGGGAGGCGAGGCTTTGAGCCATCGCCGTTGCGCTTGTTTGAGCGCTCAGGAGATGGGCCCTCGGACCGCTCACGCGGTCGAGGGTGACGCCTGATGCGGGTGCTCTATGCAAACTTCGAACTTACAAAGTGCGACGCTTGCCGCATGCGTCACTCCCGATGAGCGTTAGCTCATCTGGTAGGCCAGCTCCTAAATACTCCTACTCGCATCCGGCCTCATGCTGAGCTTGTCGAAGCATGCTGGCGCGGCGCTTGTGGCTTCATCCTTCGACAAGCTCAGGATGAGGTTCCGGCGTTTCGGGGCTAGCCTCGGCAGTCCCCTACTC
The DNA here is from genome assembly GCF_002088935.1 of Henriciella litoralis. NCBI lineage: Bacteria > Pseudomonadati > Pseudomonadota > Alphaproteobacteria > Hyphomonadales > Hyphomonadaceae > Henriciella > Henriciella litoralis. The sequence continues at coordinate 831,873 of NZ_NCSS01000006.1, forward strand.
GTCCACCTCGACAACCAGTTCCTCATCGCAAAGTTCGATCGTGCGGTTGAGCTTTGCGACGAAGTCTTTCAGCCCCTCGGTGCCGAATTCGCGTTCGATGCGGGCATTGATTGAGAGCGTCTGGGAATTGGCCTTGGCGATGGCGGTTTCGCCGTTCTTTGTGAGCTTGAGCGCCCAGGCGCGGCTGTCGCTCTGGCTCCGCGTTTTCTCGATCATGCCAAGCGTCATGAGGCGTTTGACCATCGCGGTGATGGCCGAATCGTTGAGCCGCAGGTCGCGTGCAAGACTCGTCTGGTTCAACTCATGGGCGGCATCAATCCGGTTCAGGACGCCAAGCTGGGCTGCGGTAATGCCCGCGACCTCAACCAGCTGGCGGTCAGTGACCTTGCGTAGCATCTGCGCAGCGATCTGGAGCCGTGAATAGACACGCGGATTTCTGGGTTCACTCATTGTCGCATGCCCTTGCACTCTCGTTCACCAGGAAGTATACTTCACTAGTGAAATAAATGACAGCCTTGTTAGGTTCCGCTTCGCAGGTCTGCCCTCTGGAATTTATGTTAAACCCCACGGGAGGAGAGTAAAACCATGGATACAGCAACACTCGGATCAATGACCGTTCGCGACGAGATGAACGATCTTCGTATGTCGGAAAAGTCGATCCCTCTTTATGAGCATGTGAAGAAATTCATCGCTGAAGAAGTCGAGCCCATGAGCAAGAAGTTTCATGAGCTTGGTGCCAATCGCCCGGACCGGTTTTCATATGCCCCAGGCCAGCTGGAAGCGCTTGAGGAAGTCAAACAGAAAGCCAAGGATCAGGGTCTCTGGAACTTCTTCCTGCCGGACGCAGAAACCGGCGAAGGCCTGCCCAACCTCGACTATGCGTATATCGCAGCCGAGCTTGGCAAGAACTCGCTCGCGTCTGAAAGCATGAACTGCGCCGCGCCAGACACAGGCAATATGGAAGTTCTGGAACGTGTCGGCACGAGAGAGCAAAAAGACAAGTGGCTGAAGCCTCTGCTCGCCGGCGAGATCCGCTCTGCCTTCGTGATGACCGAGCCTGAGACCGCCTGCTCCGATGCGCGCAACGTGCGCACCCAGGCCGTTCTGAAAAATGGCGAATGGGTCATCAATGGCGAGAAGTACTACGCCTCTGGTGCCGGCGACCCACGCTGCAAGATCATGATCGTCATGGTGCAGACAGACCCGGACGCGCAAAGCCACCAGCAGCAGTCGCAAATCCTGGTCCCGATGGACACGCCCGGCGTTGAAGTGCTCGGCCCGATGCATGTCTTCGGCAAGGATGACGCGCCACACGGCCACATGCATATCCGCTTCACGGATGTGAAAGTGCCTGAAGAGAATATCCTGCTCGGCGTTGGCCGCGGCTTCGAAATCTCCCAGCTGCGCCTCGGCCCAGGCCGCATCCACCACTGCATGCGCTCCATCGGCGCGGCAGAAAAAGCCCTCGACCTGATGCTCGAGCGCGGCATGACCCGTGAGGCGTTCGGTCGTCCGCTGATCAAGCTTGGCGGCAACCAGGAAATCGTCTCGCGCGCCCGCATCGAAATCGAAGCCATGCGCCTGATGGTGCTTAAAGCTGCCAAAGCGATGGACGTGCTGGGCAACAAGGAAGCCCGCGTCTGGATCTCCATGGTCAAGGCAATGGTGCCGGAACGCGTCTGCAAGATCATCGACGATGCGATCCAGATGCACGGCGCAACCGGTGTGTCCCAGTGGACGCCGCTCGCCGACATGTACACCCAGCAGCGGACCCTGCGTCTCGCTGACGGCCCGGATGAGGTTCACCACATGGTGGTCGGCCGCAACGAAATCGGCCGCATGGGCATGAAGGGCATGACCAAGAAGTAGGCGTAGAGCTTCATTATCAGTGAGAGGCCGTCCCTTCGGGGGGCGGCCTTTTTCTTTGCGGTCAAGGCTTCCGAAATTATATTAAACTATATGGTTGACTAAATGTCGCGCGGCTTTACTAAACCAAATGGTTGAACAAAAGGCCCGGACACATGGATGCGATTTTTCAGGCGCTCAGCGATGGCACACGCCGGCAAATGTTGCGTGACCTCGCAACCGGCGACCGCACCGTGAGTGAACTCGCTGCGCCGCACCCGATGTCGCTCGCGGCAGCTTCGAAACATATCAGGGTTCTGGAGAATGCCGGTCTGATCCGGCGCGAGATCGAAGGCCGCACGCATCGCTGCCATCTCGAAGCCGCCCCGCTTGCGGCCGCGCACAGCGAACTCTCCTTCTACGAACAGTTCTGGACATCCAGCCTCAATGAACTCGACCGCCTGCTGCGCGAGGACGCGGCGCAGGAGAAACAGGCCGCTATTTCATCCCGCCCAGCCGCTCACAAGGACGATTAGAATGACTTCCCAACCAGACGAAGATGATTTCGCCATTCTGACCGAGCCGACCACGCTGGTCATCAAACGCTGGCTGCCTGGCAAGCGCGAACGCGTCTGGGACTATCTCGCCGACAGCGACCTTCGCCGTAAATGGCTGGCCTCCGGCGACATGCCGGCGACCCCCGGAGACACATTCACGCTGACCTGGCGCAATAGCGAGCTCAGCCCGGACGCGCCAGCCCCCGACGGCAAGGGAGGCGAACACAGCATGGAGAGCGAGATCGTCACATTCGATCCGCCGAAGACGCTCGAATTCATATGGGGCAATGGCACGGTCACATTCGACCTGGAGCAGAAAGGCGAGAAGACACTGCTCACACTGACCCATACCGGTATCGAGACCCGTTCCAACAGGGTCGGCATCTCGACCGGCTGGCACGCGCATCTGAATCTGCTTGTCGCCGAAATTGGCGGGACCGAGCGCGGCTCCTTCTGGGCGTCGTACGACGCGCTAAAAACGATCTATGAGGCGCGCGTGCCGTAACAGGTTTACCGCTCGCGCCCCCATGGAAGCCGGCAGAAACCGGACCTGTCGGCTTTTTTTCATTAGTTCTAGCCCGCCTGCCCTTCCTCGATGCGGCGGAGCGTGACCATGCGGTCGACGAACCAGAGCTTGGCGAGCATGGAGACGGTCATCCCGAACAGGGTCGGCCAGATGTCGAGCTGCCACAGCCCCCAGGCAAAGGGCAGCATGGCGAGCGCACTGAGGCCGTTGAGCAGGTTTGCCATCCGCGCGTGATGCGCCGGGATAGGCCGCACATTACGAGCAAGCCAGATCCGCTCCCCCATGACGCCGCGCGACATCCAGTTGTCGAGGCTGCGCGGTTCGGGAAAGAGGCGCGGATTGAGCCAGGTCCACAGAAGGACGAGGACAATGAGGGCAAGCGCCCACCAGCCGATCCAGGCGCGGCTCCAGATCGCAAGCGCGAGCGCCGGCAGGGTCGCGACACGGCTCCAACCGCTCCATGGATTGGCATGGCGACGCCAGGTGGCGTCATCCATGCTCATCAGTTTTTCCGAGGCGTTTCCAAAATCGACCATTTCAACCGCCCTCCCTGGCTCGCTGTTTGCGGAAAGCCTTATGCGTCCATGTCCCACTCGCTCGGCGCTTCATCCATCACGCCGACGGCCCTGCGGACGTCCTCATCGGATTGATCAGAACCGGCCGCAGCTCGCGCGCTTTACCACGGTGAGAGTTGCCAATCATAGCCTTCGCGGGCCTGCTCTTCGCCAATCGCGTAGAGCTTGCGCATATAGGTTTGCTCGAACGGGCGCTTCGATGTTTCGGTGAAGGTTTGTGGGATATAGGCCAAGCGGAAATCCAGGCCGTCTCGCTGTGTGAGGCTGTAAATCTCGGAAATGCTGCTCTGGGAGGAATAGTGTAGCAGGAGCGCCACTGACCGTCCGGCCACTTCATACCATCTCGGGCCCGTCTCGGAGTGCAGCGGCAAACGTCTTCCATTCTTTATAACATACACCGTCATCCGGATATCGGCTGGCGCGCTTTCAAGAATTTCGCTGACATCGACTTGTGGCCCATAGGCAAACAGGCTTGCCGCCACGCTGCCGTCTGCATGTAACTCTGAATACACGTTCTGGCCCACACTCACCTCGATCGGGACGGGTGGAAAGGCCGCCGGTACGGACGCAGATGCGCGGATGACTTCACGGAAAAGGGCGAGAGCTTCCGGGCCGCCATGACTGGCAATCGCTCCCATGTCCCAGACGACCGGCCTGCCCGTGTCCAGTTCTGTTGTGCTGACGAACAGTCGCCGTCCGGCCCTGTGTTCCGTCGCTATGTCGCGCAGGACATCAGGCGTGATGTTCGCTTCGATCATGTTACCAAGAGGCGTGGAATCAGAAAGCGCCGAACCGGTGAGAATGTTTTCCAGAATTTTAGGCGTATAGATTTCAGAGGGCGTGACCTCTGTGTAGGCCACCCGAAGCGCGTCATCATACGTTTCACCAAGAAATGCAAAAGGTGCGATGAGCGCGCCGGTGCTGACGCCCGTTACGACCTGAAACTCCGGCCGCGTTCCCGAGGCTGACCAGCCATTCAGCAGGCCTGCCCCATACGCTCCATATTCGCCGCCGCCGGATACGACCAGGAAGGACAACTCTACAGGCGATCCGTCTTCAATCTCTGCGGCATGGCTCTTTAGAAACGGCTTGTCGGCCAACGGGGATGTCAGGGTCTGCGGCGGTGCTGCATCTCCCCAATATCGGATTGTGCGGTCAAAACCGCTCACCACGACATCATCTGATAGCTCTGCCGGGACCGGAACACGGTCGACGCTGATCGTTGTGCAGGCCACCGCCAGAAAAGTGACGGCGACCAGGAGGACAATCCTGTGTATCATCATACCGTTGCCCTGCCCCAAAAACCGGTGCCAACCGGCTGCGCATGGGTCCTGATCGTACCGCGTTACCCCTCCATCTCCCACTCGCTGAGCGCTTCATCCATCACGCTGACGGCCTTACGGACGTCTTCGTCGGTGATGATCAGAGGCGGCGCGAGGCGCAGGACATTGTTACCGGCGACGCCGACGAGCAGGCCCTTCTCGCGGCAGGCATTCTGGACGGGCTTTGGCGCCGCCTTCAGTTTCAGACCGGTCAGCAGGCCCTTTCCGGTGACGCCGTCGACCTTGTCGGCATGGCTGTCAGCGAGGGATTTGAGGCCTTGGGCAACAGTTCCGGAAACGCGGCGGACTTCTGCGAGGAAGTCTTCGTCAGCGATCGTGTCCCAGACGGCATTGCCGACGGCCATGGCCAGCGGGTTGCCGCCATAGGTCGAGCCGTGTGAGCCTGGCTGCATGGGCAGGCCAACCTCTTCGGTCATCAGGCAGGCGCCGAAGGGGAAACCGCCGCCGACACCCTTGGCGACACACATGATGTCTGGCTGAGCGTCCGGGGCCCACTCATGGGCGAAAAGCTTACCGGTGCGGCCCATGCCGCACTGAACCTCGTCATAGATGAGCAGCGTGCCGGTCTCGTCGCAAAGTTTGCGAAGGCCCGTGAGGCATTCTTCAGGCATGGCGCGCACGCCGCCCTCGCCCTGCACAGGCTCGACGAACACCGCGCAGGTCTTGTTGGTGACGGCGGCCTTCAGCGCATCATGATCGCCCCATTCCAGCTGGCGGAAACCTTCAATAGGTGGGCCGAAGCCTTCAAGGTATTTTGGATTGCCGCCAGCATTGATCGCGCCGAGTGAGCGGCCGTGGAAGGCGCCAGTGAAGGTGATGAACTCAATGCGGTCTTCATTGCCCTTGGACCAGTGATACTTGCGGGCGGCCTTGAGCGCGCATTCGACAGCCTCGGTGCCGGAGTTTGTGAAGAAGACACGGTCCGCAAAGGTGCGGGCGCACATCTTGTCGGCAAGCTCCTCGCCAGCCTTGACGCGGAACATGTTGGACAGGTGCCAGAGCTTTCCCGCCTGGTCTTGAAGCGTCTCGACGAGCTTGGGGTGCGAGTGGCCGAGCGAATTAACTGCAATGCCTGCGACGAAGTCCAGATATTCAGACCCGTCCTCTGTATAGAGATTGACGCCCTCGCCTCGCACAAACGCTTCTGATGGCGGGGCATAGACCGGCATGATGTGGGCGCGGGGATCGGACATGGAAGGCTCCAGACTAGGGGTATAAATCTTGTGTTGGGCATGGCTGGCGGCTGATCATAAGTCAACACTGAGCGCTGGGCGCCATGCCGTATGAACTCACGTAACGGCGCGGGAGCAAACTAGTTGCAAATGCAATCATGCATGGATGCCATGCCGACTGAAGCGGTAGCCATGCATAACAAGAGAGATTACATCCCCCATGGTCGTTTCAACTGAAACGGCTAAACAGGTTTTAATAATTGTTTTTCGATATGCACTTGACGGTAATCGATATGTGTTTTATTGAAAAACAATAATAACAAGAGCCCGGTTGGTTGCTACCCCTGACGCCCTGACCCTGAGCCGCCAATCGGGCCAACTCTCACAAGTCAACTCTATCAGAGGCCCCGAAAGGGGCCTTTTTCTTGTGCGCGCAAAAAAACTGAAGTCCGCTCGGGCCCTACCGACTTTAGAAGCTTTCAGAGTTTCTGCTATGAACTCCCCAAGCTTCATAAAAAGGGGACATCATGAAAGCTTGTATCATCTGCCTGACGGCAGCTTTGAGCGCAGCGACCGCTGCAAACGCGCAGACACTGACTTTGCAACCGGGCGAGTGGGAAACCATGACGACCGAGACTTTCGTCGATGAAAGCGGGGTCGAAGACGTAAATAGCTGGAGTGAAAACGTTTGCATCGCGCCAGCGGACGCTGACCACGACGCCAGTCGATTTGCTTCGGCTGGCTGCACGGCATCCGACAGTCGGATTGAGGACGGTATCCTCAAATTCCAAGAGACCTGTCATGACGACTTCATGACTTTGTCAGGAGACGCCACCGTCACCCAAAGCAAAAGCGACGGCTCAATCCGGATTGATGAAAGTCTCGCCGGGGAAGATCTGATCCTCGGACCGATCGTCATCGACCGGGTGATCACATCCAAGCGCGCGGGCGATTGTTAAGGCCGGGGATTGCTAAGGCCAGGGTTCGAAACGCAAGACAAAAAAATGGCGCGGCTATCGAGCCGCGCCTTTGAGAGTTCTTGCAGCGTTTCCTCCCAGAAACTTGCCTGCTCTGTATCGCCGCTTTTCTGTCACATTGTCAAGCGCCTCGTTCCAATTCAGTAACAAACGCTACGAAAGACGGCGTTTCGCGTTCGAAAATGAAGTCCGCATTAACGATTGAGACAGGTCCTGCCCCCGATTCAGCGATTCTGCGGGCATTTTCTGCCGCACTTAAGGCAGGCGAAAGAACAGAATTTGCCGAGACGCGGGTCAACCCCTGCGCGTCGATGAGAGAATCGGGGATGGAATCAGCGGCCTGAAGCAGTTTTTGCGCATCCGCCGATTCGACTGCGCCGATGGCCGAGAGCAGTTTTTCGAGCGCGCCGAGCGACTCGCCCGTCCAGTCGGCTTTGAGCGATCCGGTGAGCGCCGCCTGGCTTTTCAGGATCACACCATCATCGAGGACTTTCAGGCCATTGGCCTTCAGCGTCGCGCCAGTCGATGTGATGTCGACGATGACTTCAGCCTGCCCTGAGCTGGGCGCCGCTTCGGTCGCGCCCGCGCTTTCCACGAGGCGGTACTCGCCGACAGACTTCTCGGCAAAATAGTTGCGCGTCAGACGAAGGTATTTGGTCGCCACCTTCATGCGGCGGCCATGGCGCTGGCGGAACCGCGCACCTGCCGCTTCGAGCTCGCTCAACGTATTCACATCAAGCCAGGCCGCCGGGACAGCGACGACAACATCAGCGCCGCCAAAGTCGAGCCGTTTGATGACGCTGGCATCGCGGGAGAGATCCGCCGAGAGATCATGCAAAAGGTCTTCACCAGTCACCCCGATATGGAACGCGCCGTCGATCAGCCCCTGCGCAATCTCACGGGCCGAGAGCAGAAGTACGTCTGCCTCAGGCAGGCCGCGAAGCTCTGCGGTGTAACCGCGTTCGCCGCCAGCCTGTTTGAGGCGGAAGCCTGCCTTGGCGAGCCAGCTCTCGGCATTGTCTTTCAGGCGCCCCTTGGACGGGATCGCAATTGTAAGCCGGGTCATGATTGGGCTCCCTTGGTGAGCCGGTCAGGCCGGACGACACCGCCGATGGCTGTTGCATCGACCTTGCCGCCGGAGAGGCGGGATAACAGCGTGTCATAGCGCCCCCCTGCCCCGAACGGTTTTCGGCTGGAGGCATCGCCGGGATGGAAAATCTCAAACAGGAAGCCGTCATAATAGTTGAACCGACGACCAAATGGCGTGCCGAAACGGGCTGAGGCGAGCGCGCCGGGCATGAGGGCTTTCATCTTCGCCGCGCGCGCTTCAAGACGCTCCAGAGCGGGCTCAACGCCTGATATCCCTGCCTGACGTGCGATGGCGAGCAAGGCGTCGGCCGCTTGCTCGGCCGTCGTGTCGACAGCCATCACGGCTTCAAGCGTCTGGCGGGCAATATCTGGCGTGGCGCCATATTCTGCGTCAGCCGCCTGTGCGAGCAGCCCTTCGACAATCTCGTCGAGCGAGCGCGTCCCTTGAGGCTGGATGCCGGAGAGCTCAAAGATGTCCGACACGATGGCGCGGGCCTCATCAGCGCTTGCGCCTTTCAGCCGGGAGGCAAGGCCATGGGCCGGTTTGCCGGGCTTTGCATTGAGCAATGCGGACACGCCGCCTGCCTGACGGAAAGCCCGCTTCAGCGCATCGGCAAGCCCGGGCGCGAGATCGAGCGCATCGACGAAAGCCGGGAAGATGGCGAGATCGCCCATGCGAACATCCGCAGCCTCAATGCCTGCAGACGCCGCCGCCTCATAGACAAGCGCGAAGGTCTCAGCATCAGCGTCTGCAGTGGACGGCGCGCCATAGCGCTCAAAGCCGATCTGGGTGAACTCCATGACATCACCCGGGACGACCGGCAGGCGGAACGCGCGCGCTTCATAGCGCCGGACGGTTTCACCCGAAACGCCTGCTTCGGCCTGCGCAATCGCGACGGGCAACGTCAGGTCTGGCCGCAGGGCGCATTCCTCACCATTCTCGCCCATGAAGACGCAGAGGCGAGCGCGGACAGCCTCACCGGAAAGCTCCAGCGGCTGGTTGGCCGGCATGATGACGGGCGGGTCGGTCAGCTCACCGCCGAGGCGGGCAAAGATATCAGCGGGACTGCTCATTCGGACATCTCGATGATTTCGCGGATACGGGCGACCATGTCGGCGCGAGGCGCTTCAAACTGGCCGGGCCGGGCTTCGCGGTATTCCTCATTGGACTTGATTGCCTTGGCTTTCTTCGCGCCCTCTTTCAGATCCTTGATCGTGACGACGCCCTTAGCGATCTCATCTTCGCCCACCATCACGGCGACAGGCGAGCCGCGGCGGTCTGCATATTTCATCTGCGGACGCATACCCGAGCTGCCCATATAGGCCTCAGCACGGATGCCTGCACGGCGGAGTTCTGCGGCAAGCTTCAGGGCCTCGGTTGGGTCGTTGCGATCCATATTGAGGACGACCACCGGGCCGTTCAGCGCTTCAAGCTCACCTGAAATCGCAAAGGCTGTCGCAAGGCGCGAAATACCTACCGAGAAGCCGGTCGCGGGGACTTTCTCACCGGTGAACCGCGCGACGAGATCATCATAGCGACCACCGCCGCCGACCGAACCGATGCGAACGGCATTGCCGTCTTCATCCAGCGTCTCTTTCAGCAATTCTGCTTCGAAGACCGGGCCGGTATAATATTCCAGGCCGCGCACAACGGAGGGGTCAAACAGGACGTCGCTGTCGGGGCAGCCGAACGCCTCAAGACCGCGGGCAATGGCCGACAGTTCTTCGAGACCAGCGGTGGCTTCCTCGCCGGTGCCGACAGCTTGTCCGAGCGCTTCGAGCGTAGCGCTGCGGGTCTCGCGCCCGGCCTTGGCGAAGGCGAGAACGCGGCGCACTTCATCAGCCCCAAGTTCAGCGCCCTTTGTGAAGTCGCCGCTTTCATCCATGCGGCCTTTACCGAGGAGATCTGCCACGCCGTCTTCGCCGAGGCGGTCGAGCTTATCGAGTGCGCGGAGGATGGTAAGGCGCGCGCCATCTGTGTTGGCGCCGACGCCTTCCAGCACGGCGTTGAGCAAGCGGCGCGTGTTGACGCGAACGGCAAACTCACCATCCGACGCGCCAGCTGCGCGCATCGCTTCCGCAGCCATCGCGATCATCTCTGCATCGGCGTGCGCGCCTGCCGCGCCGACCGTATCGGCATCGCATTGCAGGAACTCACGGAAGCGGCCGGGACCGGGCTTCTCATTGCGCCAGACGGGACCAGCGGCATAGCGGCGGAAAGGCTTTGGCAGGGTCTGCCAGTTCTCGGCGGCAAACCGGGCGAGCGGGGCGGTCAGGTCATAACGAAGCGAGATCCATTGCTCGTCATCATCCTGCATGGAAAAGACGCCAGCATTCGGCCGGTCATCATCTGGCAGGAACTTGCCGAGCGCGTCGGCATATTCCCAAGCGCCCGTTTCCAGTGCTTCGAAGCCCCAGCGGCGATACACAGATGTGACCTTGTCGATCATCTCGGCCTGGGCATGGATCAGCGCTTCGCGGCGGTCCGGGAAGCCGCGCGGTTTGCGGGCAAGGTCCTTGCCGCTTTTCGGGCCGTCCTGATCTTGTGATTTCTTGCTCATGGGGCTTGCTCGTTTTCGTGTCTGGTCGCTTGGCGCTTCGCTTAGACGAAGCTGGATGGGGTGTGAAGGCGTGAGCCCCTCATGACAGCGCGAGACCCGGCGTTTCAGCCTGTCTTCCCTATCTGGTTCAATGTCTTGAGATGAACACTTTAGAGAGACGCAGCCGGACCGGTTCGCGCCTCATGCGGCGCGTCACGAATGATGGTGGTGGTGATGCAGGCTCGTGTTCATGGTGGCGGGGGATATGGGCAAGCCGGGCTGATGTCAAGATTGGCCCGCTCGCCCCCCGCCCGCGGCCCTGCCCTGTCTCTCTTGTCTGGACGCCCGCACAGTGACAATCTGCCGACCACAATCGCGAAAGGGCTTTGGCGTTATGGGCATTCGAACTTCCGGATACATTCTGATTATTCTCGGCGTTCTCGCCATTCTATTTCCGTTCGTTTCAGCGATCTCACTCAGCGTTGCATTCGGAGTTATCTTCCTGTTCGCGGGGATCAGCCATTTCTCGGCCGTCTGGAAGAAAAATGTCGAAGGCCATGTCCAGCATCTGGTGCTAGCCCTTCTCTATCTGGCGGGCGGCGCCGGCATGATCCTGTTCCCGCTCATGGGTGTGATGTCCCTGGCCATCATTCTGGGCATCAGCTTGATCGCCCAAGGCATCGCCCAGCTCATCATTTTCTCCAAAGTGACGGCCAGCAATAAATGGCTGCTCGCGATCAGCGGCGGGCTGGGTGTCCTGCTCGGCTGCTACATCCTGTTTGATCTGCCCCTCGCGGCGACATGGGTCGTCGGGACCCTTGCCGGGATCAATTTGCTGTTCACGGGTTTCACGCTGCTGGCGATCTCGTCCGCCCTACCCCGCACTGGCCCAGACGCCTGATTCCGCAAGATTTTGGCGGGTCGCCGGGCTGAGCAGATGCTTGTTAGAGGCAAAGGTCGGCCTGCTCGGCACGGGCCTTGCTTCGCCTGAGAGGAGAATCTGGAGATCGTGCCGTGATGAAACGTATTCTGCTTGCTGTGTTTGCGCTCGCGCTGCCGATGAGCGCTGCCGCGTCGCCTGAACTCGCAACCGATTGGGGCATCAAGGCGAGCCAGCTTTACGGCGAAACGGTGGATCTCATCGAGGCGGTTGAGGCAGGCGATAATCCGGCGATCCCGTCCGATTATGAGACTGGCATCGCCCGATTCGCGCTGGCGGCGACCAATCTCGGCAGCTGGATCGACGGCAATGACGGCCCATCCGATCTTGGCTGTATCTTCCGCGGCATGGCGCAGGAGGGCGAAGTTCAGCTCGACGCGCTGGAAACCGCAGACAATCGCCAGGACATGCATGCCAGCCTGAAGCGTCTCGCGACGATGTTCTCCGATGCCGAGATCATCGCGGCGGCTGCCTCGGCTTCAGCGGGCAATGATACGCCAGCAAAAGCGCCGGACGGCGTGATGGCGAGCTGCGCGGCAAGCAGCGACGCCGCGAACGCCGCGCTCCACTAATCCTTTTTCGAAAAGCGGGCCTTGAAGGCCGCCGGGTCAAAGATCCGGATGATGCCAGACTGGCTGCCGGTTGCCATCAGCGTGCCGTCATCTGCGAACATCGCCGCGCGGCCATGCACGAAACCATTGTGCACGCCCTCAACTTGAATCTCGCAGCACACCCATTCAGTTTCAACGATCTTGCGGATGCGCAGCGTATTGTCGAGCGAGTTGGCACCTGCCGGAAGGCCAAGCGCATGGCTGGTGCCTGACGGGACAAAGTCATTGATGATGGCAAGCATGGCCGAATCGACGGGCGCACCGCTGACCGATCGGCCCCAGAGCACGACATTGCCATCCTCACTCTTGCCGCCCTTCACATTGCGACCGGCGGCATAGCGACCGCGCGCCACGCGCATGTCGAGCGAGGCGTGGAGATCGTCTGAGGTCTCGTCAAAACGCGGGAAAGGCGGGCAATCGTCTGGCTTCGGGACATCCGGCATTTTCAGCCATTGATGCGAATGCTCGGACTCGCGTGCGCCGACAGCGGCGTTGACGGTGAAGATCTCACGCTCATCGATATGTGCGCGCACGCGGGCCTGCGTGATGTTCTTGCCGGCGACCGGGACTTTCACATCGATGTCGAGAATGTCCGGCGGATTGGCGAAGGAGAGGTATTGCGCAGTGGCCCAGATGCAGGGTCGGCCGGTCGTGCGCTCAAGCGCGCTGATCGCAGTGGCGAGGCCAACGCCGCCGAACAGGAATTTGTGTCCCGGCGGGCCGACACAGAGGCGCGGTTCAACCGGCAGCGTCCAGCGATGCGGATTGTGCGTGGGCTTGAGATCGATGAAAGGTATGGTCGTCATGAACGGGGTTTAGCGTTCTTTCGGATCGAGCGCATCCCGCAATCCATCGCCGATGAAATTCAGGCAGAGCAGCGTCACCGCCATCAGGATGGCTGGCGCCATGAGCAACCATGGCTTGTCCTGCATTTCCTTCGCGCCGTTCGAGATCAGCACGCCGAGTGAGGTCAACGGCTCGTTCACGCCGAGGCCAAGGAAGGAAAGGAAGCTCTCTGCCATGATCACGACCGGGATGGTCAGCGTCACATAGACGGCGACCGGGCCGACAACGTTTGGCAGGATATGACGGCGGATAATCGCCGAGCCGGGCACACCAGCGGCGCGGGCCGCCTCAATGAATTCCTTGCCTTTGATGGCAAGCGTCTGGCCCCGCACGATCCGGCTCATGGTCAGCCACTCGACCGCGCCAATAGCGGCAAAGATCAGGATGATGTTCCGACCGAAAACCGTCAGCAGCAGGATCACGAAGAAGATGAAGGGCATCGCATAGAGCACGTCCACGAAACGCATCATGAAATTGTCGACGCGCCCGCCAACGAAGCCGGCAATTGCGCCCCATGTCACGCCGATCAGCAGCGAGACAATCGTCGCGACAAGGCCCACCGCCATGGAAATACGAAGACCCAGCAGATTGCGGGCGACAAGGTCCCGGCCCTGCTCATCCGTGCCGAGCAGATGCCAGTTGTCGAAGGTCGGCGCCAGCTCTGTCTGCGCGGAGATCTGGTCGTAATTGTGCACCCAGAGCATCGGGCCGAGTGTGGCGAGAAACACCATCACGCCCAGCACCCACATGGAGACCACGGCCGCCTTGTTGTTGAACAGCCGGCGTCTGGCATCATCCCAGAGCGAGCGCCCGCCTGCGAGGGCCTTTTCGACCGGATCTTTCCGGCCAGTCATGTCCAGCGTATCAACCATCAGTCGTACTTCACTTTCGGATCGAGCAGCGCGTAGAGGATGTCCGCGAGCAAATTGAACAGCACGATCAGCGTGGCGTAGATAATCAGCGCGCCCATCACGAGCGTATAGTCTCGGTTGATCGCGCCATCGACAAAGTAAGAGCCCATGCCTGGCAGGCCGAAGATGCGCTCAATCACGAGCGACCCGGTCATCACGCGCGCCATGGCCGGACCGGCATATGAGACCAGCGGCAGGATCGCAGATGGCAGGACGTGACGGCGAATCACTGTGCGCTCTGGCAGGCCCTTGGCCCGCGCCGTGCGCACATGCGGGGACCTCATGGTCTCGATCGTGGAGGCGCGCATCAGCCGCGAAATGATCGCGATCTGTGGCAATGCCAGCGTCAGGACCGGCAAGGTCATATTGTGGACGTTCATCCCGATATTCGGATACTCACCGAGACCGCCGACCGCGAAAAGCCCTGCCCCCAGTGCAAAGGCGAGAATCAGCAAGGGCCCGGTCACGAATGTCGGAATCGAGATGCCCGCCATCGCAAAGCCCATGACGGTGTAGTCGCCCGCCGTGTTCTGACGTAGCCCGGCAAAGACACCGAGCGCAGTACCAACGGTCAAAGCAACCAGCATGGACAGCGTACCAATCGCCAGACTCACCGGGAGGCCATCAGCGATCAGATCGTTCACGCTTTTGCCGAGCGTCTTCATCGACGGACCAAAATCCCCCTGGAGCACCCCCAGCAGATAATCGACGAACTGTTTCCAGAGCGGCTGATCGAGGCCAAACTTCGCGGCAATGGCCGCTTCAGTGGCGGCGTTGAGCTTGCGCTCACCATCAAAAGGCCCGCCGGGCGCAAGCCGCATCATGAAAAATGCGACCGCAATGATCACCAGCATCGTTGGAATTGCGAACAGGAGCCGACGAAGAACGTAGGCCCAAGGTACGCGGGAAAAGCTTCGCTGCAGCGCTGACACGTTTGTGGAATCTCTTCTTCGTTACACCATAAGCGCGTGGCGAGACTTGGCAGCCTGCCCAAGGCTTCCTAGGTTCACGCCAGACGACAGCTTGTCAACGCTACATCACACCGAGGTAAAAGATGGCCGACATCCGCAATGTGACCGATCATTTCGCGGTCGCTCCGCAAATCACCGAAGACGACATCGACGAGATCAAGGCGGCGGGCTTCAAGACGATCATCGCCAACCGCCCTGATGGCGAAGGCGGCGTTGACCAGCCACGCATGGGCGCGATCCGCACTCGCGCCGAAGAAAACGGGCTGACTTTTGTCGCACTGCCATTCTCAGGCGCACCAACGCCGGAAATCATCGAACGGATGCAGTCGATTCTCGCAGAGGCCCCTGCCCCGGTTCTGGCATATTGCCGCACTGGAACACGTTCCGTGACGGCCTGGGCGCTGACGCATGGCGGACAGGGCCAGGCCGATGATATCGTAGATGCTGCTGCAGGCGCAGGATATGATCTGTCAGGACTTCAGCACTTACTGTAATCGCTCAGCCGGTAGCGCAGTAAACGATTGATCACATGAGACTCAGCGTTAAATAGTTGATAGTCTATCGAGGGCGTGCGATTCAGCGCGCGCGGGCTGGGGAGCCCCGAGAGAGGGAGTAATCGATGTCGCGTAACTGGCTGACAGATTTCAAATATGAGGACGGCGCCTGGCTGGTCAAAAAGACTGGTCATCGCGTCCCGGCGAACCGTCAGCTGGCGAATGACATCTTCACCTGGCTCACCTTCTATACGCTTGCCCAGTCCTGGCGCACCTGGCGCCGACTGACTGGCCACAAGCGCCCAACCATTGCTTTTCACCCTGACAAGCCCCGCCCCTGGTACTTTATCTGGCCAGTCATGCACGCCTCCGGAGCCAAGCTGATCTCCGACGTCTCCAAGGCAGACATCGTTTTCCAGTTCGACGACACGACCCATGCCGATCATCGCGTGCCGCAGACCAAGCCCGGCGCGCGCCTTGTCAATTTTGGCTGCAACGACATCTCGAAATCCAATGTTGCCGAAGCCTTTGCTGTCGCCGCTGGCTACAGCCTGAAAGTCGATCCACGCACACATGATGGCCCGATGGTCGAGAAGTCCGAAAAGAATGCCTGTCATGACGGGCGCATCATTGAAGGGCCGATGGAGCCCATCGAAGACAAGACCTATCAGTGCCTTGTCGACAATGAGATCGAGGGCGGTCTGGTCGAGGATCTACGCTGCTGCATCGTTGGCGGCGAGCCAACGCTGGTCTTCCGCAAGCGCCGGCCCATTGGCCGCCGTTTCCTGAACGAGAATGCCGAAGTCATCATCGACGAACCTCGCAAATGCTACACGGCCGATGAACTTGATGTGATCAGGCGCTTTTCAGCTGAAATCGGACTGGAGTGGGGCGGCGTTGATGTGTTACGCGACCGCTCTTCTGGTCGTATTTTCATTGTGGATGCAAACAAGACTGATATGGGCCCGCCTGTGGCCCTCAATCTTGGTGACAAGCTGAAAGCAACACGCCGCATGGCGCGCGCATTTGTCACCTCATTTGCACCAAAGCGATCAGCTTAAAATCGCCTATACTGGCGGTTTCAGAGGTCTGCTGAAGAGGTTTACGTGGGAATTCCATACGTAAAAGAAATCGATTTTGAGTATGGCAAGGTTGAGCAGGTTTCACCGCTTATTCGCCGCGTCATCGCAAATAATCCCGGTCCATTCACTTTCGTCGGCACGGGTGTCTATATCATCGGCCATGGCAATGTCGCGGTGATCGATCCGGGCCCGGAGCTCGCTGACCATTTCGACGCGCTAAAGCAGGCCCTCGCAGGCGAGACGGTCACGCATGTGCTTGTCACGCATGGGCATTCGGACCACTCGCCGCTCGCAAAGCCGCTCGCCGACTGGGCGGGTTGCAAGACCTACGCGAAGAATTGCGGCGTCCCGACCGCCAAAGGCGAGCTTGGCTCTGCTGACGATCTCGGCTTTGAGCCAGATGTGAAAATCGGCGATGGCGATGTTATTTCCGGTCCGGGCTGGACCCTCGATGTGATCGAGACCCCCGGCCACACATGCAATCATCTCTGCTTCAAGCTTCGCGAAGAGAATGCATGTCTGAGCGGCGACCATATCATGGGCTGGTCCACGACAATCGTCGCGCCACCTGACGGCAATATGGCCGACTATATGCGCTCACTCGACAAGATCGAGGCGCTGAATGTCGACATTCTCTGGCCGACCCACGGCTCACCTGTCGATCGCGATGTGAAAGGCTTCATCCAGGCCTATCGCCAGCACCGGATGGACCGGGAAGCTGCGATCATCGAGCATTTGAAAGCCGGTGAGACAAACATCCCGAAAATGGTCGAGGTCATGTATGCCGACGTTGAGAAACGTCTGCACCCGGCAGCGGCCATGTCGGTGCTTGGCCAGATGCTGAAGCTCGTCGACGAAGGCCGGGTTGAGACCGAGGATGCGAAGCCGACTGTGCGCTCGGCGTTTCACTGGAAGGCGCTTCAGACGACGGAGTAGCGCCACAGCCGCTTCATCCTTCGACTTCGCTCAGGATGAGGTTGCGCACTTTCAAGCCGCTTGTGACGTCTTCCCTCAAGAATTCAAATTGAACCTGCCCCGTCCCAGGCCTCATCCTGAGCGAAGTCGAAGGACGAGGCCGTCTGGCAGCTCGCTCTAGAAGCCCAGCCCCTTTGCAATCGCTCTCACCTTTTCGACACGGCCGGGCGCGGCCTTGTTCACCAGGGACCAATAGCGCTCGAGCGTCGCAGGATCGGCCTTGTCCGGCGTGCCACTGTCGAAGGGCGGATGCGGATCGTATTCGATAGATAGCTGGATGAATTTGGCGTGGTCCTCACCGCGGATGCGGGCGGCAAGTGCCAGCGCGAAATCAATGCCGGACGTTACACCGCCTCCGGTCAGCCGGTTGCGATCAAGTACCACGCGCTGGCGAACAGGCACCGCGCCGAAGAAGGCGAGCTGCTCATGCGAGGCCCACAGTGCGTCGTCGCCTCATAGCCTTTGAGCAGCCCTGCCGCGCCGAGCACGAGTGACCCGGTACAGACGCTGGTGACCCAGTCTGCCTTGCCTGCGATCTGGCGCACCCAGGCGAGCGATGCTTCATCCTGCATGACGTCCACCGTGCCGAAGCCGCCCGGGACACAGAGAATATCGGCCTCCATGACGTCTTCGAATGTCGCGGTCGGCAGCAGTGAAAAGCCAGCATCCGTCGGGACGGGCTCTATCGTCTTTGCGACGAGGTGGACGGTTGTATTGCCAAGCCGCGAAAGGACTTGCGCCGGGCCTGTCAGGTCCAGCTGGGTCACATTCGGGAAGAGAAGAAAGGCAACGGAGATTGGCGAAAGCTCGGGCATGGGGCGCCCTCCTTCAGGTCAGAGGTTGATGCCCAGACGCCCGGCGTGTCATCGCCGCGCTCCCCGGTGTTGATCCACCTGATGCGTCAGTTACGCGGCATCCTTATGTTATGCGAATACCAACCCCTAGTCGATCAGTAATCGATCTTCTTTGGCTTGCAAAAGACCTGGAAGATAGCACCAAGCGTCGCGCCGACCAGGACAAGCACCGGTAAGATAAGCAAATATACAATTCCGTTGAGGGCAGACAGGCTTGCCGGCTCGGTCAGGCCAAGTATTGGTCCACGGACATAGAGCGCGGCCACGGCATTCGTGAGCAGGAACCCGGCCGACACGATAGACGCAACCCCGGCAGCAGCCAGAATCGAACGCTGCCTCGGACTGGATGCTGCAAGCAACACCAAAATCAAAGAAGTCATCAGAAACGCGAAGTCGCCTACGGGTCTACTGATAAGGAAGGCGCCAAGTCCTGCCATCATGACGAGCAACGCCATCGAGACAATAACCAGATACCTTTGAGGCCATGCGCGCGACGCGAGAATCAAGGCTCGCGACGACCGTTCGCTCGATCTTCCAACTCATCCATGAAGGATGAGACGCGGCGGGCATTGGCACCAAGGTCGGAAAGACCCACACGGCTGATCGAACGCATGTCGACACGCGTTGCACCGTCAACGGCGCGTATACGCACAGCGACATCGTCCTTGAAGCCGAACCATCCTGTCGTTGCTGTCGCTTCCATCATGGTGCTCTCAACATCCTGCCCGGTGGCAGGAGGCGAAAAGATCGTCCAGCCTTGATGCTCTGCCAGCTGCAGCGCGAGGGCGGCAATCTCGCCGGGGGACTGATCAAAATAGACGGGTTCAATCGGCCGGTCATAGGCGGGTGGGACGGTCTCGCCATCGACAACGCGTTCGGCTTCTGCCTCTTCCTGCACTTCGGAGACCAGACGGCCGCCCATGCCGGGCCATCGGGCATCGGCACCCTCTGCAATGACAGGCGCCTCCTCCACAGGATTGGTCGCGTCGTCGCTCTTGCGTTGCGCAAGCAGCGACTCAGAGAAACGGATCGGGTCAGACCAGTCGGTCTGGATGTCATGGATTGGCGGCAGTGAACCGGCCTGCGCCTTGAAGCCAATCAGACGGAACCCAATCATTAGCGCAATCAACAAGGCAGCGAGCGCGAGAATAACCGGTTGAACACGTGGTGACTTGATCATGCCAATAATCAACGCAATGACTGAAAGGCCGAGCGCGAACCCCGTAATCAATGGCCCCCAGGCGAGCGTCATCTTGCCGAGCCCGAACGGCCAGCCCCAAAGCCCGAATTTGGCCCCGAGGGCTGCAATAGCAAACCAGGCGACGGCAAAGATCGAAACAGCAAGGGCCACACCGGCAACGGTCAGCCGCCAGCCTGCTGACTGGGCGCGTTCACTCATGGGAATCCTCCGAAAACTGGTTGCCTCTAGCGAGGAAGCCTTATCGTCTTCTCATCGTTCCGCAAGGGGAAAGCACCGCCTTCCCCTTGCGTCACTTTTCGAGGTCATGCTGTTGGAAGCTTGTAATCCTTGAACATTTTACGAAGAGCAAGTTTGTTGATCTTGCCGGTCGCGCCAAGTGGAATCTCGTCAACGAATTGCACGTCGTCCGGCGTCCACCATTTGGCGATTTTGCCTTCGAGCTGTTTGAGGACGTCTTCCTTGCTCGGCGACTGGCCTTCGGCAGGCTGGACGATCAGCAAGGGACGCTCGTCCCATTTCGGGTGATAGATGCCGATCGCCGCAGCATTCGCGACTTGCGGATGTCCGACAGCGAAATTCTCGATATCGATCGACGAAATCCATTCCCCGCCGGACTTGATGACGTCCTTGGCACGGTCTGTGATCTGCATGGTTGAGTGCTCATCGAGCGTCGCGACGTCGCCCGTATCAAAAAAGCCGTCATCATCGAGGACTTTTCCGCCATCGCCCTTGAAATAGGCCTTGGAGATGGCCGGACCTCTGCAGACCAGCCGGCCAGAGGTTTCGCCGTCGCGCGGCAACTCTTTGCCGTCATCGTCCACAATCTTGAGCTCGACGCCGAATGGCGGGCGGCCTTGCTTCAGCTTGTAAGCAATCTTCTCTTCATGCGAGGCGTCCGCCAGGGCGGGCGGTATCGCCCCGAGCGTGCCCATTGGAGAGAGCTCCGTCATGCCCCAGGCGTGGAAAACTTCAACGCCGTAATTCTCTTCAAACGCGCGCAGGATCCGCTCTGGAACGGCAGAGCCACCGATCACGACTTTGCGCAGGTGCGGAAGCTTGAGATTGTTCTCTTCCAGATAGGTGAGCAGCATCAGCCAGACGGTTGGAACAGCCGCTGTGATCGTCACCTTTTCCTTGTCGAGCAATTCGTAGATCGCCGCGCCGGACATGTCAGCGCCAGGCATGACCATCTTGGCGCCGGTCGCCGGACAGGCAAAGGCTAGCCCCCAGGCATTGGCGTGGAACATCGGAACAACCGGAAGCAGCACATCATTCGCGCCCATACCGATTGTGTCGACACCCATGGTGATGAAGGTGTGCAGCACGTTGGAGCGGTGCGAGTAGAGCACGCCCTTCGGATTGCCTGTCGTGCCTGACGTGTAGCAAAGGCCGCAAGCGGTCTGCTCGTCGAAATTGCCCCATTCAACGTCTGTCGAACGCCCGTCAATCCAGGTCTCGAAAGAGACGGCGCCGAGCGAGTTCTCGGGCATGTTGGCTTCGTCGGTCAGGATGATGAACTTCTCAATCGTCTCAAGCTGAGGCTTCGCGGCCTCTACGAGCGGAAGGAAGGTTGTGTCGAAAATCAGGATGCGGTCTTCGGCATGGTTCGCGATCCATGCAATCTGGTCCGGGTGAAGGCGCGGATTTACCGTGTGCAGGACGGCGCCGATCCCCATCGTGCCGAACCAGGCTTCCATATGGCGCGCGGTATTCCAGGCCAGAGTCGCGACGCGGTCGCCCTGCTTGATGCCTTCTGCGAGAAGCGCCGAAGAGACCATTTTCGACCGCTCACGGATGGTGCGGTAAGTCGTTCGGACAATATCGCCTTCTACATTGCGGGTTACGACTTCGCGGTCGCCGTGATTATTAGCCGCATGGTCGATTACCTTATCGACTGTCAGTTGCCAGTCTTGCATCAAGCCTTGCATAATATTCCTCCTCGATATCATCCAGCGCGGTTTCCGCTGCGTTCGGTATCTTCTATGACCCGATGCCAGCAACAGCAAGCAAGCGAAAGCCTTCACGACATGATTTGTCTTAAAAGCCTCATTATTCCAGTCCTTGGCGCTGGTTTCCTGATGTCCTGCACTCCCTCCAAGCCTGCCACCCCAGACGCGGCAGCCCCCAAGCAGGACGCGCCTGCTTCAGAGGCGAACGAAGTATCGCAAACGTCATTTGATCTACCCGCTGTCTTTGATTGCGTGCGCGAGAGCGGCGGCCTGTTGATTGCAACCCATCGCGGTGGCCCGGCGCCCGGCTATCCGGAGAATGCGATCGAGACCCTTCAACACGCCTATGATGAGGGCTTCCGGGTGATGGAGATCGACGTCGCTGAATCGCGTGATGGCAGCTTGTTCCTGATGCATGACCGCTCCCTGGGGCGCACGACGACAGGCGGCGGCGCAGTCGCTGATACCGATTGGTCCGAAATCTCGCGCCTGAAGCTGGTTGATGATGATGGCAAGGTGACAAGCTTTGCCCCGCCCCGCCTTTCGGAAACGCTCGACTGGGCCGTGCGCACAGGCGCGATCCTGGAGCTGGACCGAAAACCAACGACAAGCTACCGCAACATCATAGATGCCGTCCGCGAGGCCGGTGCCGAACAGAACGTTCTGATCATCACCTATAATGATGACGAGGCCCTTCAGGTCGCAAGGCTGGCGCCAGACCTCATGATGACGGCTGGCATTGGCAGCCGCGAACACGAAGCCGAGCTGCTGGCTGGCGGTGTAGACGAAACACGACTGGTGGCATGGACAGGCACAAACCGTCCAAACCCTGGCAAATGGCGAGGCCTTGGCCGCAGCGGTATTGAAAGCGCTTTCGGGACGCTGGGACGCAAGGGAGAACGGCTCGACGACGTCTACTGGCAGGATGGAGACCCATCCGAATTTGTAGACCTGATCGATGGTGGACTGACCATGTTGGCCACAGACGTGCCTTATCGCCTCAAGGCAGCCGGCGGCGAAATCGGAGAAGCCATGTCGACCGCAAACCGCTGCCTGGACTAGGCAAAGGCTGCGGTTTTAGCCGTTTATGACACAAAACAGTGACAGACGGTCGCAGATTTCCCGCCTAGCGAGAAATTTGAGCGCTGTATATTTCGCACAAAATGCGATCAATACGCCTATACATGATACATAATCGCTCAGAACGGCCGAATGCCTCGCCAAATGGCCTTCAAAGCATTTTTCTATTTTTAATGGTAAAATTTCTTACTTTTGGAAAGAGATTATTCATATCCTCGCGGCATATATAGGGCCAAGATTTTTACGGACAGGTAGAAAATCAAAGTATCCCGGTTGATAAGTCCAGTGGAGGGGGACGAAATCATGATGACCAAGGCTATTCGCTACGTCTATCTACTTGGTCCGCTTGTTTTCGCGATCGGATTTCTGACCCCGCTTTTCTCCCAACTCATCACCGCAAGCGACTGGACCCCGCCATTCGGCCTGAGCCCACTTGAAGCCGGGTTTTTCGGCGCGCTGGTCCTGGGCATCCCCGCTCAATTGAGAGGACGGTGGATCTAATGTCAGCACGCGATTTCGACAGCTTGAACGTCACAGAGCTCGCCCGCATGGAGCGCGATATTGCCCGCAAGCATATCGGACATTTCCCGTGGCTCTCGGTTATCGGCGGTCTTTTGAATGTCGCCATCTGGCTGGCGCTCTGGCCGCTGGTCTTTACAGGGATCATGCCGGTCTGGCTCGGACTGATTATCGCGACGATCAACGCTATCGCTGGCTATCTGCCGTCTCATGAAGCCCAGCATGACATTATCGGGCGTCCGGGTTCAAAGCTGCACTGGTTGAATGAACTGGTCGGCCACCTGTCGACGCTTCCGCTAGCCCTGCCCTATCGACTGGCCAAGGTCACGCATCGCCAGCATCACCTCTATACAAACGATCCAAAGCGCGACCCCGACTATGACTCGCGCGCGAAAAACCTTCCGCATGCCGTCTGGCGCGCGATCCAGAACCGCCAGCCACGTGCCAGAGGTGGCTTCAACGCCTATGCCCGCACGCTTTTCAAGCTTGGCGAACGCAGTGCACTTATCGAGGCTTCGGTGTACAGAGTCTGCTGGTTCTTCATATTGTTTGGTCTTGCCTGGAGCGGCCACGCGATCGAAGCGGCCGCGCTCTGGTGGTTGCCGCATCACATCGGTTACACCTATCTGCAGGTCTATCTCAGCTGGGCGCCGCATCACCCCGCAGAAGAAACCTCCCGCTATCGTCAGACGCGCAGTTTCAAGGCAGCGGTGGGGAATTTTCTTTCACTGGGCATGCAGTACCACATTATACATCACCTGCATCCGCGCATTCCTTACTACCGCACGGCGCGGGCCTATTGGGAGATGAAACCCATCCTCAAGGCGCGCGGCGCGAACGTGGATAGCCTGTAAGAGATCTGCCAATATATTGACGTTCGGCGAGGTTCGGCCTATCAGCCCGCGCAGGTTGAGACGCCTGCCGTTCGCAAGACGTGTTGTCTGAAGGTGAAGATCTCCGGGGCCCATACGCCCTGCCCAATTGAAGCTGACCTTTCCATCACGGACCGGAAAAGCGGCAATGCGAACACCCGTATGATTTCCCGGTCCTGATATGTGAAAGACGAATCAGTGCCTCACACAATTACGACACGCGCCCACGCCAAGGCCCGCGCCCGGGAATTGCGCGCCGACGCATCAAGTCGCGGCGAAAGCCTCAGTCATTCCAAAGCCCTCGAAGCGGTTGCCAGAGAGCTTGGCTACAGGGACTGGAACACCGCTTCTGCCCGACTTTCCAACCAGCCGGACGTCCCCTTGCAGATCGGCGAAAGGGTCTCAGGCCGCTATTTGAAACAGCCCTTCGAAGGGCGCGTTCATGGCGTCAGGGAACTCGCCGGCGGAATGGGTTATGAAGTGGAGCTTCACTTCGATACCCCGGTCGACGTGGTCGAGTTCGAAAGCTTTTCAGGCCTGCGTCAGCGGGTCCGGGCGATGATCTCTGAAGACGGCGTCTCCTGGACCAAAACCAGCGACGGTGTCCCGCATCTGGTCGTGGTCCGCGAGAATGCGGGCATTATCTGATCCGGCGCGGCCGGGCGGCGTTTCTCAGGGATAAAGCCGCTCGGCCGACCAGCCATCTTCAGTTCGGACAAATTTCAGCCGGTCATGCATACGGAAGGCCTGGTCCTGCCAGAACTCGATGCTTTCGGGCACAAGCCGGTAGCCGCCCCAGTTTTCAGGACGAGGCACATCATCTGTGCCTTCATATTGGGCCTGAAGCGCCTTGATGCGGTCCTCGAATGTCTCACGCGACGGCAAAGGCTGCGACTGCTTTGACGCGATCGCGCCGATCCGGCTGTCCTTGGCGCGGGAGGCAAAATAGACGTCTGCCGCCTCATCAGGCACAGGCAAAATCGCGCCGCGAAAGCGCACCTGACGGCGCATGGATTTCCAGTGAAAGCACACGGCCGCGACCGGGTTATCAGACAGCTGATGGCCTTTGGCGCTCTTAAAATTAGTGAAGAAGGTCAACCCGTCAGCGCTGATCGCCTTGAGCAGAACAATTCGCACATCCGGCAGCCCCGACGCATCAACCGTCGCGAGCGACATGGCGTTGGAGTCGTTTAACTCATGCTCGCGGGCGGCCGCCATCCAGTCCTGAAAGAGACTGATCGGATCTGACGCATCCGGAATAAGCGGCTTTCCGTGGCTGTCAGTCACATAATCCGCCGCGCTTGGGGTTGGCGGGATGACGCTAGGCGTTTGTTGGTCTGTCATGGTTACACTTCTACAAATTCACACTCAGAAAAAACAAGATCAGGCAATCATGCCCCCATCAACGCGTAGGACCTGCCCGGTGACATAATTCGCCTTGTCGGACGCCAGAAAGGCGACCGCATCGGCGATGTTCTGCGCACTGCCCCACCGGCCCTCGAGCGGGATGAGCTTTGCCATGCGTGACATGGTCTTCTCGCGGTCGAGACCTGCATCAAAGGCTGTCTTCCACATGCCATCATCAATGACGCCCGGCGCAATCGCGTTCACCCGCACACCAGACCGGCCAAGGTCAATCGACATGTTGCGGGTCATGGAATTCACGGCGCCCTTGGAGGCGGCATAGGCAATCTGCCCGATACTGCCCGAAAAGGCTGAAATCGAGGAGATGTTCACCACATTGCCCCGGCGCGATTTCAGGCTGTCTGAAAGCGCATTGGTGAGAAGGATCAGATTTCGGACATTGACGCTCAGCGTCAGGTCCAGCCCGTCCTCGGTCACCTCGCCAGCTGGCTCACGATTGCTGACCCCGGCATTATTGACGAGGATATCCACCGGGCCGAGCTGTTCGACGATGGCCTCGGCGGTCGGTTTCCAGCCATCGGACGACGCGAGGTCAGCGCGGATCACCACCGGATCATTCGGCAAAGACTTGGCGAGTTTCTCAAGCGCATCGGCGCTGCGGGCCACCAGACAAACGCGCGCGCCGCCTTCGGCGAGCGTTCTGGCAATCGCTTCGCCAATCCCGCGGCTGGCACCCGTTACAACAGCATTTTTGCCTGAGAAATCGTAAGTCATCATTGCCCTCCAGAGCTTCTGTTCTTGCTGTCAGCGTATGCTGATTGGCGCTCTTGGCAACAGCGTCAATGAGGCCATACGTCCACCACGCCCATTGAATTGCCGGTTGAGGCAAGCGTCCCTGTCCGCCCCGGCATGAGAACATTACGGCCTCAGCGTCGCACCCGCTTGCCCTCACGCTTCAAATTCGCCATTGATGCGCGCAAACAACACCGCAATTCGCACGAAGGACATTCCAATGAAAAAGCCAGTCAAAGTTGCCGTTACCGGAGCCGCCGGTCAGATCGGATATGCACTTCTGTTCCGTATCGCCGCCGGCGACATGCTTGGGCCGGACCAGCCGGTCGATCTTCACCTGCTGGAAATCACCCCGGCGCTCGGCGCACTGAACGGCGTGGTAATGGAGCTGAATGACTGCGCCTTCCCGCTGCTGAACAATATCGTCGCCACCGATGACCCGAATGTCGCGTTCAAGGATGCCGACTTCTGCCTGCTCGTCGGCGCCATGCCACGCAAGCAAGGCATGGAGCGCAAGGACCTTCTATCGGCCAATGGCTCGATCTTTGGCCCACAAGGCAAGGCGATCAACGATCACGCCTCGCGCGATGTGAAAGTTCTCGTGGTTGGCAACCCGGCCAACACGAACGCACTGATCGCTCAGCAGGCCGCACCGGACCTCGACCCGAATTGCTTCACCGCGATGGTCCGTCTCGACCATAACCGCGCGATGAGCCAGCTGGCTGAGAAGACCGGCACGCACAATACCGACATCAAGAAGATGACGATCTGGGGCAACCACTCGGCAACCCAATATCCAGACCTGCATCACGCGACGGTCAAAGGCGAGGCTGCGCTCTCCAAGGTCGACATGGACTGGTATGACGGCACCTTCATTCCTGAAGTGCAGCAGCGCGGCGCAGCGATCATCAAGGCACGTGGCGCGTCGTCTGCGGCATCCGCCGCTTCGGCTGCGATCGACCATATGCGCAGCTGGGCGCTCGGCACTGAAGATGGTGACTGGGTCTCCATGGGCATTCCGGCCGACGGCTCCTACGGCATCGAGCCGGGCGTCATCTACGGTTATCCGGTGACCTGTAAGGACGGCAAATACACCATCGTCCAGGGCCTCGAGATCAATGAGTTCTCGCGCGCCAAGATGGATGCCACCGAGAAAGAACTGCGCGAAGAGCGCGAAGCGGTAAAGGATCTGCTGGGCTCGTAAGAGACCGGCAGACCCGATTGGGCAGCCATGTCGCACAATAGCTTCGGCCACCTCTTCCGCGTGACAACCTGGGGCGAAAGCCACGGGAAAGCGCTTGGCTGTGTGGTCGACGGCTGCCCGCCGGGATTGGCGCTGGATGAAGCGTTCGTGCAGGATTTCCTCGACAAGCGGAAGCCCGGCACGAGCCGTTTCGTCACCCAGCGCAAGGAGCCGGACCAGGTCAAAATCCTGTCCGGCGTCTTCGAGGATGACCGCACGGCCCAGCAGTATGGGGGTCAGGTCACAACAGGTACGCCAATCTCGATGATGATCGAGAATGTCGACCAGCGCTCGAAGGATTATTCTGAAATCCGCGACCGCTATAGGCCCGGCCATGCCGACTATGCCTATGACCAGAAATATGGCGTGCGCGACTATCGCGGCGGCGGGCGCTCTTCAGCCCGCGAGACCGCCGCGAGGGTTGCCGCAGGCGCTGTCGCGCGGCGCGTGATTGGCGATGGCATCACCATTCGCGGCGCCGTTGTGCAAATCGGGCCGCATGCGATTGACCGCGATGCGTGGGACTGGGCCGAGACGGGCAACAATCCGTTCTGGTGCCCTGATGCCAAGGCCGCCAAACAGTGGGAAGACTTCCTGGACGAGACGAGAAAGGCCGGGTCCAGCACGGGCGCCATCGTTGAAATTCACGCCTCTGGCGTGCCTGCCGGATGGGGCGCGCCGATCTATGGCAAGCTCGACGGCGAGCTTGCCACTGCGATGATGAGCATCAATGCCGCCAAAGGCGTCGAGATCGGTGCAGGCTTCGCCGCCGCCGCCTTCTCCGGCGAGCAGAACGCCGACGAGATGCGCATGGGCAATGATGGCGTGCGCTTCCTGTCGAACAATAATGGCGGCGTTGCAGGCGGTATCTCGACCGGTCAGGACGTGGTCGTGCGGGTCGCGATCAAACCGACTTCATCGATCCTGTCCGTGACCCAATCTGTGACGCGCGACGGCGACGAGGTGGATGTGCGCACTAAGGGCCGCCACGATCCCTGCGTTGGCATAAGGGCTGTTCCCGTTGCTGAAGCGATGATGGCCTGCGTGCTGGCAGACGCGAAACTGCGCCATCGCGGGCAGATGGGCTAGCGCTCGGCTGCGCGATAGCAAAGCACGCCAATCACAAGTCCAGTCAGGCAAATCCCTATCCCTGTGCCCGTTTTCCCGAACACCGAGATCAGGCTGACGACGCCATCGTACACAGCGTCCCCTCGCAAACTGTCCGCCTTGGCATTCAGCGGGTCACCGAACAGGACCACCAGTCCCAATCCGATGATGGTCGCGCTGACCACGATGGCGATAAACTTCAGAAAAAACGTATAGCTTTGCCACCCCATGGCTCAGGCCTTTCTCGAAGCGTACCACCAGAGGCCGCCGCCGATCAGGATGCCGACAACGATCATGGCAATTCCGCCGCCCGGATCGCCAAACGCTTCGCGCAGCCAGCGAAGGGCGCGGGCGAAGCGAGCCATTCTTGTGTGGCTGCCTGCATCATCAGGTTCGCCGACAAGCGCAACAATTCCGACAAGAACGAATAGTCCGCCGATCATAACGCCCCGACGCTTCATCTGCTTTGCGCTGCGGGGGCCGGGACGAATCCGAAATTTCAAAGCGTCAGCACCATCTGGACGTCGCACCGGCTATACGGCGTTTGGTGGTACTCTCCGCAGGCAAGTTCCTGGAACCCGTGCGCACGATAAATCCCAAGCGCTTCGACCAGTTTCGAATTCGATTCCAGCCAGATCTGTTTGGCGTTCATCTCTTTTGCGGCAGCAATGGCCGCCGCCAACAATGCCTTGCCGATGCCCTGGCCCCTGAGGTCGCTTCGCGCGCTCATCTTGACCAGTTCGAGCGAACCTGGCGTCGCCCCTGCGATAAGCCCAACCGTGCCGACCGGCTCGCCGTCAATATGAGCGATCAGGACGCGACCGCCTTTGTCGATGATATTTGTCTGAGGATCATCAAGCTGGGCCAGATCAGATGGCTCGACAGAGAACAATGACTCAATCCAGGCCAAATTCAGCGCTTTGAAAGCGGGCCCATCAGCTGATGTGAAGTCCTGAACGGAAACTGGCGGCATGACGTGACTCCCCTTGCCGCCAGAATAAGTTCATTCCACGCAGATCAGTCAAGCGATGACAGAACCGCCGCTTCACCTTCAAAGTAATAGGTGCCGACTTCAGGCTCGAGCGAGAAGCGCATATAGGCACGGCTCTCCTCATCATAGGCCGGCCAATATGGCAGACCGCGTGCGTTTGGATTGCCATGGCGGGCAAAGCTGATCCAGGCTTCTGCCATCTTGTCCGCGAGCGGCTGGGCCGGCTCGACACTGCCGATCATCGACAGCGAATTGGCAAGATTGTCGAAGGTGAAGCCAAGCTCCATGGCATGCGGCGCGCCGAGCCATCCGCCCATGACAGGTGTGTCCCAGTCAAACAGGTAGACATAGATCGGTGCCCCGCCTTGGGCGGCCTTGCGCTCTGCCTGAGCCTTGGACCCACGCGTGAAGGAGAGATCGGACAGGATCGTGACATAGAGCTCTTTCGGCGTCTGGTCCGGGAAGATTTCACGGTAGCCATCAACCAGTGTCTGCGCCTGTTCAGGCGTGCGGCCAGATGACAGGCGTTTGACCGCGCCCTCAAAGGTCAGCGCATCCATCGCGGCCTTGTCGGCAACGACGTAGAGCGAGCGTTCATCATCATTCGTGCCGACAAGCATCGGCACATTCAGCGCCGTGGCCGGAGCGTCGGGGCTGAACGGGTGACGTGGCAGCGAGCGATTGTCCAGCACAGGCCGGAAGGCGACGCCAGCGGCGAGGCCCTTGCTGACAGCACCGGTGACATCTTCGACCGGAATGGCTTTGAGGGCTGCAATCGGGTCTTCGCTGTCAATGCCAAGCGCCTTGATGAAGTTGTTGGTGTCTTCAATCGCGTCTTCCAGCGTCACCGCTTCGGTCAGCGATCCGCTTTGTACGATAGCGCGGTCAAAGAGGCCTTCAGCCGATGGCATGGCGAGAAGCGTGCTGACTTTCGCGCCGCCGCCGGACTCACCGAAAATGGTGACGTTCTCGGGGTCGCCGCCAAAATTCTCGATATTGTCGCGCACCCATTCCAGCGCCATCACCATATCGAGATTGCCGATATTGCCGCTATCTGGATAGGCATCGCCGCCCGGCAGGTCACCGAGATAGAGATAGCCCATCATGTTGAGGCGGTGGTTGATCGTGACGACCACGACATCTCCGCGATTGGCGAGGCGCGTGCCCTCATAGACCGTGCTTGAGCCATTGCCGTTGATGAAGCCGCCGCCATGGAGCCACACCATGACCGGCCGTTTGCGATCATCGAGGCCCGGCGTCCAGACGTTGAGGCCCAGCATATCTTCGCTTTGCTTGGGGTCTGGATCAGGCTGCCAGCTCGCAAAAAGCGGGCTGCCGCGGACCATTTGCGGTGTGCTGTCGGGATATTCGACGGAAACGCGGACATCGTCCCATGGGGCCGGTTCTTCGGCCGGCAGGAAACGGGTGTCTGCGGTGTCCGCGCCATAGGGGATGCCGCGAAAGACGTTGATGCCGTCTTCCATTTCACCGCTCACCTGGCCGTATTCGGTGTCGGCTATCGGCCCATCCTGTGCCATTGCCAGCGGGGCCGCCAACACCATAAAGGCGAGGCCGGCCAACGCGCGGCGCGGGCTTTTCAGTAAGGTCATGTGTTCCTCCATCCGGGTCTGTTCGAGCAGACCCTGTTGATTATTCGGCTTCCAGAATGGCGCGCTCACGCGCGAAATATCCGGTTTCGACCTTCGATTCGGTGTTGATACGCATGACCGGAGAGGTTTCCGCGTTGTAGGCGGGCCAATGCGGCAGGCCGCGCGCATTCGGGTCACCGAAGCGGGCAAAGCTGATCCAGGCTTCACTCATCTGATCCGCGACAGGCTGCGCCGCTGCCGGATCACCCACCATGCTCTCGGAGTTCTCCAGCGTGTCGAACGCGAACGGGATTTCCAGCGCGTGCGGGGTTTTCAGTCTGCCGCCAGCAACCGGGGTTTGCCAGTCAAAGAGGTAGAGCCAGACCGGCGCGCCGCCCTGCTCCGACTTGCGAAGCGCCTGAAGCACGGCGTTGTGGCCATAGCGGAAATCCGAAACGATCGTGAAGAGAAGCTCTGTCGGTGTCTGATCAGGGAAGATCTCGCGGTAACCTGCGACGAGCTCAGGGGTCGCTTGACCACCGCGCCCATAGGCGGACGCGAGTGCCGGGATACCGTCAAAATCAACAGTCCAGACACGTTTGTCAGCAAAGAGGAAGATCGAGGCTTCGTCATCATTATTGCCGATCAGCATCGGCACATCCATCGCAGATGCCGGCGCGGCCGGGTCCCATGGATGGGCCGTCATGTGCACGCCATCGAGCACAGGCCCAAAGAAAAGCCGGCCATCCTTGAGCGCCGCCTCAAAGGCTTCTGGCTCAATCTCATCAAGCTTGTCGAGTTCGTCCGGCTTGAGGCCAAGACGGTCGAGATACTCAATTGAGTCCTTGGTGGCCTGCTCAGCGGTGCGGATGCGCATATGCGAGCCGCTCTGGACGATCGCGCGGTCAATCAGACCTTCAGCTTCCGGCATGGCGAGAAGCGTGGAGACCTTACGGCCCCCACCGGACTCACCAAAAATCGTTACGTTTTCTGGGTTTCCGCCAAACTCTTCGATATTGTCACGCACCCATTCGAGCGCCATGATCATGTCGAGATTGCCGATATTGCCACTGTCTGGATAGGCCTCGCCGCCTTCGAGTTCCGCCAGATAGAGATAGCCCATCGCATTGAGGCGATGATTGATCGTGACGACAACCACATCCCCGCGATTGGCAAGGTTCACACCTTCATAGGCCGTGCTGGAGCCGTTGCCATTTTCGAAGCCGCCGCCATGCAGCCAGACCATGACCGGCCGCTTGTGGTCATCAAGTCCGGGCGTCCAGACATTCAGGCCGAGCGCGTTTTCGCTGTGCGCCGGGACCGGATCAGGCTGCCAGCTCGCGAACAGCGCGGTGCCGGTGGCGACCTGTAGCGTGGAGTCAGGATAGCTCGTCGCCTCGCGAACTTCGGTCCAGGCCTCGGGCTTGTCGGCCTTTTTGAACCGGGTTGTGCGCGTGTCGGCGCCATAAGGAATGCCGAGGAAGACGTTCACGCCTTCTTCGACTGCGCCGCGCACCGGGCCATAGGCCGTTTGGGCGACCGGACGCTCAATAGCGACCTCGGCGGCCTGTTCCGACTCGCCAGCCTGCTGCGCCATCGCTACTGGTGCGGTTATCGCAAGACATACCAGCGCGGATGACGCCAGGATTTTCCGGGTAAGACTTTTATAAAACAATGCACTCTCCCTTTGCGGCGAGCACGATCCGGCTATTCATTCAGCCGAACGTACTTCCCTTTTGAGGAGAGCTTACTTTACATGGTGTTAGCTGACTAGCGTCAAAATTTCAAAATCTAGCCAACAAACGCTTTTTCGATGACGAACTCCGCCGGGGCCGCGTTGGAGCCTTCCTTGAGGCCTGCGTCCAGCATCAGCTGCTTCAGCTCAAGCGTCATGGGCATGGAGCCACAGATCATGGCCCGGTCGACCAGCGGATTGAGCGGTGGGACGCCGAGATCTTCGAACAGTTTTCCAGAGCGGATAAGGTCCGTCGGCCGGCCCGTCCGCTCGTAAGGCTGGCGCGTGCAGGTCGCGTAGAGACGAAGCTTGCCGCGCGCCATTTCACCAAGGAACTCATGGTTCAGCGTGTCTTCAATGATCTGGCGTGAATAGGTCAGCTCATCGACATCCCGGCAGGTGTGCGTGACGATCACTTCCTCGAACTTTTCATAGGTCTCCGGATCGCGAACGATACTGGCGAATGGCGCAAAACCCGTCCCCGTGGAGAAGCAGTAGAGCCGCTTTCCAGGCACCAGCGCGTCATGCACGAGCGTGCCGACGGGCTTTTTGCCCAGAAGCACCTTGTCACCCGGCTTGATCATCTGCAGCCTGGACGTCAGCGGGCCGTCCTGAACCTTGATGGAATAGAATTCGAGCTCCTCATCCCAGGATGGGGACGCAACCGAATAGGCGCGAAGCAAGGGTTTGCCGTCTTCCTTCCTCAGGCCGATCATGATGAATTCGCCAGAGCGGAAACGGAAAGTGGACGGCCGCGTCAGGCGGAATTTGAACAGCCGATCCGTGTAATGCTCGACAGACAGCACCGTTTCTTCTGTTGGGGCATTCGGGTTCACGCGCGCTGGCGCTTTTTCGCTACTGGCAGTGGTCATGTCTAATCAGTCCCGCTCGATTTGCTCGTCGTGGCGTCAGATGACCGCGCACCACGTCTTCTGCAAGGCCGCAAATCATCGCATTAGCAGAACTAAAGAAGCAACAGGCGCGGCAAATGACGCCGCACCCGCCTGTTTCGCGTGCCCCTTTAGAACGAGAGCGCCGGTTGAGCGCGTGTCCAGTTGAGGTCCTCATGCGAGGTCTCAACGACGTCAGCAAGTTCATACACGTTGCGATATCCGTAGCCATAGAGGTTGATGAAGGTTGGAATATTCAACGCGAGCGGTGACCGCTTGAGGAGAACCGGCTCGACATCATCCGAAAAATTATTGTTGCAATAGATGAGGATCCGCGTGTCGCGCGAGGGAATAAGGTCCGCCAGACGTTCGTCAGAGAAATCTGAAAAGCTGAGATGGACCGCGCCATCGATATGGCCCTGCCGATAGGCGCTTTCGCTGCGGGCATCGAGGATGATCGTGTCCGGCTGGGTCGCCATCTCGCTGAAGTCTTCGAGGCTGACAAGACGGGCCGCGCGAACACCGCGAACCTCGTCGCTGACGTTCAGAAAGCCGTCATAGTCGATTTGCGACGACGGTCTTTCAGCGCCCTCGCCCACCTGAGCACTGGCCGTAGCCAGCAATCCAGTTGCCACGAACGCTATGAGCGTTGTGAGGCTAATCAGAGTATTTCGTCGTGCGCCCATAGCCGGTCTCCTTCTCTGGCCACGGAGAGAAAATCGTCTTCAAATCGGGCCGGATTGGGGTGGCGATCAGGTCTTTAAAAGAAAATGGCTCCACAAACGGCCATAATTGCCGCCTGTGGAGCCATAAACTCAAGTATTCGGGACGGGTAAGCGCCTACCAGTAGCGCTCGACCTTGTAGTAATCGAAGGCGGCTTCGCGCGCGGTCTTTCCGTCATCCTTGCTGAGCTCATGGATGGAGTCAGCCGGTGCTTTTTCAAGCTGTTCCTTGGTGTAAGGCACAACGTAACCGCCCTGATCTTTTTCATAATCCAGCGATGCCCATGGGATCGGGTGATACTTCTCACCCATGCCAAGGAAGCCGCCGAAGCCGACAACGGCAAACATGATATTGTTGTGCATCTTGTCGAGCATCACGTCCTCAATCTCGCCGATCTTGTCGCCGGAAGTGGAGTAAACGTCGGTACCGATGACGCGGGAGCCTCGAATAGCGGTGGTGTGACCTTGTGGAGTTGGCATTGAACAGTCCTTTCTGTGTTCGTCTTGATCGCGTTCTTGCGGTCATGTGAGATCAACAGTCGGGCCCGTCAGGCGTTCCAATCAGGGCACGTGAAACCCGGTTACATCTTCCCAATGTTTGCGGCAGAGCGAGACATAATGCGCCTTGTCGGTATCGACCTGATCGCCCTGCGTCAGCGCGCGCCCCGATTCATCCAGACGCGCCGTCATCGTTGCCTTGCTACCGCAGTGGCAGATTGTGCGAACCTCGCGCAGCTGATCGGCAATTGCGAGCAATTCGGACGAGCCCGGAAAGAGCTTGCCCTGAAAATCAGTTCGAAGCCCGAAACACATCACCGGGCAGCCGAGGTGGTCTGCGACGCGCGAGAGCTGCCAGACCTGCGTCGGCGTCAAAAACTGGGCCTCATCGACAAATACCGCGTCGAGCCGTTCCATCGTCATGTGCGCAGCGATCACCTCAAATATATCGACATCGTCCACATAGAGATGGGCATCCGCCTCAAGGCCAATGCGGGAGGTGATACATCCGGTGTTGCCTTCATGCTTGCGATAGTGGCCGGACGTCCACAGCATCACCTTCATGCCGCGCTCACGGTAGTTGTGGGCCGACTGCAAGAGCATCGTCGATTTGCCGGCATTCATCGCCGAATAGGTGAAATAGAGTTTTGCCATCAGCCTGTCCTGATCGTGCGTTGCCTTGCCTAAGATCGACAGCTATCGCGCCAACGAGGTTCAAAGCCAAGCCAGTCGGCCTGTCCGTATATCATTCTTCGGGACTTTCCACATCTTCGGTCAGAAAATGGCGGCCTTCACGGTCCTCAATTTCGAGGACCCATAAATCGCTATCGCGTGACCTGGCGCGCTGCACATAGGCATCGACGTCCGACTCAAGCTCTCCGACACCCTGCAACCGGACATCGGAAAAGATGCGCTCGCCATCCATATCGGTTCGAGGCACATAGGCCCGCGCGCCGCCCGACAGGTCCGAGACCTTGATAAGCACATCGCCGCGATCATGATCGCCTTTTTGCAAGACAAAGCAGGATGAGCCTTGGACCTGCACCCGGCGGATCAATGCATCCACCCAGAGCCAGCTGGGAAGGCGTGCTTCAGGCATCATGGGAAATTCCTTTCCGGCGGCATGGCGCTTGCAGCGCCCGTCCCGTCTTAACACATCGATAACCAGTACGACCGGTGCCCATCATGTCTTTTCTAACCGCCTTCCTTGTCAAAGCGTCTACTGCTGTCGCTGCGCGCACCGAACCGGTCGTAAACAGCCTGTCGGCCGGTGGAAAGGATGTGTTGAGCGAGCGCATGCAGAACGCGATTCTCGCAGGCAATTTTCCGGTGCAGACGGCATTCGTTGTTGTCGGATGCCTGCTGATCAGTGGTTTTGTGCTTCTCGTCCGCGAAACGCATATCGAGAACAAGCGTCGGCAACACCCGTAAGGTCTCCCGAGGCCTCTACTCCGCGGCGTCCTCAACCCCAGCTAGCTGATCCGACGATGCCTTAGGCAGCACGACGCGTACGCGGGTGCCCTGCCCCGGGGCCGTGTCGATGATAACCTTTCCCTTCATCTGGTCCGCGAACGATTTCACAACCGCCAGACCCAATCCTGTGCCGGCGCGGCCCTTGGCGTTCTTGCCTTGCTGAAACGGCTTTGCGACCCGGTCGAGATCGGCCTCATCCATGCCTGCGCCTTCATCGCGAACCGACAGCGCGACAGAACGCTCACCGGTACGTGCATCGATGACCACCGTCTTGCCTGGCTCCGAATATTTGATCGCGTTGGACAAGAGGTTTTGCCAGATCTGACGAACGGCCCGCGCATCGGCCACGGCCCAGACTTCGCCTTTCGCGAGCTGGCGGATGGCGACGCCAGCGCGTGAGGCATGTCCCGAAAGCTGCGCAATCACGGACTCGCCGCTGGCCACCAGATCAACCGGCTCAAGATCGAGGCGCGAATGTCCCGTTTCTGCCTTGGCGTAATCCAGTATGTCCTCAACGACGAGCAGCAGATCCTGCCCGCTATCATGAATAAGCTGTGTGTATTCCTTATACGGGTCCGCTAAGGGCCCGCGCAGTTCGGCGCGCATCAGGTCTGAAAAGCCAAGGATGGCGTTGAGTGGCGTCTTCAGCTCGTGCCCAAGGCCAGCAAAGAAGGCGGTGCGCTGGACCAGTGCCTCTTCGGCCTGAACAGCGCGCGATTCCGCGTCACGGACCATGATGTCCGTCGCGCCATGAATGAGCATTGAGTCGTCGATGGGGCTGAGAAAGACGCGTGTACCAAGATCATGATGATCCACAGTGAAGGCAATCCCGGCATCACCAAGCGCAGGCTGGGTGAATTGTCCGCCCGTCTCTAGGCCAGCAGCGATATCCTTTTGTGCATCCTGCGGAAAACTGGCGAGAAATGACTGACCGGTCTTCGGCTGGATGCCGCCTGGTGGAACACCGGAAGCAGACCGGATCACGCCATCATGCGCGACATCGACAATCATGACCGGATCAACCGGGACGTCACTGTCGGTCGCAGGAACAATAATGTCGCTGGCCAGCTCAGATGTTTTAGCCGGCTCTTCAATAGGCGAAGACTTGCCCAGCAGTGCGGCGGCCAGGAGCGGCAATAGAACGAGCCCGGCAAGCGCCTGATACCCCACCGCAATTGTGAGCGCACCCGCCCCCGGAAGCCCGGTAAAAAAGGTCGCGACCAAGGCCGCGCCAACCGCGCCCAGCAGCGAGAAGACAGCTGTTTCGACCGCGCGCGCCCGCCAACCAAAAAGCAGGGCGACAATGGGCGGATACACGGCCAGGACGAGCGCTGGCGACGATACCCCACCCGACAGTGCGATGAACAGCATGCCCATCAAATTCCACGGCAGTACGGCAATCAGGGTCTGTCGGCTCTGCGGCCAGTCTTTACCCCGGCGCTTCACAATGAGCGAGCAGATCGCCGGCGCAGCTGACAGAACACCGACCAGGATCGACACGGCGAGCGGCTGACCGGTTGCGATTGTGACAACCGCCACGATCAGCGTCAGAACCAGCCATATCGATAAGGTGAGCACGAGCATGTTCTGCGCAACGCTATTAACAGCCCGGTGAGATTTATTAGTCATTTTGATCCTGGCCGAAGATTAAAAAGTCAGTGTGAACGGACTTCGAACCTAGGATACCGATTGAATTTGCGGAAAGATAGGCCACAGTGAAGTCTTCAATGCGAGGGACGGAATAATGACTTTTATGAAAGTGTGCGCAGCCATGCTAGGCGCAACGGCGGTCGCATTCTCGGCTGGCGCTCAAAGCGAATCGACCAGCGATTCCCCGGCCACGTCAACGACGACAACCTACTCTGCACCTGATGCAATTTCGTCCGCTGCAGCCATTTACGCAAACTTTCATGATCACGTCACAGACCTGAAACAAAACGATTTTTCCAACGCGGATGAGATACAGGAAGCGCTCTCGGCGCTCGGCACGCAGAATTCAGATCAACTCGCCCGCGGCTGGGTCGCCTATTCCGCGCTTGTGGCCTCGCAAGATCCTGAATTCCGTGCCGCTGTCCGTGACATTGAGGGCTTCTATGGGCCCGACACTGTCGCGCAGGGTTTGCAGAACAATGTGCGTTTTGCCCGCTCACTTAACGGTGGAAATTCGGCCGTGCGCGCAGCGCTGAGCGCAACTGAAGCTGATTCGATTCGTCTCAAATCAACCGCAGAGATTGTGAAGGAACAGGCCTACTCCCTACAGGCGTCCAGCTGGGCCAAAGGGAAAATGGGCAATTCCGGCGCCGTCGCAACGCGCCTTCGTGCGGATTCACTTGTGACCCGTCCCCCGCGGTCAGACCTCGCCACGACATTCTCAGCGCCAAATATAGACAATGTGCTCGCAACCGCCGGCAAAAGCGGTCAATCGTCTTTCTGGGACAAGCTGGGAGGCGCTTCACGCTCGGTGATCAACCTGCCTACCATCACATCCCCTTTCAGCCGCTCGAGCGAGAAAAAGCTCGCTTACGGCAAAGAGCCGGTCGCAGACCAGATCGCAACGCTGGCGGCGTATCGCATCATCGGCAATGACGGCCTTCACGTCACCCCTGCCCCGACAACCATGAGCGACAGCGAGACGGCAGCCTGCCTGAATATGGCGCAATTGAACCTGCAGCAGTGTATCGCGGCGACCCACCAGCATTTCGAAGTCCCGTTCTGCATTGGCGAGCATGCTCTGGCTGATGTTGGTCGTTGCATCAGCAAGGTCAGCCAGTAAGGTCAAATCACTTTCAATCTCCTCACCCCGGACTTCGTTGTGAAGCCGGGGTTTTCTTTTGCCCGCCGAACCCCCAGATGCCAGTCATGACCGTACAAGACCGCGCAACAGACATCGCTGGCGAATTCGAGTTTCTCGACGATTGGGAAACGCGTTACGCCCACATCATTGACCTTGGTAAAGCGAACCCGCCGCTGGACGCTTCGGAACGAACCGAACAGACGCGTGTGCGTGGCTGCGCGTCGCAAGTGTGGATGGTGATTGAAGAGGAACCGGGCGACGCGCTGAAGATCCGGGCCGAGTCCGACGCCATGATCGTGTCGGGCCTCATCGCCATTCTGATCCGTCTGTTCTCCGGCGCGCCGCGCGAAGAAATCCTGGCCTTCGATGCACCTGCCTTCCTTGATGAGATTGGCGTCAAAGGCACCCTGTCAGCCCAGCGCTCCAACGGCCTGGCGTCCATGCTGGAATGCATCAGGACCGTTGCTGGCGCAGGCAACGCCTAGGGGTTGATCGCCGAGCTGCGAGGCGGACGGCCAAGCAGGCCTGATACATTTTTCAATTGTGATTCAAGACCATCCAGCCATTCATCCACGTCTGGATCATCACGGTAATCTTCAATCTTGTGGCATCCATGCGCCACGGTTGAACGATCGCGGCCCATTGCATCTGCAACGCGGGCCAAGCTCATGCCAAGGCCAACATGCGACAGGTACATCGCCACCTGCCGGGCGCGGACAATACGATGATCGCGCTGGGTCGCTGCCAATATATCCTCTGCCGGGATCTGCAATGAATAGCCCGTCAGCCCAACGGCCAGACGCACGCTATGCTCGTCCCGCATCCTGTTTTCGAATGTTCTCATTATCCATCTCCCGTTTCTGATGTCGCAACTTTAGGACAACAGGACGGGTGTAGGATATTTTTCCTAATTATATACCTGACAAAGCAATCGCCGATTCGCTTTTCGGGTATCTGGAAGGATACCTATGATGGATAAGGAATTAGAGCATCAGCTGGTTCGACTGATTTCGGCTTGGGAAGATCATGGCGACTCAACGCTGGAATTTGCCAAGTTTCTTGCTCAGCTTGTTGACCGTCCAGAGGTCAAATCCAGCTTTCTCCAGTGTGAGCCGAGCCTCTTTCGGAAGTTTGTTCGCAACGGATTGCAGCATGAATTTCTGGGTAGCCTCGAAAGCCGATAAAGTTTTGTTGCGCGCTTCTAGAGAAGTGAGGCCCAATAATGGATTTGTTAGCTGCGGATCTGGCACATTGCCTTTGTTTATGCGAACGGGGTTTGTCATCTGGTGAAGAAGTTGACCTCTTCCTAGAGAAAACGGCAGAAAGCTGTATGCGATGATAAGTCGGTATTTCTTGAGGTTTATGAAGACCTGTCGAAACCTGGTGCTTCCGGCAACCTTCTTCGGGCCGTCTAGCGAAGTCACGAATACACCCAAAATGGGAGTGCAGGCTGGTGCTGCACAATAAGAGAGTTCGACAATCGTATCTCTGGCGTTTGCGTTGAGTAAATATCGATCATTCGAAAGTGGTGGACACGCCCGAATGAAGATCAATTGAAGTTTGTCGGTTTTGGGGCCAAGCGTTCTTAAGGATGTCTCGAAAGTCGTACCATTTTCGAGTTCAAGTGTTTGCTTGACCTCATTAAAATCTGCCTGCTTGCTTGGGTGAATTGAGTATCTTTGCTCTAAAATGCGAGTGTCTTCGTAGGGCGGATCATCGAAGTATTCTGCCGCGATAAGAATTATTCGGACGTCATCACCCTGATCCCGCACCTTGAGTATTTGACGAATATGCCCATCAATAGGCATGACTATTCTGGTAAGAGGCTTCTTTGCCATGACCCAACCAAGCGAACGTAAGTTCAACGACACCCTCAAACGGCTCATGGATTCAGATCCAAAGCCGCACGACGAAGTTAAAGACGAGGCCAAGTCTAAGCGTGAGTCTGAGCGACGACGCAAGATGGGTCCAATAGACCCCCTTAAGCGTCGTCGCCGCGATTTTTAATGTTCTGGCGCTTCCTGTAGCGCTTGAAGGCGCGCGCCTTCTGCTTAGGCGAGCGCGGCTTCACCAGTCCGCCGATAGGTCAGGCGCTTGCCTGCAACGGCCTTTAGGAGCTGGTTGTGGCGGTCTTCATCGTTCACGCCGAGCTTAGCGCGACGGTTATAACGGAAGTCAAACTCTGACAGGTAGCGGTGAAGATGGGCTTCGCCGCAGTGCTGGTAGACGCCAAGCATGCCGCGCTTAAAGACGGAGAACACGTTTTCAATCGTGTTGGTGTGGACCTCACCGCGCGCGTATTCTTTTGCGGAGTGGTTGACCGTCTTGTGGTCTGCGTACTCGGTGCCTGTCGTGGTGTAGAGGCGCGACTCGTCAGTGAACAGGCGAGACTTGCGGTCTGCATTGCGAACCAGAATGTCACGAACCTGAGCCTTGTTGGCGATACGGACGTGGAAAGAACGGACGCGACCGCCGCGCTCAACTAGGGACACAACGGGGCGCTTCTGGTTGCCACCTGACTTGATGAAAGGACGGCCTTCCTTGATGCGACGTGGGGAGACGTAAGGCACGTCACGCTTGCCGATATATGTTTCGTCGGCTTCGATAATCTTGCCCTCGCCACCGAGCGGGCCGGATGTGGAGTTGTCTTCCTTCATCGCTTCGCGGATGCGGTGGAACATGAACCATGCGGTCTTGTAGGTAACGCCAAGCATGCGGTGCAGTTGGTGGGCAGACATGCCCTTTTTGGACGAAGCCAGAAGATAGGTAGCGGCAAGCCACTTGTTCAGCGGCACTTTGGAGCGCTCGAACACGGTTTTAACGGTGACGGTGAACTGCTTGCGGCAACCGTTACACTGGTAGAGGCCTTTGCGTTCCTTGCCTTCTGGATGCGCAGTAGATGGACGCGCGCGGGCGCCTTTGATCGCGGTGACATGATCGTCGCCAACACAACCGCAATGCGGGCAAACCGCACCATCAGGCCAGCGCTGCGCCTCAAGATGTTCGCGCGCTGCGTCTTCGTCGGTGAAGATTGGATCTGTAAGCGAAATAGACATGACGTTTCTCCGTTGAGCCTTTATCGCTCCAAACGGGCTGCTTTGTCAAGTATATAATTAGGATATTTTTCCTATCTCAGGAAATCAATCCCCTTTGGGATCAGGCAGCAAGCTGCGGAAAGATGGGTGGAAAAAGGCTGGAAAACGGGCTGATGTGCTCGGTCTTCTGTTTGAGGAAGACATCATGACAGAGGATGAGACCAAGGCCATCTGTCCCGGGATCGAGCGGCAGACGAAGCCAGGCGTGACGGTCTTCTGACCGTTCGGTTACCCCGCCGGTAGCCGTCTGCTTTTTGATTGTGCGCTCCAGATCGCGCGACCAGAGCGATGAGACGTCGCCGCTCAAGCTGCTCAGGGATCGTCCGCGTGCATCGCCGCCAAGAAGCGGTTGAAGCCGCGTTCCGACCAGACGGAAACGGGCCTCGCCATCCAGGTCAACTTCAATGAGCGATATCGAGCCGAGATGCGCCCTCAGCTTCCCCGGATCAATGTCAGCACGCGTGGGAAGCGCGCCATTTCTGGCTGTAGACTTCCAGTAAGAAACAATATCGCGCTGTGCTGCGGTCAGTCCCTCAAAAACGGATCGACTCTTCATAGTCGGCCACCCCTTGCTGATTCGATAGAATCATAAGTGACCGAATTCGATTCGCGCGACAAGAGTCAATGCAAATAAAAATTAACCTAGATTTATAAAGTACTTCATTTCGATTTCGAAATGATTGTCTTTTTTAAGTAATGGGCGCGAACGCCTGACTACCGGCTCTACTTCTTGCCGGTACCCAGTCCCATTTCTTTTGCGAGCTTTGAGCGCTTACGCGCATAGCTTGGCGCGACCATCGGATAGTCGAATGGCAGGCCCCATTTTTCGCGATATTCTTCCGGCGTCATGTCGTATTTCGCGCGCAGGTGACGCTTGAGCGACTTGAACTTCTTGCCGTCTTCCAGACAGATCAGGAAATCGTCTGTGACCGACTTCTTTACAGGAATGGCCGGCTTGTGATCCGCGACAGGCTGGGTCTCGCCACTCAACCCTTGCAAGGTCGCGTGGACATTTCGGATCAGGCTGGACAGATCTGCGCTCGGAATGGGGTTATTGCTGACATAGGCAGCGACGATTTCTGTCGTCATTTCCATTGTCTCGATTGATGCGGTGTTTTCTTCCACGTTTGCGTCCACAGTCTCACTCCACGTATTGCAGGGCCTACCACCTCACCATGATGACCACAGTGCGTGTAAATCCAATAAAGCAGCTTAGAGATTTCCCGAAAACAGGAAAAACGCAGGCGCTTAACCTATGTTACTTAAACTGCTGCTAATTAATGCTTGGGACAGCAAGCAGTTCCCCAGTCTAGGGACTGCAGCGCAGTGCGTTTTTTACGGCGATAGCTAGCGTATAAAGAACCCGATCAGCAATGCGAGCCCCAACAGGACCACGGTCCAGATGGCCATGCTGTTATAAAGACCGCCCTGGGCAAGCGTTCCACGGGGGCTGAAAGCCGCTTCGAGCCGCGAGAAGGTTCTAGCGCCCACACTGCCGACAACGGATGTCATCGTCGGCCCGACCTTATTCCAGACCCGGCCAGACCATGCAGCAAAGCCATAGCCCACTTTGCGGAACACGATGTCTGTGTCGAGGATGATCCCACGCTTCTCTGGCGGATACGCCCCGATCCGTTGAAGGACCGCAAAGGCGAACACGGCCAGCACAAGAAGCTGCATCTGCGTCAGGATATGGTCGCCCGTGTAAGGCTCATACCGCACAGTATATGGGTCGTTCGCATATGGCAGGATCGAATAGAGCCAGTTGAAACCAAAATTCGGGAAGAAGGCCGGCAAGCCAACGGCGATACAGATAAAGGCGGCAAGCCCCATCGCCAGCAGCATGTTGAACGGCGCTTCCTTGGGCCGTTTACCGCTATCATGCCCGAAGAAGGCAAAATACGGGATCTTGATGCCCGAATGCTCAAGCACACCGGCCGACGCGAAGAGCAGCATCAGCCACGGGATCAGGAAAGCGCCCCCAGCAACGGCGCTCATCGTCAGCGACTTGGAGACAAAGCCGGAGAAGAGCGGGAAGGCAGAAATCGATGCTGCCCCGATCAGACAGAAAACCGTCGTCCACGGCATCGTGCGGAACAGGCCGCCGAGTTCGGTCGCCTTGGTGGTGCCGACGCGGTAGAGGACTGCGCCCATGCTCATGAAGAGCAGCGACTTGTACATGATGTGGCAGAAGGCATGCGCCGCAGCGCCGTTCAGCGCCAGCGGCGTGCCGACACCGATCGCGCAGACCATGAAGCCGAGCTGATTGTTCAGCGAGAAGGACAGCACCTTGCGAAGATCGTTTTCAACGACGGCGAAGAAGACCGGATAGACTGTCATGATCGCGCCGATCCAGATGAGGCTCTGCTCACCAGCGAACGTACGTGCTAGCGCATAGATGGCGAGCTTCGTCGTAAATGCCGACAAGATGACGGTGCCTGTAACCGTGGCTTTCGGATAGGCGTCGGCCAGCCAGGTATGCAGGAAGGGGAAACCGGCCTTGATGCCAAACGCCAGGAAGACCAGCAGGACACCCGGATTGCCA
The DNA here is from genome assembly GCF_002088935.1 of Henriciella litoralis. Taxonomy (NCBI): domain Bacteria; kingdom Pseudomonadati; phylum Pseudomonadota; class Alphaproteobacteria; order Hyphomonadales; family Hyphomonadaceae; genus Henriciella; species Henriciella litoralis. Next base: position 876,642 of record NZ_NCSS01000006.1, read on the forward strand.
AGCTCCAGCGCACGGATGCTCATATCGCCCGTGTCGAAATAGATCTGCATCGCGCCGAAGAGCAGCAGTACGCCCGAAAGAACGTGCAGGCCAAGATAGCGCATCCCGGCCTTGTAGGCAGCGCTTGTGCCCGACCGGAAGATCAGGAAGACCGACGTGACCGCCGTCAGTTCCCAGAAGACGAAAAGACTGATGAAATCGCCGCAAAAGGCGGCGGCCACAGCCGCGCCCATATACGCCATGCCCATCGAATCTTCGAGCTGGCTGTCCTGATGAAGGGCGTAGATCGCATTGATGAAGGCCGCAATCAGGAAGGCAAGGCCGAAGATGAAGGAGAGGGAATCGACCCGGTAGAAGACAAGGTCGAAGCCAAGCATGCTCATCGATGCGAGATCGGTTTCACGCGGCGCGGCCAGCAGGAGCGCCAGGCCGATAAGCGGCGCAGCCAGCGCGAGGCCCTGGCGCACGCGCTGAACCGGCGTCACACCGGCAATCAGACCAGCGAGGATCAGGATCAGACCTGGATTGATCGAGGAGATGAGCGCGCTCATGGGTGCGGCTCCGTGCCTGCAGGCTCTTCTTCGTCTTTGTAATAGTCTTCAGAGCGGCGCAGCAGCTTGCCAAGCGGCCAGCCCGCCAAGACGACCAGCGAAAAGGACGCAAAGCCCCACATCGCGTAGAAGGCCGTCACCCCGTCGATCGCAAAATAGCTATGGCGGAAATGATGCCCCTCGCCCGACAGCGCCTCCAGCAGCGGCTCAAGGCCGATGAGAATCACGGACAGGACGGCCAGCGTCCAGAAAACCATTTTTCCAGCCCACGGCTTTGTCGTCCAGCCGAACAGGAATTTGGCAGCCGGCGTTGTATGGGACTCGTCCGGCAACTGGTGTTCCCCATGGTCGCTGAGGTGCGGGGGTTTCACATTATCGCTCATGGCTGGCCTCCAATAGCGGGCAGCAGGAAGTCATAGAGTTGGCCCATCGCGAAGAACAGGACGAGCGTACCGAACGCGGTAAAGACGGGCGCGGCAACGGTCAGAACAGGTGCACCATCCGGCCGCTTGTAAGGCGCAGGCTCCCCTCCCCCTTTTGGCGGCATCAGCCCCAACACCGCAATCGGCAGAAGGTAGGCAATGTTGAGGAGTGACGAGATGATGAGCACCCACGCGACATAGACATCGCCGCTATCGGCTGCACCGAGCATCAGCATGACTTTCGGCCAGCCGCCCGCGAGCGGCGGAAGGCCGATGATCGACAATGAGCCAACCAGAAACGCGCCGAACACCCAGGGCATCCGTCGGCCAAGACCGCGCATTTCAGAAATCAGCTTCTTGCCGGTCGCGACATAGATCGCGCCAGCACACATGAAGAGCGTCATCTTGCCAAAGGCGTGGGCCGGGATCTGCAGCGCCCCGCCCATCATGCCAGCCTGATTGGCGAGCATGACACCTGCAGTCACATAGGCGAGCTGGCCGACCGTCGAATAGGCAAGACGGGCTTTCAGATCATCCTTGGTGAGCGCAATGAGGGAGGCAACGACGATCGTGAAACAGGCCACGGCCAGAACAAAGTCCCGCGCCGGCGTCTCTTTCAGCAAATCAAAGCCAAAGACGTAGAGACCAACTTTGGCCATCGTGAACACACCGGCCTTCACAACCGCCACAGCGTGAAGCAATGCGGACACGGGTGTCGGCGCAACCATCGCGTTTGGCAGCCAGAAATGGACAGGCATCAGTGCGGCCTTACCAATCCCGAACGCAAACAGGATGAGCAGCGCGCTGGATATGACCGGCGTCAGGCCTTGAGCCCCGGCCAGCAATCCGCCCGGCACGAAGTCCAGGCTGCCGGCGAGCGTCGCGGTCCAGATGATCGCGACGAGGAAAAGGCCAATCGATGTTGCCAGAAGCGTCATCAGATAGATGCGCGCACCGCGCATCGCATTTTCGTCTCCCTTGTGTGCGACCAGCGGGAAGGTCGACAGGGTCAACACCTCGTAGAAGACGAACAGAGTGAAGAGATTGCCCGCCATGGCGACACCCATTGCGCCGAGCAGCGCAATTGCAAAGCACATGTAGAAACGCGTCTGATGGCGCTCTTTATTGCCGCGCATATAGCCGATGGAATAGAAACTATTGACGATCCACAGGCCGCTCGCGACCAGCGCGAACATGGCGCCAAGCGGCTCCAACTTGAAGCCAAATTCCAGCCCCGGAAGAGCGGTGCCGAGCATCGCCTCAGCTGGGTTGCCTGTCGCAACAGAATACGCGAGCGCGCACGCGACCGCGAAGAGCGAGACCGCGCCAACAAGCGTAATGCCTTCGCGGACATTCGGCGCCTTGCCCGCGAGGAAAATGCCCACCGTCGTGACAAGCGGAATGATGAAGGCCGCAATAATCAGGGTCTCGCCGCTCATCGTGCACCTCCGATAAAGAGGCTCGCTGCCGCATCATTTGCGAGCCCGGCCACGAAGCTGCCCTGCACACCGATCCAGATGTTGGCAATCACAAGCACCCAAAGCGGGATGAGCAGCAATAGCGGCGCTTCCTTGTGCGCTTTCTGCGGATTGGCAGGCGCGCGGAAGAACACCGCTTCGAGGATGCGGCCCATATAGATCACCGCCAGAACGCTGGAGAACACCACAATCAACGCAGCCCACCACCAGCCGCTCTCAAGCAGCGCAGAGACCAGCGCGAACTTTGACTGGAAGCCTGCCGTCAATGGCACACCAATCAGCGACAGGGCCGCGATTGCAAATGCTGTCATTGTCCATGGAGCAGACCGCCCAAGGCCCCGGAAGTCATGAATGCGTGTGCCCTGATACGTCAGAACGACACCGGCAACGGCCATGAACAAGGCACCCTTGATGACCGCATGGTTCACGAGGTGGAACAGGCCAGCCGACACACCCGCGGCCGTGCCAAGCGAGATGCCCAGCAGCATATAGCCGACCTGAGCAACAGACGAATAAGCAAGCGTACGGCGTACATCCAACTGGAAGATCGCCTGGAACGAACAGGCCAGCATCGCCGCAATGCCCATCGGCGCAAGGATCAGCGACAGGCTCATGCCTTCAAACGCGAAATCGAGCGAGAAGACGCTGAACAGGAACCGCACCAGCGCGTAGATTGCGACCTTGGTGGCTGTCGCCGCCAGGAAGGCCGTCACAAAGCTTGGGCTGTAGGCATACGCATTCGGCAGCCACTGGTGCAGCGGGAACATCGCAGCCTTGAGGCCAAGCCCGACAAGGATGAACGCAAACCCGACCTGAACCACCCGGTTGCCGCCGACATCCTGTAGCTGAACGGCGAGGTCCGCCATGTTCAGCGTGCCCGTGGCGGCATAGAGAAAGCCGACGCCGACGACATAGAAGCTCGCGCCGATCGTCCCCATCAGGAGATAGTTCAGCGCGGCCGGAAGCGCGCGGCGGTCCCGTCCGGACCCCAGCGCGACCAGCACATAGGTCGCAATGGAGGAAAGCTCGAGGAAGACGAAGAGGTTGAACGCATCGCCCGTCGACGCGACGCCAAGCAGGCCCATGAAGCAGACTTGGAAAGCGGCAAAGAACATTGCGCGCTTTTCCTCGTTGATCTCGGCCTTGACGGTAGGCCAACCGAAAATGCTGGTGAGAAACGCAATCGCGCTCACCAGCATGATGATCAGCACGTTGAGGGAATCGATGCGGAATTCGATGCCATGCGGCGGCGCCCAGCCCCCCATCGAATAGGAGATGATAGCCCCGCCTTCGATGGACTGGACTTGTCCAAGCAAGACGATCGAAAGCAGCGCACACAGCCCGGTCACAAGGACTGTCAGCAACCACGCCAGGCGGCCAGCACCCGGCAGGAAAGCCGATATCGGGGCCGCCAGCAGCGGCAATAGCACAATCAATGCTGGCGCATGCGCTTGGGCCCAGGCCGGCGCGAGATTCATGATCCACTCAATCATGCTGGTGTCGCCTCGTCAGGGTGATCCTTAGCGTACTCGGCGCGCGCAACTTCGAGATCGATTTCGCGGATCTCGTCATTTTCGATGCTGCCATACGCTTCGCGGATACGAACCACGATGGCCAGCCCCACAGCGAGGGTCGCAACGCCAACAACGATCGCCGTCAGCATCAGGACGTGTGGGAGCGGGTTTGAGTAGACGTGTTCCATGCCGTGATGCGCCGCAGATGCTGCCCCATGCGCTGCATCGGCGGCGCCATGGGTCGCGTCCGTGGCGGCGTGGGTCGCATCAACAGCTTTGCTTAAGGCGCCCTCTTCAGCGTGATCACCGCCATGCCCCTTGGCATCGGCGCCAAACAGGATTGGCGCCGTCCCACCATCAATGCGGCTCAGCGTGATGTAGAAAAGGATGATCGAGGTCTGGAAGACCGAAAGCCCAACCAGCTTCTTGATCATGTTTGACGCTTCAAACAGCGTATACAGGCCGATCATCATCAAGCCGATGATCGCCCAGTAATTGCCGCGCTCAAGAACAAATTCGAGCATTACCAGTCCTCGTCCTTGATCTCGGTGACACGGCCAGCGAACGCATAAAAGATCGACAGCATCGACCCGGCGACCGCAAACAGCACGCCCAGTTCGACAATCAAAATTCCGTAGTGCTGACCATGGTGGCCGCCCGGCGGTTCGTTGAACAGGACATTATAGTCGAGATAGTTGCCGCCCATGATGAGCGCCCAGACACCAACGCCCGCATACAGGATGAACCCGAAGGCGGACAGAAAGCGGGCGAACACTGGCGGAACCGCGCGCATAGCCGGCGCAATTCCAAAAATCAGTGCGTATAGAATCACCGCAACAGCGAGGATGACGCCAGCCTGAAAGCCGCCCCCCGGCGAATAGTCGCCATGGAACTGAACATAGAGCGCGAACAGCGCGATGATCGGGATCAATGGCTTTGCGACAACGCGCAGGACAACGTGATGATCGGTACGGCTATTGGCCATCAGCCTTCACCTTTCTTCTTGCGCATCGTCGCCGAGAGTGACCGCTCACCGAAGCCAAGCAGCAGGATGACCGCCAGCGCCGCGGAAAACACCACGCCTGTCTCCCCGAGCGTATCAAAGCCCCGATAGCTGGCGAGGACAGCGGTCACGATGTTTGGAACGCCAATATCCTGCGGTGTCCGCTCGATATAATCGGTGCCGACATAGGTATTCGCCGGGCTGTCAGGGTCACCGAAGGCCGGCAGGTCAATCGATGCATAAATCAGCATGGCGCCGGTCGCGATGACGACGAGAAGTGGCACGATCTGGCGGGCCCGCGGCACGACCTTCGCCGTGCGAGACGTCAAAAGCATCGCCCCAAGCAATAGCGCCGTGGAAATGCCGGCGCCGACGGCGGCTTCTGTGAAGGCCACATCCACCGCATCCAGCGCAACGAACCAGGTCGCCGAGATCAGGGAATAGATGCCCGACAGCATCACAATGGCAAACAGGCTGCGCATCCGCGCGATTGCAACACCGACGACGAATAGCAGGCCGAGCAGAAGCACATTGATCAGGGCAATGGCGAGATCGGCGCCCTCATATCCGCTCATGACAGGTCCTCCCCTTCACCATCCTCGCTGCGGAGCCGGCCCGTCACAGGCTGAAGCCCAGCAGTATGCGCCGCATTTGCCAGCGCGTGCGAGCCGGTTGGCCCGGTCAGAAAAATAAACAGCCAGATCGCGGCCAGCTTGAACACGATGAGCCAGCTTGGCGCGAGAAACGCCATGCCCAGCAGCGCCAGCGTCACAGCCCCGGTATCGGTGATGCTGGCTGCGTGCAGACGGGTATAGAAATCTGGAAAGCGCAGCACGCCAACCGTACCGATCACGGCGAGCGCGGCCCCGGCAAGACACAGCAAACCACCGATAATCGGCTTGATCACCATCAGGATGTGGAGAAAATCAGACATCATCACTCCCCTGATCTGTGGAACGTGGCACCGGTCGGCGCAGCAAAGGCACCTGGAAAGAGCGGTAGCGGAAGAATTTCAGGATCGCGATGGTCGAGACGAAATTGATGAGGGCGTAGAGGACCGCAATGTCGAGAAAATCCGGACGACCCAGAACGAAGCCCAGAATGCCGATAAACAGCACGATCTTTGTGCCGAGCGAATTGACCGCCAGCACCCGGTCATAAAGCGTCGGGCCAAGCAAGGCGCGGATCAGCATCAGGCCAATCGCTACGACAAGCGCAATTGCAGCTACTCCCGTCATGCTGTTGCCTTCTTCTTCTGGCCACCGTCAGCCGCCGCCCAGGACCGCTCATCCATCTCATGGAAAGCTTCCGGAGCGGCTGATTCTTCGTAAAGCGCGTGGACGAGGAGCTTGTCGCCCTCCACCTCAATCGTCACCGTGCCGGGTGTCAGCGTGATGGAATTGGCGAAGATGGTTTTGGCCAGGTCGCTCTCACAGCGGGTCTTCACTTTAACAAGCGCCGGATTGATATCCAGATTTGCGCCGACACATGCCTTGATGACCGGCCAGTTCGCCTTGGCAATCTCGACAAGCAGCCAAGCCCAATAGCGGAAGATCTGGAATAACCGCAGGTATGGCGCGCCTTCGCGGTCTACCGTTTCCAGGCGGGCGGCGAGAATCACGACGATGACGACCGAAATCGCGCCCAGGGTCAGCATCATGCCCGTGTAGATGCCCGAAAGACCGAGCCAGAGTGCGACCAGCACTACGATCAGCCCCAGAAAATATCCCACGAGAGACCCGCTCCGCTATTGCTCCAAGAACACTCTGCGTCGCTGTTAATCGCTCAATTTCGATTTGGCCAGACCCTCTTCCAGTCTATCGACCGAAAACCAGTCGCGCTGTCCGCTGTGAAGCAGAAAAGCGCGTTTCATTGGACGCTTCTGTTGCATCTACTTCGCTAGTGTTGGGTTTACGCGGCGAGAAGGACGAGGAAAGTGACCAGTTCCAGTAGCGCAGCGTGGTCTGTGCCTTCGCCACTGCCAGCAACTCATAGGTCTCTTTCATGTACGCAAACTGAGGATGTGGTTCGCCATTCTCAAGCTCAAGCGGACGGCGCAAGGCCTGCCAGAGCATGGTCAGATAAGGACGTTTCAGGCCGGTTGCCTTGCACAGGACAGCCAGACCTTCCCCGCCCTGGTCACTCAGTATCTTGGCGATGGTGACGGGTTTGACGCCCGCCAGAAAACCGATTTCCTGTGCCAGCTCCGGGTCGAGGCCGCGCTCTGCCGCAACTTCAATGGCGTGCTCGAGGCTGTCATAGGGGCTTTTTTCTATGGCGGCCCGGTTTCTCTGACGCCGCTCAATCAGTTGGAGCGTCTTGCGAGCAACCTCATCGGCCCATTTCTCCTCAGCAGCCACCGCAAACACATCCGCGCAAAGATCGACAAGTTCGGTCCGGTCCGCAGCCTGACGCTGAAGGATCACACGCCGTGTTGCGCCACTCGACCACCAGAACATCGCCATCGCCTGGCTGGGAATGATTTCGAGCCGCTTGATGAGAAGACCCGGTAGTCCCTCAATTTTCCGGGAGTGACGGACAAGCTTGTCCATGCCCGCTTCAGAGATGCTCGAACCGGGATTGAGAAGCAAAGCTTTCAACACCGATGGCTCCTCACGTTCACACAGGCGCTCTGATACACTTGGACCGACCCGCTTGCGCTTGGCGATCAGCAAGCGGTGGTCGGTCGTGGTGTTGTCGACAAACTCGATCAGGTCGCCAGCATCGAAGCCTTCATTGTCCTCCAGCACGTGCCGGGCGACCTGAAAATCATTCATGGCGAGGTAACGCATGAGCCGACGCGGCGCTTCCCGCGTGACCTGAAGGCGTCGCGCACAGAATTCGCGATCTTCAACCGACGCGTAAAACAGCATTTCCAGAAGGATATCGCCGCCCATACAACGATCTTGCGGCGCAACTGCGGTCGCGGGCAGCGCGACGAAATCGATCAGACGACGCAGCAGCATGCGACGCGCACGACCGTTCACAGGAAGCTTTTGTGCCTCGTCGATATTCTCAATAATATTGTTGAGTTCAGCCATGACAGGTCCGGTCAAACGCTCGTCGGAATGCCTAAATGTCGCAGCTAGAAGTTAACAGGCCGTGAGGTCAGATGCGGCGTCCATCCCGACGGCGCCTGGAACGCGGATGCATGTAGAAGAGCAGGATTGATAGCGCCAGCATCGAAACGCCCAGCGCGAAGTGGCGTCCATAATCGGTCGAGCGCTCATCCGGGGCCAGCGACGCGGGGAGTTCACGCCCCAACACGTCCGGCAGGAGATGCGCAATCAGCGCGCAAGTCAGCAGCACCATGGAGACTACGGCCGCAGGTCGGCGTGAGGCGGGCACAAGCAGGAACAGGCACAGGACCAGCTCGATCAGCGCAACGACAACGCGGCCGGTCGGCTCGAGCAACGCAATTCCAGTCTTCTCGGCCATGGTCTGGAAGGCAACATTCTCGCCTGGCCTGTCAAACAGCTGGACAAAGCCTTCCGGCGGATCTGGCAGAGGGTGTATGGTTACCTGCAAGTACAAAAAGATGAGCACCAAAGCGAGGATCCAGCTTGCAAGATAACGAAGTCCTCTCATACGTGCGAATTCCTTCCGGCGCTGGTGCGGATATCCAGACGATAGTCCCCCACCGTTTCATGTACAATGAGATTGTCGCGCGCAGGAACCGGCGCCAATCGCAGCGGTCTGACTAATTTTGCTTTTATACTGAAGCCTGGCCTATACAGTCGTCGGGTTTTGGAGGACCAGCAGTTCCGATGAATGAAGAAGACCCATCGCTTGAAGAGCTGGAAGAGAACCGCACAGAGCAGGTGAAGTCACCGGTTAGCGGTCTCGACAGCGCGACCGGGGCTGGAGCCTCCCTCGAGCTGACCGCTCGTAACCTGTTCAACCGTCGAACGCACCGGCGGGTAAAGTCCGAACTTCCAGCTTATCTGATGATCCAGTGCAGCTGGTTCACGGCCTTCGGCCTGCAGATGGTCCTCTTCCCCTACCTCATCACAAACAGGTTGGGGCTTGGCGGGACGGAGCTGGGCCTTGCGAATATGGCGCTCTCTGCGCCGTCGGTCATTTTTCTCCTGCTTGGCGGCGTCATTGCGGAACGGGCCTCCGGCAAATCGCTTCTGTTTATCCTGCATCTGATGGCGGCCGTGCCGGCGGCGGGGCTCGCGATTGTCCTGACGACGGGCAATCTGATGTACTGGTATATGATCCTTTATGGCGCGGCGATGGGCACGGTTGGCGCGTTCATGATGCCTGCGCGCGATTCGATCATCAATGAAGTCGTCGAACGGCGGGCCCGCGTCGGCTCTGGCGTAACGCTACAACAAGGCGTTGCCTTCGCCACAATCGCCCAGTTTGCCGCGCAGATCGCCGGCCTGATCGCCGGCGGATATGCCGACAAGATGACGACAATGCCAACCTGGCTGGGCGGCTTTTCCGTCGGCCCGATTCCGAGTTGGGAACTGTTGGCGTTTCAGTCGATCATTGTCGCGCTCGGCGCGGGCTTTGCGCTGTTCCTGGCCAGGGGTCGTCGGGTCAAGACGGGGCGCTCTGGCGTGGGGGCCGCGTTCGGCGACATTCGCGAGGGGTTCCACGTCGTGTTTAATGACGGCAAGCTCTGGGGCATGACGGTGCTGATGTTCGGCGTTGGTATTTTCGTCATCGGATCGTTTCTTGTCGTTCTGCCGATCATCAACCGCGATATCTATGGGCTGTCCTCGGATGGCATCCGGGACATGTTCGTGACGTTCTGGCTCGGCGCGTTCGTCTCGTCGGTCACCCTGTCTGTTTTCCGCAATATCAAGCGACAGGGCCGCCTGCTTCTGGTCGCGCAGCTTCTTGGCTCACTCGCCATCCTGATCATGCTGGCGAAGCCGCCCCATTATGTGTTCCTGATGATCGTGTTCGCCTGGGGTCTGGCGGGCGGTGTGTCCATCGCGATGAGCCGTTCGATTGTGCAGGATGCGGCGCCGAAGAACCAGCTTGCCCGCGTCCTCTCGATCTATCAGCTCGGCTTCATGGCGGGCGCCCCGTTTGGGGCCGCGCTCATGGGCTGGATCATCGACTTTTTCCCGGAGCAGCCGCAGCGTGTCGCCGTGGTGCCCGCGCTCGGCATGACGGTGCTCATCATTTACATGATGCTGCGCACGCCGATCTGGAACATGAAGAATGTGGTCCCCAGCAAGGCCTAGGGACGCGCAGGCAAGCCCGCACGCCCCCATGGATTGCTAGCGAATGGTAAGCGGCTGGCTCGTCACGACGACCCGGCCTTCATTCCCGCCTTCGAGGATATAGCGAAGCTCGTAATTGCCAGGCTCAGACGGAGCGGTGATTTCGAGAACGTCGCCGTCGGCCGTATAGGCATAGGCCAGCTCTCCATATGTCTCCTCATAACCAGCCGGAACGACATCGACATAGTCGCCTGGCGAGCCGGGGCCTTCCCACTCCACGGTAAAGGTCTCACCGGCCGCTACGCTCGACGATGCCTGCAGCACCGCCTCAGCGTCGGTGACGTCAATTGTTGTCTTGTACTGGACAACGCGCCCTTCCGGCCCCTCCATGACGTAGCGGATCTGATATTCGCCGGGGGTGACCGGCATCCACAGCGTCGATGGGCTGGCATCGGTTGTGTAGAAATAGTTGATTTCGGAATTGGTGCGAGTCGCACCCGCCTCGATCACGTCGACATAATCACCCTCACCGGCTGGACCGGCCCAGACAACGATGATGCCCTCACCCGCTTTCGCGGTTGCGGGGGCCGAGACGAAGGTCGCAAGTTCGGTAACTGTGAGCGGGCGCGAGGCGGCGACGAGCCGGTCGCTGACGCTCTCACCTTCAGAAACATAGCGGACATTATAGCTACCGGGGCGCGCAGGCGCGCGGATGGTGAGCGGTGAGCCTTCGCTGACATATGTGTAAGAGGCTTCAGCGGTCGTCCGGTTTGTGCCGGTCTCCATAACGTCGATATAGTCCTTCGGACCCGGCGCGTCGGTGTTGGACCAGGTCACCTCGAAACTCGTACCCATTGCCACTTCATCGGGCGCTTCAAGGGTCACCGGCGGGGCATCGCGTTCAACCGGTGAGTCGAGGGCAATGTCTTCAGGTTGCAATACCGTCTGGTCGAGGGCCTTACCCAAGTCTTCGGCATTCGACGCATCAAAATAGCGCCCGCCCGTTTCAGCCGCGAGACAGGAGACCTGGCGGCCTTCATCCTTGGTCAGGCCGAAGCCGATCACATGCGTGGTAAAATCGACACCCGAGGCTTCCAGTTCGCGTCCGAGCGCGCATGGGTCGGCGTTGCAGGTCTCAAGGCCATCGGTCAGCAAGACGATGGTCGCCTTGCGTTCCTTGATCCGCATGACTTCAGCGGCCTTGCGAACGGCGTCGGTAAGCGGCGTCATGCCTTTCGGATTAAGCGAGCTCGCCGAGGAGACCACCTCCCCGACCGTGCCGATCGCCGGTTCGACCAGCGTTTCGATATCGCTGCAATCGCCCTTGCGCCGGTGGCCATAGGCGATCAGGCCCAGCTCGGTATCGGGCGAGAAGTCTTCCAGCGTGGAGGAGAGCGTCGAGCGGGCAATCTCAATCTTGGTCAGACCGTCGACCTGCCCCCACATGGAGCCCGACGCATCCAGGACGACCATTACGGCGCCCGGATCTTCTGAAGTTGCATCCTGCGCGGTCGCGTTTGACGCAAGCGCAATGGCGCTGGCAGCTGCCAGCATCAGTGTTTTCGATGTCATGGATTGAATTTCCTACCCAGTTATTTGTCCCGGTTTTATTTTTCCCGGCAATGGCAAAAGTGGCAAGCCAAAAACGAACTGGTCAGGAAACACCCCCGCGAAATGAGCCGGAGCTGGATAGCTGGCGGGCGACCCGATGAGCCGCCCGCTGCGAAATTGGCGTCAGCTGCCCTTCTTGGAAATCCACTTGAAGTCCTTCTCATCCCACCATGGGAAGAAGGTCGGCATGCCCTCGGAGACTTTGACCGTGTATTCGGCAGGACGCTTCTCGAGGAAGCTCATCACGCCTTCTTTTGCATCCGGTGACTGGCCGCGCTCATAGATGGCGGCAGAGTCCACGATGTGCGCGTCCATCGGGCTGGAAGCGCCGAGCATCCGCCACATCATCTGACGGGTGAGCGCGTTGGACACAGGCGCTGTGTTGTCAGCGATTTCACGCGCGAGCTCATTGGCGCGCTTCATCAGGTCCGCCTGCGGCACAACTTCAGAAACGAGACCGCCAGCGAGCGCTTCGGATGCCGGGAAGACGCGGCCTGTATAGCACCATTCCAGCGCCTGGGAGATACCGACGAGACGCGGGAGGAACCAGCTTGAGGCCGCTTCCGGATTAATGCCGCGGCGATTGAAGACGAAGCCGAAGCGGGCATTGTCCGACGCGATGCGGATATCCATTGGCAGCTGCATCGTCACACCAATACCGACAGCCGCGCCATTGATCGCGCCGATGACCGGCTTCAGGCTTTCGAAGATACGAAGGGTCACGCGGCCACCGCCGTCCCGCTGTACGTCGACGCGCTCGGTGCGGCCAGCTTCGCCGGAGGATGAACGGGCATCGTAGTCGAATGTCTTGGCACCTTCGGAAAGGTCAGCGCCGGCGCAGAAGGCGCGTTCGCCGTCACCAGTGACGATCACGACTTTCACGTCATCATCGGCATCGGTCATGTCGAAAGCAGAGATCAGCTCCTGCATCATCTTGCCGGTGAAGGCGTTCATCTTTTCCGGACGGTAGAGCGTGATCGTTGCGACGCTGTTCTCCACGTCGAGCTTGATCTGTTCGAAATTACCTTTTGAAGCCATCTGGCGGTCTCCCTTTCATTGATTCCGCCTCAGAGAAGGGCACTGACGTAAGGGTCGTCAAGCATTCTTCCGTTGCACTTGACCACAGCTGCTAAAGCGCGGGACATATCACCTGCCCCCAATTGACAGGATGACACCATGAAGCTGCACACCTCGCTCATCGCCGCGCTTGCAATCACAACCATTTCGCCTGTGACCGCGGCGGCGCAGTCGGTCTATCTGACGGCTGGCAAGCTGATCGATCCGGTATCCGGGCAGACGGTGAGCGATCCTGCCATGGTCATCGAAGATGGCGTCGTGACAGAGCGCGGAACGGCGAGCAGCCTGAGCGCTCCGGACGGCGCGACGACCATCGATCTTGGTGATGCGACGCTGATGCCCGGCTTCATCGACATGCACACGCACCTCACCGGTGATCCGACGACGGGCGGCTATGCCTCGCTCGCCATCTCCGATGAGCGTGCGGCCATCACTGGCGTCAAGAATGCGCGGCTGACGCTGCTCGCGGGTTTCACCACGGTGCGCAATGTCGGCGCCGACAGCTATGGTGATGTCGCGCTGCGCGATGCGATTAATGACGGCGAGGTGCCGGGCCCGCGCATGTTTGTATCTGGACTTCCGGTTGGCATTACGGGTGGGCATTGCTCCGATAATAATCTGCTGCCTGATGAGTACGAAAGTTTTGGCGAGAACGTCGCGGCCGGGCCGTGGGAGATGCGGGACCGGGTTCGCAAGAACATCAAATACGGTGTCGACCTGATCAAGACGTGCTCGACGGGCGGCGTCTTCTCCAAGGGCACGACGCTGGGCGCGCAGCAGGGCACGATTGAGGAACTGACGGCCATCGTCGAGGAAGCCCATGCGCGCGGCCTCAAGGTTGCCTCTCACGCCCATGGCACCCAGGGCATCAAGAACGCGCTCATCGCCGGGGTCGATACGGTCGAGCATGCGAGCATTCTGGACGATGAAGCCATTCAGATGGCGAAGGATCGCGGCACGTATTTCTCCATGGATATCTACAACACTGAATACACGCTGGCCGAAGGCGAGAAGAATGGGGTGCTACCGGAGTCGATGGACAAGGAGCGCCAGATTTCCCAGCTGCAGCGCGACAGTTTTCGCAAGGCGACGAATGCCGGCGTGAAGATGGTCTTCGGCTCTGACTCTGGGGTTTACCCGCACGGCGACAATGGCAACCAGTTCTCCCGGATGGTGACGTATGGGATGACGCCGATGCAGGCCCTGCAGGCGGCGACCTCCTCGGCGGCCGAAGCGCTCGGCAAGACCGGGCAGCTTGGCTGCGCCGATGTCGGCTGCGCGGCGGACTTCGTTGCGGTGAGCGGTGACCCGATTGAGGACATGCAGATCCTTGCAGATGTCGACTTTGTGATGAAGGGCGGCGAGGTCTATAAGCAAGACGGAAAACCCCTCGCCAAATAGGTTGGACCCGTCTGCACATGCCTGAGTTCCCGTCGCCAACAACGCTTGCCGCGCCGGCCTTTGTGCTGGCCGTCATCTGGGAATGGTGGGCTGTTCACACGGGCCGCGCGGGCGGAAAGTATGAAACGCGCGATGCGATCACCTCGATGGCGATGGGGATCGGCAATCTGGTGGTCAACACGCTAACCGGCGCGATTGCGCTCTGGATGATGATGCTGGCCTGGCCTTTCCGCATTGCGGAGATACCTGTGACCTGGTGGAGCCTTATCCTCCTCTTCGTACTCTATGATCTGATCTACTACTGGAAGCATCGTTTTGCTCACCGGATCAGATGGTTCTGGATGGAGCATGTGACGCACCATTCCTCGCGCCATTACAATCTGACGACGGCGCTGCGCCAGCCATGGTTCGGGCCGTTCACGGGCTATATCTGGATCGGGCTGCCGCTGGTTCTGATCGGCTTCCATCCGCTTTACATCTTCTTTGCTGGTGGGCTGAACCTCCTCTATCAATTCTGGATCCATACGGAGACCATTGGCCGGATGCCGGGCTGGTTTGAGGCTGTGATGAACACGCCTTCGCATCACCGCGTCCATCACGGCATCAACCCGCGTTATCTCGACACCAATTATGCTGGCGTTTTCATCGTGTGGGACAAAATGTTCGGCACCTTCGTCCCCGAGCTTGAGAGCGACCCGCCCGTCTATGGCATCGTCAAACAGCTTGAGACCCACAATCCGCTGGTCGTCGCCTTTCATGAGGCTGGCGGCCTCGCCCGTGACTGCTGGCGCGACGGCCTTCGGCCCGACCGCTGGGTCCGTCGCTTCATTAACGGCCCCGGCTGGCAGCCCAATGGTGAGCACACTCGCTCAGATGAGCTGAAGGCCGCCTATATCGCCGAACACCCCGATCAGGCCGGAACGCCGGGTCTGCCGAAAGTCTGACCCCTTTTCAACAGACGATCGGTCGCACGGTGGAACCTTTGCACCCTCGGTCGCTTCACTCCAATGTGATCACTTCCTGAGCTCTTCCGAGCACAATGCAAGACGTGTCCTATGTTTACGGAAATTTCTGAGCTCGCCGCGGCTGGCACATGCGTCATTCTCGCTGGCATTGCACTGGAATGGTGGGCGGTCCGGCGCGGAAAAATACGTGGGCATTACTCGGCGAAAGACGCCCTGACATCGCTCACCATGGGCGCTGGAAACGCGCTCATCAATGGGTTTCTCGCCTTCATTTCGACGGCGGTTCTGGCGCTCGCCGTGACGCTGCACCCATGGACCTTCAAGATCACGGTTTTGACCGTCGTCGGCGCTCTGATCACCCACGATTTCCTGTATTATGTGAAGCACCGCATCGGGCACCGCTCGCGTCTTTTCTGGGCTGAGCACGTCACGCATCATTCCAGCCAGAACTTCAACCTGACCACCGCCCTGCGCCAACCGTGGACCGGCCCGCTCTCCAATGTCGTGCTGATCGGTGGCCCAATGGTCCTGATCGGCTTTCCTCTGCAGCTCGTCCTGGTCGCGACCAGCTTTCACCTCTTCTATCAGATCTGGATCCATACCGAAGCGATCGGCCGCCTGCCTCGGCCCATCGAAGCGGTCATGGTGACGCCCTCGCACCACCGCGTGCACCATGCCACCAACCCTCAATACCTCGACGCGAACTTTGGCGGCACGCTCATCATCTGGGACCGGATGTTCGGCACATTCGTGCCAGAGGCCGATCAGGAAGACACTCGGTTCGGCCTCGTCAAGCAGCTGAACAGCTACAACCCGCTGGTGGTCGCCTATCATGGCTTTGCGGAACTTGCCGCCGACTGCCGGAAGGATGGTCTGCGACCGGTGACATGGGCTCGCCGCGCCTTGAATGCGCCAGGCTGGTCACCGGACGGCGCGCACAATCGCAGCGAAGATTTGCGCGCGGCCTGGCTGACGGCTCAAGCTGAAAAGGTCAAACACTGAGCCTCGCCAGCACATGCGGCCACTCAAACCCGGTGGCTGAAGTGGCAGTCGTCTTCATTGTGAATGTTTGAAACGTGCTAGCTCGAATTGAGAATGGGCGGCGCGAGACGGACGTCGGTCGGCATTGGGGCAAGCATGGCGAACGCGGCGGCGAGCCAGACAGTGTCCAGCGCGTCCATCGCATCGCATGGCATGTCGAGCGCCAGCTTTTCCCATGGCGCGCGCGGCGCATGGGTCGTCCAGTCAGACGGGTCAGGCCGGTCGCCTTGAAAATAGTCGGTGATGACGATCCGCCCGGTCGGCGTGACGGCGAACATGATGATCTCGTCAAACTCTGCCGGGTTAGCCTTCCACCACGCCTTGATGCAGGCAACGTCCCACAGGAAGATCGGCCAACACCAGATTGGCAGATGTTCCAGGGCGTGAAGGATCCACTCGCGGGTCATGACACAGATTGAACCATGGATCTGGAGGGGTGGGATGAAATAGCTGGTTCGCCATGCGGGCCGACCTGGCAAGACGGGAAACGGGGATCTCGGCATTGGCTGACGATAGGCTTTACACTCCGGTAGCGTTTACGCTGCGTCGGGCATGGACGCGGCCCATCGCCTTGCTACAACAGCCACAAAACGAATGAGAGGCAGCGCGCCCACACGCTCGCCCGGCCAAAGGAAGAAACGACCATGCATCCCAAGCACTTTGCGCAGTCACACCCCGACAAACCGGCCTACATCATGGCCAATTCCGGTGAGGCGGTCACGTTCAAGCAGCTCAATGAGCGCTCAAACCAGATCGCACACCTCTTCCGAGACAACGGGATCCAGCCCGGCGACACGATTGCTATCTTTGCAGAGAATAGCGCGCGCTATTTCGAGATCACCTGGGCGGCGCAGCGCGCGGGCCTCTACTATGTCTGTATCTCGTCGCGTCTGACGGCGCCGGAAGTTGAGTATATTGTCCAGGATTCCGGGGCGCGGGTTCTGATCGCGTCTGCAGGCCTCAGCAGCGTGGCGAGTGAGGTCAACGCGATCACAGAGCTGGAAGCCTATTGGTCCATCGACGGCGACATTTTTGGCTATCAACCGCTGGAAGACCTGCGCAAGGACAAGCCGGTTACGCCGATTGCCAATGAAATGGCGGGCGCCGACATGCTCTACTCATCGGGCACGACCGGCCGGCCAAAAGGCATCCGTCCGATGCTGGAGCGCGACCTTCCAATCGACGGACCAAACGTGCTGATGGAGCTCGCGCGCGCGCTCGCCAAGGCGGATGGGCCGGACATGGTCTATCTCTCGCCTGCCCCGCTTTATCATGCCGCGCCGCTGCGCTGGTGCATGTCGTTCACGCGCTTTGGCGCAACGCTGATCATCATGGAGAAGTTCGACGCCGAGACATATCTCTCGCTGGTCGAGAAGTATCAGGTCACCCACACGCAGCTTGTGCCGACCATGTTCGTGAAGATGCTGAAGCTCCCAGAAGATGTGCGCACGAAGTACGACGTTTCATCGCTGAAAGCGGCGATCCATGCGGCTGCGCCCTGCCCTATCCCGATCAAGCAGCAGATGATCGAATGGTGGGGACCTGTGATCGAGGAATATTATGCCGGGTCTGAGGGCAATGGCATGACCTGGATCAACTCAGACCAGTGGATGAAGCATAAGGGCTCGGTTGGCCTGCCGGTTATGGGCGAGCTGCACATTTGCGACGAGGAGGGCAATGAACTGCCCGTCGGCGAAGCCGGCACGATCTATTACGGCGATACTACGCCGCCGACCTATCACAATGATCCGGAGAAGACGAAGGGCGCGCTCAACCCCAAGCGTGAAGACTGGTCGACGCTGGGCGATGTTGGCCGCGTCGATGAGGATGGCTTCCTTTACCTCACCGACCGCAAGGCCTTCATGATCATTTCAGGCGGGGTGAACATCTATCCGCAAGAGGCTGAAAACGTTCTGATTACGCACCCGAAAGTGGCCGATGTGGCGGTCATCGGCGTGCCGGATGACGAGTTTGGCGAGCAGGTGAAAGCCGTCGTCCAGCCGCAGGCTGGCATCGCCGCGAGCGATGAGCTGGCCGAAGAGCTGCTGGAGTTTTGCCGCTCAAAACTCGCCAAGATCAAATGCCCGAAGACGGTGGATTTTGACCCCGAGCTGCCACGCCACCCTACAGGCAAGCTCTACAAGCGCCTCGTTCGCGACCGCTATTGGGGCAAGGCCGACAGTACGATTGTCTGACCTCTGCGGCGCCGGGGAAGTTCCATGTCGGTTTCATACAATCCAGCGCTGACAGCAGCGGCTACGAATTGAGCATCTGTCGTAAGCGCTGGAGCCGCCTCATGTCCCTTGTCCGCATATCGGCCGTCGCTGGTTTGGTCGCCGTTCTACCGCTGGCCGGCGAGGCGGAGGGGCCATGCGATGCCATTTCCGCCGTCACCGAGGCTGCGCATGGGCCGCTTCCGTTCGCCGCTTATGGAGCGGGACCTCACACGGTTTACAAGCTAGAAGCCGCCATTGGACGCGCCGATTGCAACACTTATCAGGCAGAAGCTGGACGACCGGCGATGAGCTGCTCCTCGCGCTGGTCACCTGAGGAGCGCTATTCGACGAGTGAATTGACCGCTCTGCGCTCGGAATATTTCGGAAAGGCCAGCCAGCTTATTGCCGCCATCAAGGCCTGTCCGGGGTTCGACACATGGACGGCAACACAAGATGAGATCACTGCGCTCGACTCGCCCCGGGCCGACAAGGATGCCCGTCTGACGGACCCAGTTACCGGCCAGCAAATCATCTCCCGCACGGAAGTCTACTCGCAAGGCTCAAAAGGCCGCTACCAGTATCGGGTACGCAACAGGATGATCTTCCCGGCGCTCAAAGAATAGCGGTCCAAGTGGGTGACCGCTATCGGGGCAAGACGGTTTCGACCATCGTCTGGATCGTCCCGCGGGGACCCAGCACGTCGGTTCTATACAATATCTTGCACACCAGAGAGCGCATGGTCGCGGTTCCGTAGCCAACAGGAACCTGTCCATGCTCACACGTCTTCTCGCCTGCAGTCTCGTTCTGCTGTTGCCAGCAACTGCCGTCGCTGAAGGTGATGCTCTTTGCGAAAGCTTGAGCGAACTGTTCGACGCAGATGAGCCTTATCAGCAGTACGCTTTTCTGAATGATGATCAGCTTCAGTCCCTGGAAGTGGCTTTAGGCCAGTCCAAGTGCACCCAGTATCCAAGAGTCAGTGTCTTGTGCTCGGCTGAGGTCGAGAATACGAACGACTATTCGGTGGCAAAGAGCTGGACCGAAGCGCTTCAGGCAAAGTCCGATGCGCTAATTGCCCGCATGGAAGCTTGCCAGTCCTTTGAGGGCTGGCGTCCGCAAGAGGTCGAACAGACCGGTTCGGCAACCTATCCCATCATAACAAAGCAATGGGTGAACCATGGCCGCGACCTTAAGATCACGCTGAACTATGGCTTTGCACGGCGCGGAAAGAAGGGGTCGGCCTCTTATCAAAGCCGATATGGGATAAGCTTCGAAGAGAAAACGCCTTGAGGCCAAGCGAGGCGGCCTGAGGGGCCGGGACACCCAATCCCGCGCGATCTGATTTGGCCTTGTCTCGGCTTTCCTTCCCCCTGCTCCAAGGTCAGGCCTTGGCAAAGCCTGGCTGAGTGCGCATTAGAGGGGTAACGCCATTATACCAATAGAAAGAGGAGACCCCATGGCCGATCCAAAAACCGTAGCATATGCAGATCTTGAATCGCTGGCAGGCCAGGAAGTCGGCGTGTCCGACTGGCACACCATCGATCAGGACCGCGTCAACATGTTCGCCGAAGCGACCGGTGACCATCAGTGGATCCACGTTGATGTCGAGCGCGCGACCAAGGAAATGGGCGGCCCGATCGCTCACGGCTTCCTGACGCTGTCGCTTCTGCCGATGCTCGGCGCGGAAGTGCTGCGCGTGACCGGCACGACCCGCGGCATCAATTACGGCTCGGACAAGGTGCGTTTCACGAATATGGTGCCTGTCGGCTCCAAGGTTCGCCTGCGCCAGAAATGCCTCGCGGTTGAAGCGAAAGCAGGCGGCAAGCAGACCCGTATGGAAGCGACGATCGAGGTTGAGGGCAAGGACCGCCCGGCGCTCGTCGCTGAAACGCTGACGGTACTTTACGGCTAGCACCTGTCCACACGTTGAGACCACATGGGCCGGGCGGGAAACTGCCCGGCCTTTCCTCATTCAGCTCGGCGATTTGCGCGGCCAGAGGCTTGATCCGGAAGCCATTAAACCTCTATCTTGCTTGTGGGACGTACATCTGAATGGGGACGCGACGCTGTCTGCACTTGCAGGCTGGTAAGGCTGGTTGGCCTGACCCGCCTTGCAGGACGGGCTTTCCTCATTCCGGTTCGATATCCGGTGTCCGGCCAGCAATGGCGGGCCTCGGGGGTCGCAATTCTGACTGGGACATTGAGGGACACGCATGACACACAGATCGATCCGCTGGACAGGGCGCATTGCCGGGGCGTTTGGCGCCGTTGCGATCTTCGCAGGGTCCGCCGCCGCGCAGGCCGCCTGCCCCACCGGCCAGGCCACCTGGTCCAGCTTCAAGGCCGCGTACAGTGATTTCACCACGCGCGGCGCGACGGTCGATGCGACGACGCGCGGCCAGCTCGCCAGTCGCACCTGGGCTTACGGCGTTCTTCTCTGGCAGCAGGGCGGACGCACAGCTATCTCCAGTGATGGCGGCCTCTCCTACGCCATTGCGCAATGCTATGGCGGCCGCTGCGGAATGGGCAGCGACAGCGCCGTTTCGACGGCCGTATACGACAAGATAAACGGCAAGCGGTCTGACCTTCCTTCCAGCCTGCCAAATACGCCGCCGCGCGAAGCGCTCGCCTGGGCACAGGAAAAGCTTGGCTGCGGCACGCCCGTCGTCCAGCAGACCTCCTCGCCTGCAAAGCCCGCTTCCCCGGCCACTCCAGCCGCCACCGGTACACTCCAGGAACGCTTCCAGAAGGCCTATACCGTCGTTACCCGGGACCCTGTCGAGCCCGATGCGGCCCGCGCCGCCTTTGCTGAACTGAAGGCCCTGTGCGCGGCAAAGCATGCCCAGTCCTGCGCGGTCACGGCGAAAACGTACATGTCCGCCTTCGCAAGTTCGAAAGACGCCGCATCGGTGGCGAGCGCGCTCGATTATGGCAAACAGGCCTGCAGCCTTTCGAGCGCCAGTGGATGTCTCGAAACGGGCAATCTCCACTTCAACGAGCTCTACGGAATGGTGAACCACGTCACGGCCACTGACTACTTCAAGAAAGCGTGCGACCACGGCTCCAGTGACGGGTGCGACTATGCCGCCTACATGTACCGCGAAGGCCTCGGCGTCGCGGCTGACCTTGCCCAGACCCGGCTCTGGTATGAAAAGTCCTGCGCGCTCGGTAGTGGGTCCGGCTGTTTCCAGATCGGCTATCGCAAGGACGAGGCATTAGGCGGCCCTCTCGACTATGCCGGTGCCCGCACCGACTATGCCAAGGGCTGCTCGCTCGGCAGCTCCGGTGCATGCAACAATCTCGGTGCCTTGCTCGAAACCGAGAAGGGTGGACCGATCGACATGGAGAAGGCGCGAAGCGCCTACGTCACCGCGTGCGAGAGTGACTATGGCCTCGGCTGTACCAATCTCGGCCTTATGGTGGAAAACGGCAAGGGCGGTCCCGAGGATGCAGCGGGCGCGGCCTCCTATTTCCGCAAGGCCTGCGATCTCGGTCATCCCAAAGGCTGCTATCGCAGCGCCGAGAGCGCCCGCGCGCGCCAGACCGGCTATGAGCAGGCCCGCGCCGACACCCTGAAGGCCTGCGAGGCCGACTATCCGCTCGGCTGCAATCTCTACGGAGCCATGCTCGTCGGTGCACAAGGCGGCAGCAAGGACGCGGCCCTGGCCGCCACATATTACGGGAAAGCCTGCGATGCGGATATCGGGATTGCCTGTTCAAACCTTGGCGCCCTGAACTATCTCGGCGACGGCGTGCCTGTCGATTACCCCGCCGCCTTGTCCCTGTTTGAAAAGGGCTGCAATCTCGACGATGGGACCTCATGCTTCTCACTCGGCCTGGTCTACCGTGAAGGAAAGGCCACCCCCGCCGATGATGTGAAAGCCCGCGGCCTCTACGAAAAGAGCTGTGAACTTTCCAGCGCCAGCGGCTGCCAGGGCCTCGGCTTCATGCGCGACAGCGGCGCTGGCGGCGTCGAAGACAAGGCCGGCGCGCGTGAGGCCTATGGCAAGGGGTGTTCAGGCGGCAACGCCATAGCCTGCCGAAATATCGCGGTCATGAACCAGATGGGCTATGGAGGACCGGTTGACCTTGTCCGCGCTCGAACCCTCTATGAAACCGCATGCGACTACAAGAACGCCGAATCATGCAGGCGGCTGGCTGACCTCCGCCGCGACGGGAGCGGCGGACCGGTTGATCTTCCTGGCGCCGACACGGCCCGCATGAAGGCATGCAGCCTCGGGGAGATACTGGCCTGCCCCGGCTGAGGCCAGACGCAATTATCTCAGGCTCCAATGGTCTTTAAAAAGCCGTTGGGGCCTGACTTGCATTGGGTGTGCAGGCATTTCAATAATACGCCCTGATTGTCACTTGGTCCGGGGGGATGTTTGCCATGAAATCAACACTGAAAATGACCGCGGTCGCTTTGGCCGCGCTGGGCGCGTCGGCGCTTTTCGCACACGCGCAGTCGGCCAATGATGTGGACTTTGGCGACGATAGCAGCCTCTGGGCCGAAGATGGTGAGTGCGATGACCCACGCTTCGAAGGCGATGGCATGGCGGACCTGCTGGACGATGCAGATCTGATGTCGGACGCCACCGATTGCCGGGAAGCGTATCTCGCTGGCGACATCCGACTGATCGGGCAAAAGGCCAGCGCTCCCCTGCTCAACAAGATGCGGCCGCCGAAGAAAACGAGCAGCGCCGCTGTCGAGTTTGGCGATGACGACTCTTTCTTCTCACTGGACGGCGAATGCGATGACGCGCGCTTCATCGGCGAAGCGATGGCGGATGGGCCGTATTGGGCAGAGTCGATGTTCCATGATGCGACGGACTGCAAGGACGGCATGGATGCGGGCGAGCTGCGTCTCCGCGGCGATGGCGATCCATCGATTGAAGAGGTCACCGAAGACGAAGAGCTTACCGAAGACGACATTGAGCTTTTCGACCAGCTTGCTGCCCTTCTGGAAGGGGGCGATCTGGACGACAGCGATCCCGCCGATATTGACGCCCCGCCCGCTGATGGCATCCGGTTCAATGGCGTCAATTTTGGCGATGATGAGGGCAGCTTCTCCAATGATGGCGAGTGTGACGACCCTCGTTTCACCGGCGAAGGCATGACGGGCACTACGCTTCTGGCGGAGGATGCCTATCACGATGCAACGGACTGTCTGGCGGCTTGGAAGCAAGGCGGGCTGGAGCTTTCGGACTTCTGAGGCAGGCGTTTGAGGCCGGTTGCGCCGCTGGACGACCTGCGAGCAGCGCCGTCACAACAGATAAGGCGACTAATCACGCCCCCTTCGCGGCGGGGGAAATTTGCCGTGTCCGCGGAACCAGCGCTGACGGGAATGGTATTAATCCTGCATTACGATGTCTTAAAGGCTGATCTGGCAAGATCGGTCTCATATCGCACTGGAGGAATTGCATTCCATGTCCTGTAAACTGACCACGCTTCTTGCCGCCAGCACCGCCATGTTTCTCGTGGCTGGGCCAGCCCTGGCGCAGACGGTCGATGATATCGACTTTGGCAATGATACCAGCATCTGGGCCAATGATGGCTCCTGCGACGATCCTCGCTTTGAAGGCGAAGGCATGACGGCGCTGCTGGAAGACGAGAATATTGGCGCAGACGCCGCCGACTGCGAAGCCTTGTTCATTATTGGCGAAGTGACCCTGGCGGATACGGATGCTGCAGCCGATGCCGCTGCGACGGCCGATGCCGAGCTCGATACTGAAGACGAGATCGACACTGACGACGCCGATGATGTCGATATGGCGGTGACGAACGAGGAATCTGACGCCGACTTGGACGAAGCTGAGGCCCGTACAGCTGAAGACCTCCTGTCTGAAGACATGCTGCCAGAGGAGGCAGATAACAGCCGCGTCGACCTCGATGAAGCAGAAACACCTGATGAGCTGGCCGATGCGACGGCGGCTGAAGAATCCGATGATGCCGAAACGGCCTTAGCTGAGGGCGAGCCTGATGCGATGGTGGACGACGCCCTCGAAGACGAAGCCGACGACACAGCTGCAACGGATGACGAACCACCTGCCATCGATTTTGGCGATGATGAGAGCAAGTTCGCGCTGGACGGCGAATGTGACGATGCCCGCTTCATCGGAGAGGCAATGACCAATACCGACCTGATCGCCAAGGACATCCGCCAGGATGCGAGCGACTGCAGGGCCGGCGTCGAAGCCGGACTGTTGCGGCTGCGTGGCCCGGGCGACCCATCCGTCGCAAGTGTTCTGGGCGAAAGCGAGACTGAAATCGCCGAAGAAGCCAACGAGGCCGAGAAAGCCGCGCAGGAAGACACGAAGGCTGAGGCAGAGGCAGAGACCGAGGCGTCAGCATCCGATGATATCGAGCAGCCCGCCTCAACCGGACTGATGTTCAACGGGATCGACTTTGGCGATGACTCGAGCAAGTGGGCCAAGGATGGCGAATGTGACGATCCAAGGTTTACCGGCAAAGGTATGACGGAAACGTCGCTGCTTGCCGATGACGCTTATCATGATGCAACCGACTGCCTGGCGGCCTGGAAA
Source organism: Henriciella litoralis (assembly GCF_002088935.1). Taxonomy (NCBI): domain Bacteria; kingdom Pseudomonadati; phylum Pseudomonadota; class Alphaproteobacteria; order Hyphomonadales; family Hyphomonadaceae; genus Henriciella; species Henriciella litoralis. The sequence goes on from NZ_NCSS01000006.1 coordinate 901,643, forward strand.
ACCGGGGAGCTGAGGTTGGCCCGTAACTAGTTTGGCACTGGCCGGCTGAAATCAGCTCGGGGCCTGTTTGTGGGCCGTCTGCGCCCTATATCCACTGGGTGAACATCAGACGAGGAGTCAGCCATGCTGCCGCCAAAACCAGCCGATAATTTCAAGCGCGTAAGCCGCAGCGACAAGGAGTGGCGTGAGCTGCTCACAGAAGATCAATACCGTGTTGGCGTGAAGGACGGCACCGAGCGCGCCTTTTCGCCCGGCAATCACAATGATGAGAAGCGCGACGGCACGTATCATTGCGTCGGTTGCGACACCCCGCTCTGGTCATCCGAGCACAAGTTTGACAGTGGCACCGGCTGGCCGAGCTTTTACAAGCCGATCCGCGAAACGGCCGTCGACACCAAGACAGACTTCAAGATGATCATGCCGCGCAAGGAGTGCCATTGCGCCACCTGCGGCCTGCATATGGGGCATGTCTTCAAGGATGGCCCGCCACCGACCGGCGAGCGCTGGTGTATCAATGGTGTGGTTTTGAACTTCAAACCTGCCTGAATAAATACCCCGGTCCATGGACAGGCGGGCGAAACCCGTTACGTTTCCGTTTTTCGATAAATGGAGCCCTTGTTCATGCGCCTTACCCTTCTAATGGCTAGCGTTGCCAGCGTCGCCCTGATCGCAGGATGCGCCTCCCCGATAGCAACAAGTGATAGTGCAGACAACATGACCGAAACCGCCAAAGACAACGCCCCAACGGAGGCAAATGCCGATGTGCTCGTCCCGCCAGTGGCCAAACGCGAACCACTAGTGACCGAACAGGTGGGCCGCACGCGGACCGACAATTATGCCTGGATGAAAGACGAAAACTGGCAGCAGGTCATGCGTGACCCGTCCGTGCTGCGCGCCGATATCCGCGAATATCTGGAAGCGGAAAACGCTTACACCAAGGCCGCGCTGGAAGACCCAACCGAGGCGCTGCGCGAGACGCTGCTGGCGGAAATGCGCGGTCGGATCAAGGAAGACGACAGCTCGGTGCCGTCGAAGGACGGGCCATATGCCTATTATGTCCGCTATCGCGAAGGCGGCGAATATCCGATCTATGCCCGCAAACCGGCAGATCAGGCCTTTGACGAAAACGCTGCTGAGACCATCCTGTTTGACGGCGATGCGGAAGGCGAAGGCGAAAGCTATTTTTCTATTCGGGGGCTCGACCAGTCTCCTGACCACAAGCTCCTGGCCTCGGCGATCGATACCCAGGGCAGCGAGTATTACACGATCAGCGTGAGAAACATCGCGACCGGAGAGGCTGTTGGCGAGCCAATTGAAGGCACTTATGGGGCCTTCGTCTGGGGCGCAAATTCCGACACGCTTTACTGGGTAGAGCGCGACGATAATGGCCGCCCAACCGCCGTCTTCCAGCGTAATCTGGAGACCGGCGAAGATGTCGAAATCTATCGCGAGGAAGACCCTGGCTTTTTTGTTGGCATCAGCAAGACCGAGTCCGAGGAGTACATCCTGATTGAGACAGGTGGGCACACGTCCGGCGAGGTCTGGTTCTTCCGGGCTGATGAAGCCACGCCAGAGCCAAAGCTGGTCGCCCCCCGCAAGGAAGACGAGGAATACTCCCTAACCCACTGGAATGACGCGTTTTACATTCTGACCAATGCGGACGGCGCGGTGGACTTCAAACTGATGAAGGCCCCGATCAACGCGCCGGGACGAGAGAATTGGGAAACCGTGATCCCGCATCGTCCGGGCACTTTGTTGCTGGGGCTCGACGCTTATCGCGACTATCTCGTACGGCTGGAACGTGAGAATGCCCTGCCCCGTATTGTGATCCGTTCGCGCGAGGATGGCGAAGAACATGCCATTGCCATGGACGAGGCCGCTTATGATCTGGGGCTTGGCTCTGGTGAGTTTGAATCCACCGTCATGCGGTATGAGTATGATTCGCCTGCCGTGCCGGACCAGACCTATGACTACGACATGGCGACGCGTGAGCGTGTTCTGCGCAAGACCCGTGAAGTGCCATCCGGCCACAATGCCGATGATTATGTGGTCGAGCGGATCATGGCCCCCGGCTGGGATGGCGCGGAAATTCCCGTCACAATCCTTCGCCGGGCCGACACGCCGGTCGATGGCTCAGCGCCGCTCTTCCTCTACGGATATGGCTCTTACGGAATCACGATCCCGGCGAGCTTCTCAACCAGCCGGCTGAGCCTGGTGGATCGCGGCTTCATCTATGCAATCGCCCATGTCCGCGGCTCTCAGGCAAAGGGTTATCAATGGTATCTCGACGGCAAACTTGAGAAGAAGAGCAATACGTTCAAAGACTATGTTTCGGCCGGACGCTATCTGGTCGACAATGGTTATGGCAGCGCTGGCAATGTGGTCGGCCAAGGTGGATCGGCGGGCGGTCTGCTGATGGGCGCCGTCGCCAATATGGACCCGGAACTGTTCAGCGGCATCATCGCCGCAGTGCCGTTTGTCGACGTCGTCAACACGATGTCCGATGAGAGTTTGCCGCTGACACCGCCCGAGTGGCCCGAATGGGGCAACCCGCTGACCAGCGCGGAAGCCTATGACACGATCCTCGCCTACAGCCCGTACGACAATGTCGGCGACAAGGACTATCCGGCCATGCTGATCACGGGTGGGCTGTCCGATCCGCGCGTAACCTATTGGGAGCCCTCAAAATGGGCCGCCCGATTGCGCGAAGAGGCCCCCGAAGCCGGGCCATATTTCCTTCGGATCAATATGGATGCCGGGCATGGCGGCTCTACAGGACGATTCGAAGGGCTCAAGGAAACGGCCATCGAATATGCCTTCGCGCTGGCCGCTGTCGGCAAGGCCGAAAGCCTCGATATTTCGAGGGACTCCAGCGAGTAGCTCTTCGCAGCGGGTGAGCAGGCTATAGGTCTGGGCGGCCGACTGGATCACTCCACTCAATCATAAGCGCCGTGCTCCAATTGGAGCGCGGCGCTTTTTTTTGTGCGCGCGTCGATGATGCCCCCAAACCCACGGCCCCAAACTTTCTTCCACGCAAACGAAAATGGCCCGGCGCGAACGCCGGGCCATTCCCTGAAATTTGTTCAATCAATCAGCCGACTAGCGGACGATGATCGTAACTTCCGAACGACGGTTAAGTGGCTCACGCACACCGTCGCGGGTTGGCTTGGCCAGATCGTTCTCACCGCGACCTTCGGTCGTGATCATGCTCGACGCAATGCCGCGCTGGGTGAGAGCGGTTGCAACTGCAGCCGCACGACGCTGTGAAAGGCGCTCGTTGTACGACTTGGCACCCGACGTATCGGTGTGACCAATGATCGTGACAGAGTTTGCAGCACACTGGGAACGAGCCCGGATGTTAGCAACTGCCTGATCGATAACTGCCGAAGCCTGGCTCGTCAGATCCGAACGATCCCACTCGAAGTAAACCACGAAGGCTTGATTGAGCGATGCGCAATCAAATGCCGGTGGTGGCGGTGGAGGCGGCGGCGGTGGTGGTGGCGGCGGTGGAGGTGGTGGTGGTGGTGGAGGCGGTGGTGGCGGAGGCGGCGGCGGTGGAGCCGCTGGAGCCGCAAACTGATACCGCAGGCCAACCGTTACCGAGTGATCCTGATAGCGAGCATCGTAATTCACTGGTCCGCCGAAACGGTCACGACCATCGAAGTGAAGCTCGTCGGTTACGAAGTATTTGTAGCCAACGTCCAGGGTCAGCTGATCGGTGAGGTCATAACCAACACCAACGAGTGCCTGATAAGCTGCGTCCGTGTCTTCATCGCTGAAGCCGTTTGCAGAAAACGTGTTCAGGTTAGGACCCGAAACGACACCTGCGCCCAGGTTGTGTGCTTTTGCAGTAACCTGAGCAAGACCAACACCGGCACCGATGTATGGCTTGAAAGCGCCATCGCGGTTGAAGTCGTAAAGCGCGTTGACCATCAGACGATAGTCGCGGATTTTTCCGTTGCCACCAGCTTGGTAGTAAGTTGGTGGAACATCGGCAGGCACAACACCGCCAGTGATCGTATCGCTGACGTCGAGATTACCAGACTGGTAACCCAGAACGGTTTCCAGACGGATGCCGTTGGCGAAACCATAACCGACACCGACGTCTACACCATAGGCGCCGTCGAGATCCTGATCGCCACCAAGAGCGAAAGGAACATTCGTTTCAGGATCGCTATCAAGGCGACCATCGAAAGCATAACCAAGATCGGCACGACCGTACCATCCATCCTGGGCAACTGCGACACCAGCAGACGCCAGAGCGGCTGCGGCTGTCGCGCACAATAGAGTTTTTTTCATACTCATCCCCTTTTGTGAGCCGCATGAGCACCATTGCTCACCGACCGCAGAGACTAAACGGACCATTCCGTGTGACTACTCATCTATAGGATAAATGTTCCTTAGACGAGGTGATATAGTTCCAAATCGTTTGAATGTTGCAGTTTTTTCCACTCTGCGCGACGTAAATGCAACAGAGTCAGCCTGGTGCCTTACCAGCATGCAAGAAAAGCCCACATTCGAACACAATTGCGATTCGGTGAGAATGGTACCGCCTCTCCGGCTTGAACGGAGGACCTCTGGTTCCACAAACCAGCGCTCTAACCAACTGAGCTAAGGCGGCACTAGCGACGCACATACGCGCAAGTGCGCGGGCATTCAAGATTGATTTGCCCTTTGGTGCAGTTGTGAGCTGCGCCTACTCTGCCGCTACGCTTTCCGCGACCGGCGGATGCTTCGTATCAAACTTTTTCGATCCATCCTTTCGATAGCGAAGAACACCATCTTCAAGGTTGGCATGCCGCAGAAGAAAAATGTCCTTGAGATAGTTCTGATGAAGCTTCCAGGGCGTTTCAGTGCCCTGTTTAGGCAGCTTGTGAAGCGCCCGCGTGACGTAACCAGAGGAAAAGTCGAGCCAAGGTTCTTCGCCAAGGTCACCATCGGCAATGGGCCGGGCCTCCACCAGGTTTTTCTTGTCCATGTACTGGAGCAGACGGGTCACAAAATTTGAGGTGAGATCGGCCTTCAGCGTCCAGGACGCGTTGGTGTAGCCAAACGTCGAGAACAGATTCGGCACGTTTTCAAACATGATACCGCGATAGCCATAGGTCTCGTTCGCCTTAACCGGCGCACCATCCACGACGACCTCCATGCCGCCCAGAAATTCCAGTTGCAGGCCGGTTGCCGATACGATGATATCGGCTTCAAGCTCTTCACCTGACTTCAGCCGGATACCGCCGGGCGTGAATGTCTCGATATGATCGGTGACGACAGATGCCTTGCCACTCCGGATCGTCTCAAAGAGATCGCTATCCGGGACAAGGCAAAGGCGCTGATCCCACGGATTGTAGGACGGCGTGAAGTGTGTGGCGACGTCATAGTCAGGCCCGAGCTGCTCCTGCGCCATGCCGACGATACGCTCTTTCACCTTTTCGGGGCGTTTGCGGGCCATGTTGAAAAAGAACATCTGAAACAGGACGTTCTTCCAGCGGGTCAGACTATAGGCGACCTTTGACGGGAGAAATTTGCGAGCCTTGGTCGCGAACGCATCTTCGGCCGGGCGTGACACGACATAGGTTGGCGAGCGCTGAAGCATGGTGACGTGATCGGCCGCCTTTGCCATCTCTGGCACGATGGTGACGGCGGTGGCACCGGAGCCAATGACGACCACTTTCTTGCCCGCATAATCAAGGCCTTCCGGCCAGGCTTGCGGGTGTACGATGTCGCCCTCAAAAGTGGATTCTCCAGGAAAGTCAGGCTTGTAGCCGCCTTCATAGGAGTAATAACCGGCGCACATATAAAGGAAGCGGCAGGTTAGCCGATTGACCTCGCCGGTGGTCTTGTCTTCCGCTTCGACGGTCCAGAGGGCCTTGTCGGAATCCCAGCTCGCCCGCTGGACAAGGTGATTGTATCGGATGTTCTGATCGATGCCGTTTTCCGCGGCGGTCTCACGCACATATTTCAGGATGGACGGGCCATCGGCGATGGCCTTGCGCTCTTCCCAGGGTTTGAAAATGTAGCCCAGCGTATGCATGTCGCTGTCAGACCGAATGCCGGGATATCGGAACAGATCCCATGTTCCCCCGATGGCCTCTCGTCCTTCAAGGATCGCATAGGTTTTGCCGGGGCATTTGTCCTGAAGGTGGAAAGCGGCGCCGATCCCGGAGAGACCGGCGCCAACGATGAGTACGTCAAAATCTGTGTTTGCCATGCGCGAAGTGAACCGCGAATTAGCAGACCTGTCCAGAAATCTATGTCGCGTCGCTGACCTGATCGGCCTCGTCCGGCCATGCGCCGAGCGCCCGGTAGAGCCCGATCACATTGAGGTTTCTCGAGAGTTCAGCCTGAATGAGCTGCTGGCGCGCATTGTAATAAAGCTGCTGCGAATCGAGCACGGACAGATAGTCATCAACGCCGACCTGGAACCGTTCAACCGAGAGGTTCAGCGTCACATCCGTATCGTCAACGAGCCGTGTGAGAGCGTCGACACGCTCATCGATCGTCCGGGCAACGGCCAGCGCATCGGCGGTATCGCGGAACGCCAGCTGAATCGCCTGCTCATAACTGGCGACGGCGATGTCACGATTGGCCTGCGACACTTCGAGACTGGCCTGGCGGGCGCCGGCATCGAAAATCGGCAGTGATATGGACGGGCCAAAGCTCCAGCCAGCCGACCCATCAAACAGGCTACCAAGATCAGAGCTGGCATAGCCGACCTGACCGGTAAGCGAGATGACCGGGAAGAAGGCGGCGCGCGCGGCCGCGATGTTCGCATTGGCCGCCATGAGCTGTCGTTCAGCGGCCTGCACATCAGGACGCTTCAACAAGACCAGCGAGGACTGGCCGACCGGAATTGTCTCGGCAAGCGGCGATGGCTCAAGTTCCGCAGCCCCGTAGATGTTGTCCGGCAGGTCAGTGCCGACCACGAGGCGAAGGGCATTCATGTCCTGATCGACACTGGCAGCAAACTGCGCCGCCTGGGCCCGGGCCGTTTCAACACTGGCTGAAGCGCGGCGAACATCAAGTTCTGTCGCGACACCGGCGTCGAAGAGCTCCTGCGTCAGATCAAGCGATTCCGACTGCGTATCGACCGTGTCTTCGGCTAATGCGAGAAGCGCCTTGTCGGCTGCCAACTGCATCCAGAGTTCGCCAACGGTCGCCGCGATAGAGATTTTCGCGGCCCGCTCCCCCTCTTCGGTTGCGAGATAGGACTGAAGGGCCGCTTCGTTGAGGCTGGCCACCCGGCCAAACAGATCAAGCTCATATGCGGTGACGCCCACACTCGCCGAGACCCGCTCTGACCCGGCAAAACCGCCCTGCCCGCTATTGCCTCCACCGAGTGAGCCGCCATCCGTTGCACTGCCATTGGCCGTAACCCTTGGAAGGCGCTGGGCCCGCGAGATGCCGTACTGCGCCCGCGCGAGCTGCACATTGGCCGCGGCGATCCGAAGGTCCCGGTTTTCATCCAGCGCAAGCTCGATGAGGTTCTGAAGATCTTCGGACACGAAGACATTCTGCCAGAGGACGGGGCTGACTTCTGCCCCCGCATCATCGACCACCGGCAGCGCTTCAGGAATAGGCGCCGCTGGACGGTCATATGGTTCGGTTACAGTCATGCAGCCGCTCAATGCCAGCGCCATGACCACGGCGCTTACGCCTGTTCGAATATAGCTCATGCCGCTTTCTCCTCAGCGCTAGCTGATACCAGGCTTTTGCCGCCCGTCAGCTTCCGCACCAGCACATAGAACAATGGTGCGAAGAACAAACCCATGATCACAGAAACAGCAAGGCCGCCAAGAACAGCCGTCCCGATCGCTTGCCGTCCTGCCGCACCAGCACCTGAACTCAGCGCAAGTGGCAAGACGCCAAACCCGAATGCAAAGCTGGTCATCAGGATGGGCCGAAGACGCATACGGACGGCTTCTTCAACCGCTTTCAACGTCTCAATGCCTTGTTTTTCCAGGTTTCGCGCAAACTCAACGATGAGGATCGCGTTCTTGGAGGCAAGACCGACCGTGGTCAGCAGGGCCACCTGGAAGAAGACATCATTGTCGAGTCCGCGAAGGTGGGCAGCAAGCACGGCCCCTGCCACGCCAAGCGGCGCTGTCAGAAGCACCGCAACTGGCACAATCCAGCTTTCATAAAGCGCGGCAAGACACAGGAAGACGAACAGGATGGACAGGATGTAGAGGAGCGTGGCCTGGTTGCCGGCTTCCTTCTCCTGCTTACTGATACCTGTCCATTCCATATCGATGCCGGGTTGTAGCTGATCAACCAGCTCTTCCATCCTGGTCATCGCCACACCGGAGCTGACGCCCGGCGCCGGGGAGCCCTGAATATTGAGGGCAGGAAACCCGTTATAGCGTTGCAGCTGCGGAGACCCGAAAGTCCAGCCTGTGGTAACGAATTCTTCAAGCGGCGCCATCTGGTTCGTCCGGTTGCGAACATACCACTTGCCGAGATCATCAGGCTGCATCCGGTTATCGGCTTCACCCTGCACATAGACGCGTTTGATGCGTCCACGATCAATGAAATCGTTGACATAGGTGCCACCAAAGGCCGTCGACAGCAGGCTCGTGATGCTTGAGGCATCGACGCCGAAAGCCTGCGCTTTCTGGTAGTCGATATCGATGTTGAATTGCGGGCCGTCGGCAAGGCCGTTCGGACGCACACCCACCAGCTCAGATTGCTGACTGGCCATTCCCAGCAGCTGCCCCTGAGCCTGGATCAATGCATCATGCCCGACACCGCCAGCGTCCTGAAGAAACAGGTCAAAGCCGGACGCGTTACCAAGCTCCTGGATCGGCGGAGGCACGATGGCGAAGATCTGGGCGTCGGTGTTCTGGCTGAAATAGCCGGTCGCGGCGCCAGCGATGGCAGAGGCGGAATCGCCCGGACCAGTACGCTCTGACCAGTCATTCAACGCGGCGAAGGCAATACCATTGTTCTGCCCGCGTCCGGCAAAACTGAAGCCGGCCAGGGTGAAAAGGCCATCCATACTGTCTTCATGCTTGTCAAAATAGTAAGCATTAAGTTCATCCAGGACAGTCTCCGTTCGCTCAAGGCTGGAGCCAGGCGGCAGCTGGACAAGCGTGATGACGCGGCCCTGGTCTTCCTGTGGCAGGAAGGACGTTGGCAGGCGCACAAAGCCGAATGCTGTGATGGCAACAATAACGGCAAAAACGCCAACAAATATCCAGCGGCGGCGCAGAATGCGGTCAACGAGGTTGCCATAGGTCTTGCGCAGGCTGTCAAACCCATTGTTGAACCAGACGGCCGGCTTTTCCAGCGGACCCGGTTTCTTGTCGTGCTTCGGCTTTTTCAGAATGGTCGCGCACAGGGCTGGCGAAAGGATGAGCGCGATCACCAGAGAGAGCGCCATCGCCGACACAATGGTCACCGAGAACTGCCGGTAGATGAGACCTGCAGAGCCAGGGAAGAAGGCCATCGGAATGAAAACCGCAGACAGCACAACCACGATGCCGATAAGAGCCCCCGTGATCTGCCCCATGGATTTTCGGGTCGCTTCTACCGGACCAAGCCCGTCTTCTTCCATCACGCGTTCGACGTTCTCGATCACGACAATGGCGTCATCGACGATGAGTCCGATGGCGAGCACCATGGCAAACATGGTGAGCGTGTTGATCGAGAAGCCGAGCGTCAGAAGAACGACCATCACGCCAAGCAGAACAACCGGTACGGCGACCATCGGAATGAAGGAGGCGCGCAGGCTCTGCAGAAAGACGAAAATGACGAGGAAGACGAGAATGACCGCCTCTATCAGCGTCTTCTGGACCTCATGAATCGAGGTCTCGATGAAGGGCGTGGAATCGACCGGGAACGCATAATCGATGCCTTCCGGGAAATTCTTGGCGACACGCGCAACTTCTGCCTTCACCGCCTCTGCCGTGTCGAGCGCGTTTGCCCCCGTTGCAAGAGAGACAGCAAAACCCGAAGCCGGATCCCCGTTGAACTTCGATGAGAACGAGTAAAGTTCGGCACCGAGCTCCACTTCAGCGACATCGCCGAGGCGGACCGAGCCGCCCTGGGATGTCGTGCGCAGAAGCAGATTACGGAACTCTTCCGGCGTACTGAGCAGTGACTGGAGCGTCACCGTTGCATTGATTTCCTGGCCTTTCACAGCCGGCGAACCGCCGAGCGAACCAGCCGAAACCTGGGTGTTCTGGGCGCGAATTGCGTTGATGACATCACCCGGCACAAGGTCAAACTGGGTCAGCTTGTCGGGGTCGAGCCAGATGCGCATCGCATATTGGGACCCGAACAGCTGGACCTGTCCGACGCCGTCAACGCGGCCGATGGTGTCATACAGGTTGCTGCGGATATAGTCGCCAAGATCGGTCTGATCGTAGCTGCCATCTGGCGAATAGAGCGCTGTGATCAGCAAAAAGCCCGTGCTGGCCTTGTTGACCTGCACGCCCTGACGCTGCACCGGTTCTGGCAGAAGCGGCGTCGCGAGCGACAGCTTGTTCTGGACCTGAACCTGAGCGATGTCCGGGTCTGTCCCGGTCTCGAAGGTGAGCGTAATCGAGGCTTCGCCCGATGAACTGGACGAAGACGAGATATAATCGAGCCCGTCGAGGCCCGTCATCTGCTGCTCGATAACCTGCGTCACCGAGTCCTCAACCGCCTTTGCCGAGGCGCCCGGATAGACGGCCGCCACAGAGATCGTCGTCGGCGCGATATCTGGATATTGCGACACCGGCAGTGACCGGAGCGACATCACCCCCGCCAGCATGATGACGATTGCAATCACCCAGGCGAAGACTGGGCGGTCAATAAAGAAATTTGCCATGAGTTCCGCCTACTATTCGGGGGTCGCCGCTGATTGGCCGCCATTCATGGCGGTCATTTCTGCGTCAGTCTTCTGAATGATGGTTACGGGAGCCCCCGGCCTCAAATTCTGGAAGCCGCTGGTGACCAGTCGGTCGCCGGTTTCAAAGCCGTCCGTGACGATCCAGTTTGAGCCATTCGATTCCTGCACGGTCAGCTGACGCACAACAGCGGTGTTGTCCGGGCCAACCACGAAAGCCGTTGCGTCGCCCTGCGGCGTCCGCTGAACAGCGCGCTGTGGAACGACATAGACATTTTCATACGTGCCCGCAGCAAAGTGCGCTTTCATGAACATGCCTGGCAGGATGAGATTATCCGGGTTCGGGAACTGCGCCCGCACGATGACCGTGCCAGCCTCCATGTCCACGCTGACTTCGGAAAACTCAAGCGTGCCGCGCTCAGGATATTCGGTGCCATCCTCAAAATGCAGGGTCACCGGGACCGCTGCGGAGCGACCGGATGTCGGGCCGACTGTGCGGATCTTGTTTTGCGAGACGTCCTGTTTCCATTTCAGCACTTCAGCGCTTGAGGCCGTCATGTCGATATAGATCGGATCGAGTTGCAGAACCCGCGCGAGCGAGGTGGGCTGATTGGCCGTGACCAGCGCGCCCTGTGTGACGTTCGAACGCCCAATCCGGCCCGCAATCGGCGAGCTGACCTTGGTTCGGGCAAGATCAATCCGGGCACGGGAAAGCGCGGCTTTCTGAATGCCGACATCGGCTTCAGCCTGCTTCTGGGCGGCGACGGCTTCGTCATAGGATTGCTGGCTGACCGCGTTGATGTCAGCGAGACGCTCAAAGCGTTTGGCGGTTTCGCCGGCGGTCGCGGCAGCCGCTTCAGCGCGGGCAAGGGCGGCCTGCGCGCTTTGGACGGCAGCGACATATTCGTCAGCATCGATTTGATAAAGCGCCTGCCCTTCGGAGACCAGTTCGCCTTCCGTGAACAGGCGGCTCTCAATCAGGCCGGTGACCTGTGGGCGGATTTCAGCTTCTGCATAGGGCGTTGCGCGGCCTGGCAATTCGCGGACGCTGCCGATCGAGGTTGGCTCCACGGTCACGACTTCAACGCGTGCGGCCTGCATACCTGGGGCCTGCTGCTGTTGCTGCGCGCCGGCGTTGGCAGCCTCATTGCTGCCGCCACAAGCCGATATGCCGAGCAGGCAGATTCCGGAAATCACGGCCGAAACTGTCTGGCGCGAGCCCAGACGGCGGGGAGGATGGACGCTCATTTTTTTGTCCTTCTATGTCCAATGCGCACTTTGCGTCTAGCTGGACACGCTTGCTTTTAGAATGAACATTCTATTTATTGCTGCATTGCACCAAGTCAAGCACCCCGGAGTATATAACCTATGCAAAATGATGACCCGCTGCTGACCGGCGCCCGCAAAAGACGAACAGCGCGGGTAGACCAGGTCCTGAACGCGGCGGCAGATTGTTTTGTGGAATGGGGCTTTCACGGGGCCAGCATGTCGAAGATCGCCAAACGGGCAAAGATGAGTGCCGGCCACATCTATCACTACTTCGAGAACAAGGAGGCGATCATTGCTGCGATTGTCGACCGGGATTCCGAAGAAGCCGCGGCCCGGTTCGAGGAGTTAAAGGCGGTGCCCCGCCAAGAAGTCGTCGCGGAAATGATCGCGCGCGTTGAGGAGATGGTGCACACGAAATCCGATGCGTTTCAGTCTGCGCTGAACCTTGAAATCCTTGCCGAATGCAAGCGCAATCCACAAATCGCGGCGATCGTGCGCAAGCATGACGAGCAGATCCGGGAAATGTTCAACGACATCATCGACGACAAGCTGGGCCTGCCAAATCCCGATGGCCGAGCCGAATTGCTATTGTGCATGTTTGGCGGCCTCGGCATGCGAATGCTTCAGAATCCAAGCCTCGACCCGGCGACGCTGGTTCCGATGTTCCGATACATCATGCAAACCGCCCTCTCCGAAAGCCCTTCGCCAGACGCTTGAACCTTTTTGCGGTTCAGGCGCTGTTGATGTAATGCAATTGGCAAAACGGGGCTTCATGCATGACGGCATCACGGGACGATCCGCTTGAGAATGTACTTGAGCGGGCGATCAAGGAAATCGACGCAGACGAAGTCACTTTTGGAGATGTGCTCGAACTGTTTGGCGACAGATCGTTCGGCCCAATCATCGCCCTGCTCGGCCTCCTGACCGTTATTCCCCCGCTTGGCGCCATACCGGGACTGCCTGTTGTTGTCGGCTTTGTCATCATCCTGTTCAGCGCCCAGATTATCGGCGGCGCGAATCATATCTGGGTCCCGGAATTTATTTCCAAACGGTCCGTCTCCAAGGAAGATCTGAAAAAAGCCGACAAGAAAGCCAAGCCGTGGCTGAAACGAATAGACCGGCTGATCTCAGAGCGCCTCGACTTTCTGACAGGGCGCTGGGCCATCTTTCTCGCGGCCGTGATGGTGACGTTTCTCGCGCTGACGATGATCCCGCTGGAATTCGTACCGTTCGCTGTGGCTGTTCCCGGCAGCGCAATTGTCCTGTTTGGCCTTGCCTTTGTAGCCCGCGACGGCGTGCTGATGCTGTTGGCGTATTCTGTAACGATTGCTGCGATGGCGATGACCATCTTCATGGTACCCTGGGGAAAAATCCTCGGCGGATAGGCGACACAAAATTTCTAGCGCTTCCTCGCATTGGCGATGTTGACTTGTCTGCAGACACTCTCGATAAGTGTAGGCAACTAACATTAAGGCTATAAGCATCTCGATAAGATGCAGGCCGCCCGAGGGAAACACCGCATGAAACTGACTCCGCGACGCGGGCCAAACGCGCCTGCCGACACCATAAGCCGATTTTACACCCATTCCCGACTGCTAATGGCGGGGCTTGTGTCTGCGACATTGCTGGCGGCCTGTTCGCAGTCGGCGGACACTGAGGCATCAGATGCGGACACCGGCTCGGAAATCGCAGCGGCGCCCGAGACATCTGCACCGACAGACGTGGCTGAACACGTGGTTTCAGGCGAACAGCTTTACGCGCAGCGCTGCGCGACCTGCCATGACAATCCGGACGCGACCCGCGCACCAGCCAAGGAGTCGCTGGAGGCCATGAGCCAGTCTCAGATCCTCTTCTCAATGACATCCGGCAAGATGCAGGCGCAGGCCACAGGGCTGAGCCAACCGGAAATGGCCAGTCTCGCGAGCTATCTGTCGCCCGCAGGCGACGAGAACTACACCGTTGCCGAGGAAACGCGCTGCAAAGATACGAGCATCTCGTTCGACCGCGTGGACGTTGGGCGCTGGGGACCAGACTATGAGAACACCCGTTATTTTGGCCCAGAGCGGACATCGCTGACAAAAGACAAGATTGCCTCCCTGGAAGTCGCCTGGAGCTTTGGTCTTCCCGGTACGACAGATGCGCGGGTCTATCCGGTGATCACCGATGATACGGTCTTTGTCGGCGCCGCGTCCGGGCATGCCTTTGCCCTCGATAAAGAGACCGGGTGCATCAAGTGGCACAACAGTCTTGGTGTAAATTTGCGCTCCTCACTCTCGCTCGGCGAGGTGGGTGGTCAGAAAGCGATCCTCTTCCAGGATGGCAACACGATCGTTCACGCGCTTGATGCCCTGAATGGAGAGGTCATCTGGACCAAAAAAGCCGCCGTCATGCCCCAGAATATGGGCACCGGAAGCCCGATCCAGACCGGCGACCAGATCATCGTGCCGCTGTCGGCGATCGATGTCGCCGCCGCTGGCGACCCGAATTATGAGTGCTGCAAGGGCCACGGCGCGATTACCTCGCTCGATGCCAATACGGGCGAGCGCTTGTGGGACGCGCACATGACCGAAAATGCCGAGCCGACGACCATCTCGTCCGCCGGCACACAGCTCTACGGCCCAGCAGGCGCGCCCATCTGGACAACGCCAACCATCGATACCGAGAAGAACCGTATCTATTTCGGCACGGGCGAAAATACGTCCGCCCCGGCGACCGACACCAGTGATGCGATCATCGCCCTCGACCTGACGACCGGCGAACGCCTCTGGGTCTACCAGGCCACTGAACAGGACATGTTCAACATGGCCTGCAGCGGCTTTGGCAAGGACGGCCCGAATTGCCCGACACCCAAAGGACCAGACCTTGATTTTGGCGGCGCGGTCTCGCTGGCCCAGCTTGCCGATGGCACCGATGTTATCGTGGCCGGGCAAAAAGCTGGTGTCGTGCATGTCGTGAACGCCGACACAGGCGAACTGATCTGGAAGACGAAAATCTCCGTCGGCTCAGCGCTCGGTGGTGTCCACTGGGGCCTCGGCGTGGCCAACGGAATGGTGTTCGCGCCTTCTTCTGATCCGCCCTTCCCGCGCCCCGGTTATTCGCCAAAGGCAGGCCTTTACGCGCTCGATCTTGAGACAGGAGACCTTGCCTGGAGCCGGGCGGCCGAACGGGGCTGCGAGACCGACATGGCCGCGATGCGCAGTCAGGAAAACAAGTGGCCTGATTGCAGCTTCTTCTACGGCTACTCGGCTGCGCCTGCGATCACAGACGATGTCGTCTTCATCGGTGCGCTGGACGGCAAGGTCATGGCCTTCGACACGGAGACCGGTGAGACCGTCTGGACCTACAATACGGTCCGCGAATTCAACGACACAACCAATGGCGTTTCTGCCCATGGCGGCGCGATCGACAATGCCGGTCCTGCCATTTCGGGCGACATGCTGTTTGTCCAGTCGGGGTACGCGGCCTTCAACCAGATGCCGGGCAACGCATTCATCGCATTTCGCCCTTCCGAAGGAGAATAGTCCATGAACCAGATATTACGCTCAGGCCTTATCGGACTGGCTGCGACGGCTCTTTTGACCGTTGGGGCTTGTTCGGGGTCATCTGAAGCCAAAGGCGACGAAGAACCTCAATTCGTTGAAGACATGCACGACTTCATGAATGAGGAAGTCGACACCCTGGCCGATGAGATCTGGGAAAGACAGGGCTGGGTGCTGACCGCAAAAGGTGAGACCAAGCTCTTCCCGACCGATGATGCCGGCTGGCAGGCCGTCGTCGATGCCGCTGACGAGATGATGGCCGTCTCAGAAGAGCTCGCCAGCGAGAAATATAGCCTCGGCGAAGCTGACTGGGTGACCTATTCCGAAGGGCTCGGCGTCGCGGCGCAGCAGGTCAAGGACGCGGCCCTGGTGCGCGATGAGCAAGCCGTGTTCGACGCTGGCGGCCTGATGTACCAGGTGTGCCTCTCCTGCCATGAACGATTCCGCACCTATGGCGGCTACGAGGCGGAGTAGTGATTGCGGGTGCCGGACATATTGGCCCGCCCGTTCAGGCGCGCTCCCATGTCTGGCTCACGCTCTCTGCCTGCTTGCTGCTGGCTTTGGCCGCAGCCTTCCCTGCGATCGCGCATGATGTTTCGCAATCAAACGCAAAATATGTCGAGGGCATAAGCGGGCCGGCGCCCATCCCTTTCCTCTACCTTGGCGCCAAGCATATGGTGACCGGTCTCGATCACGTCTTCTTCCTGATCGGCGTGGTGTTCTTCCTGCGCCGGTTCGGCGACATCGTTGCCTATGTTTCCCTGTTCACGCTCGGCCACAGCTTGACGCTGATCCTGGGCGTCCTCGCCAATGTTTCGGTCAACGTCTACCTGGTGGACGCGCTGATCGGGCTATCTGTCGTCTACAAGGCGTTTGAGAATATTGGCGGCTTCCAGCGCAGTTTCGGCCGCAGCTTCGATATGCGCGCCGCCGTCTTCGGCTTTGGCCTGATCCACGGCCTTGGGTTGGCGACCAAGCTTCAGGCGCTTTCGCTGTCTGATGACGGGCTGATCGTCAATCTGCTGGCGTTCAATGTCGGCGTGGAAATCGGGCAGGTGCTCGTGCTGGTTTGTGTGGTCTGGCTCCTGAATATCTGGCGCCAGTCCCCGCGCTTCGAAACGCATGCCTGGTACGCCAATCTCGCGCTGATGACCGGCGGATTTGTCCTCATGGGACAGCATCTCGCCGGCTATTTCCTTGAGGGGCGCGTATGAGCAAGACCGAGTCCCCCCTGCCCCAGCGGCCTGTTCTCCTGCCGGTGATCGGCAGCCTTGGCGTGGCCCTCATCCTTCTGGTCTTCTGGGTTTTGCCCGCCGAATTTGGCGTCGATCCGACAGGGTTTGGACGCGCGACGGGGCTGACAGGCCTTGCCGGAGAAGAGAGCGGCGCGCTCGAAACGACGCAAACGCCTCCTGCTTCGGTGAAACAGACTTTTGAGCTGCTGGGCTTTGAAACAATGGAGTTCAAGCTGGGCATGAAAGAGCATGATGGCCTGGTGTTCAGCTGGACGGCGACTGCTCCGCTACACTTCGACATGCATGCCGAACCTGAAGGCGCAGAAGACGGCTTTGCGGAGAGTTTCGCAGCCGGTGACGATGATCGCCAGCAAGGCACTTACCAGGCTGAATTTGACGGTGAGCATGGCTGGTACTGGGCCAACAAGTCCGCCGAGCCGATAACGATCGAGCTCTCTGCCAACGGCTTTTTCGAATTCACCGCGCTTTACCGCGACGGAAACGTACAACGCGTATCAACCCCGAGGGAGTAAGAAAATGAGGGACTTCTTTGTCTGGATGAGTGAGACACCGTGGAGCATTGCGCTTCGCGAGTCTTTCTACGTCTGGCCGATGCTCGAAGCGAGCCACGTCATGTCTTTGATGCTGTTTGTCGGCACGATCGTCATGGTGGATGTTCGCCTGCTTGGGCTGGGCTTCAAGTCAGTCGCCGTATCAGAATTTGATAAGCGCATCCTGCCCCTGACCGTCATCGGCTTCCTGCTGTTGCTGGTTACGGGCCTGCTGCTGTTCTACGCCAAGCCGCTGGACTACTATCACAGCCTGTTTTTCCGGCTGAAAATGCTGATCATACTGGTGGCATTCATCAACATTGCCATCTTCCACTTCCGCGTGCAGCGCGATCAGGACAAATGGGACCTGGAGGACAAGCCGCCCGCCAGCGCGCGGATTTCCGCTGTTATATCGCTCTCCTCCTGGGTCTTTGTCGTCATTGTTGGGCGGATGATCGCCTATGACTTCTATAATTGTCCCAAGCTTGAGCCCGGCGGCCTGCTGAGCACGCTGGCGGACTGCCCGGTTATCGAAACCGCAGAGAGAACGGAGTAAGCATCATGGCCACCTGTTATTATGAAGGCGAGCCGTACGACTGCTCTTTCACGGACAAGTTTTTCTACCCGATAGCCGAAAGCATCGATCAGTCCTCGCTAGCGGTCGCGATCAAGAATTCGGTTGCCATCGTGCCGTGGGCCGGCAGCTTCCATTTGCTGGCGCTCGCGGTTCTTGGCGGTGCCATCATCTTCTCGGATCTGCGTGTGCTCGGCATCGGGCTTCACAGCCAGTCGCCGCAGCGCCTCAACCGGATGATGCGCCCCGTCATCATTCTGTCGGTGATCGCGCTGATCATCAGCGGGTCACTGCTGGCGCTGGGCGAAATCATGAAGCTGTTCTACAGCCCGCCTTATTGGGTGAAGATGGCGTCCATGGTGAGCGCCCTGCTTTTCACGTTCGGCGCGCGCGATTCCGTCCTTCGGCACAATGGCGTCCTCAAACCCCTTGCCATGATATTCGGCGCGTTGGCGCTGATACTCTGGCTCTGGGTGTTCATTGGACTGTCCAGCCTGCTCGCAAGAGTGGTTTTCCTGATGATGATGGCCGCGCTGGCTGGCCTCGTCTGGTGGTCAGGCCGCAAGCCCGATGCGATGCCGCTGATGGCGCGCTGTGCGTCCGCGATCACGATCGCCCTCTGGATGACGACAGCCGTTTCAGGTCGCTGGATCGCCTTCTGGTAGGGATACGAATGGTGAAGGCTGGTTGCGAGATGACATCGCGGCCAGCCTCACGTCCAAAAGGTTTAACCGCAAAGAAGAAGGCCGCCCCCGACAATCGGGAGCGGCCTTTTTTTCTATTCGCCGGGAATGCGGCCGGCTCCTAAAGGCTCAAGCCATATTCCTGATCCTGACTAGTTGGGTTCAACGTCAGGCAGCTCGGTCTTTGGACCGCGACGCTCGCGCGGGTCGGTGCCGTCATTCGGGGCGCCGGTGCCGCTGGAGCCCATGAAGACTTTCTCGCCGTTCGATAGGGTGATGTCACGGCCATTAGCCTTACAGGCAGGGGCACAGAGGCGGTCCTTGGACTGATAGCCACGCACGATGATCGGCGTGCCGACCTGCAGCGACTTCTTGTTGAGGCCATTGCGCAGCAATGTGTTTGGCGTGCCGCCCTCAACCATCCAGGCCGTGGTCTCGTCACTGCCTTCTTCCTCAGCTGCGAGGTGGATCCAGGTATGTGGGTTGACCCACTCGACCTTTGTCACTTCGCCGCGCAGCAGGACAGGTGCCTCTGCGTCGAACTCAGCTGAGAATGCGTGGTGGGCACTTGCAGCGCCAACCACAGCGAGCGCGCCAGCGGTTACACCGGCCAACGCATAGAGCTTACTCTTCTTGTTCATGTTTACTGTCTCCCAGTGTCGGTGTTGGATATGGCGGAACGGTTTGCCGCTCCGCCGATACGTCCTTGCTTACTTTGAACCGCCGGCTGTTGCCGCTTCTTTTTCTTCCCGGCGTGCGCCGGCGAGGATGCCTGGCAGCGAGTAGTTCGCTTCATGACAGGCATACTCATATATCGGTCCTTCGGCCTGTCTGAGGATCATTTCCCCTTTCCAGACCTGCGTGAAGACTTCCGGGTCTTCGACCCAGAACTCGTAGAAAATCTCTTCTGGCGAGATACGCGTGAAGTGCTCTGTCACCTTTGCGTCCGGTGACATGTAGAGCCGGTGGCGCGTGGCCGCCCGAAGCGAGATATCAGGCTCGAAATTGGTCGTCTCGACCACGAGTGTATCACCATCCCATGATCCAACCGAATCGCCGAGCCACTGGTCCATCACTTCAGGACGGTGCTCCTCATCGATACGGATCATCCGGGTCTGGTGGTTCATCTCCACCAGAATGGCGACTTTGTCCGGCGCCTGAACGATCTGATAGTTGTTATTGTAGAGAACGTTCAGCATTGGCGGACCACCTGTCGAGCCGAAGCCGACGGTACACCGCTCTGCGGCTGCACGAACTTCCGGATTGTCGTAGTCCTCGCGCTGTTCGTTCAGACGGTCTTCGGCCATTTTCCGGCCTGCTTCGGTATAGGGCAGCTTGCCGTCGGCAGGCTCCACAATCCAGGTCGAGCGATACTCGCCGCGCACTTTTGCAAGCGCCGAACCGAAGTCCATCCAGAAGCGGTTATACCCGCCAACTTCCGCGCCGCCGGCTTCATAGGCAGGCGCATCCGGGTCTGTCGGGGCGTTGTCCGCCTCGGCAGATGCTTCGATCAAACCCGCCATCATCATGGCCTGCTTTTCAGGCACGATGATTGGCAGATTGTCCGGCTTTTCGAGCGTGGTCAGCGAGGCATTTGTCCAATAGCCCTGCATGTCCGGCGTGCCATCAGGCATGCGCGGCGGCTCATAGTCGGTTTGCGGCGGCTCAGCCATCATGGCAGGCGCGGCGACCGCGACAGCGAGAGCTGTCGCCGATGCTGTGAGAAGTGATTTCAGGGCCAGTTTCATTGCAGAGGCTCCTTGCGCAGGTGCCCGAAGAGTTTCTCTTCAACAAAGGGCACACAGTTGAAATCTTCGATGCGGGCATCCGCACCTTTGAGACGGTAAAGGGTCATTTCGAGCGTGAATGGCTCCGAGTAGGTATCGGGGTCATCGACGGTCGCCGTATAGGCGATGTGATCGGGGCCGGTTGGCGTGTAACGCTCAGTGACCTTGGCAGCGGCGGAGTAATGGTTACCCGCGCGGTCGAGCCAGGACGATCCATTCTGGCCGGTGACTTCGATCACGAATGTGTCGCCGTCCCAATAGCCATAGGACTGGCCCATCCAGCTATCGACAGGCGCCTCGCCCGGATCTTCAAGGAAGATGTTGCGCACCGTGTTCGCATATTCGTAGACGATCAGCATCTGGCTATCGTTCTGAATAATCTCGAACGGATGCGGCAGATAAGTCGCGCGTGGAACGCCCGGCAGGTAGCACTTCACTTCAGGGTCATTGTTGACCCAGTCGGCGATGTTCTCTGCAACTTTTTCTTCTCCGCCCGGCAGATAGGGAAGCGTCTGACGTCCCTCGATCACGCTTGGTCCAGGAGGAATAGCGCCGATCGCACCTATGGCAACGACATCAGCAGCCGGCACGGGAGCCACAGGCCCTTCACGCATCTGGTACGCTGCCTTGGCGTCATGCGCCTCGACATTGTCATTCGCGGTGTTCAAGACCTGCCAGACCCCTGAAAGGTTCCGGCTCACCATCGGCGTCTGTTTCGCCTCTGGTGCTTGCGCTTCAGCCGTGTTTGCCAATGAACCATTGGCGGCGACACACGCTGTCAAAAAGCTGACCGACGCCGCGGCCAGCAGAAAATTCCGCATTCTGTATCCTCCCATAATGCCCGCTTCCGGGCCATGCAGCTTGATCGCTGGTTCTGCGCCATTCCTTACAGGACCGGCGACTCCCAGCTTGTTCAACACTTTGTGATACCTGACTACACAAAAGTCAATTCGCGCAGCAGACGAATAGAGCCTCAGCGGGCTCTTTTTCTGCGTCGGCAGAGGTCGACTTCTGGAAAGGCCTATTGCTGGCGGGGCTTAATCAGATGCCCGAACATGGCTTCGACTTCATCGATGACCGCCGTGGCTTCGCTCACCAGGTCGGTATGATCGACCTCAAACCGCCTCAGCGTGTAGCTTGAGCCGGCAATCAACATGCCCGCCACAAGCCGTGGTTTGCTGACGCCGGCAGGCGACATGTCGAAATCCTTGGCGAGGGAAATGCACAGCAAATCCTCATAGCGCGCGCGAATTTCCGACAATTGACCGAGAATCAGAGGGTTTGCGTGGCGCACAGAAATGTACTTCCGGTACTTCTCCCCACCGTCGGAGGTGAGGTAAATGTAGGTCCGGGTCAGCCAGTTGCGCCAGAAGTCGAATGTGTTGGCAGTGCGTGACGGATCGTTGATCCGGTCATGGAACATCTGGAACCAGCGATTATCACCGGCGCTCGCTAGTTCCTGCTTGCTGGCGAAGTGTCGATAGAGGGTCTGAACGTGTACGCCCGCGGCTTCGGCGATCTCTTCGAGCGTCGTATTGTCGTAGCCCTTGCGATAAAACATATCCTGAGCGGCCCGAGCAATCTTCTTGTTCGTTTGCTCTTTGCGCTTGGTCCGCAATGGATACTTTGTCGCCATAAGTCATCTCCTTGCAGAACCCTCGGAGGTTTTGCTGTGCGCGTCAACTTTCGCCTCTTATATGGTTTGAAACCCGGATCAGAAAAAGGCGGTCGTCGTGGTCCAGTCAATATGTCGCTAGATCAAAAGAAATCACAATAAAACTTTTCTGAACTCAAGTGAAGATTCCGCAATTTCACTCAAATACAGCCTATTTGCTGCGCTCGGCGCGCAATCTGGCGACTGAATGCTGAGCGACATCCAGCAGCGAGCGGGCGCGAGCAAGGTCCGTGACGAATTTCTCATATTCGGCCGCCGCGCGCGCCCTGTCGGGCAAACGCAACAGGTATGACGGGTGTATCGTAGCGATCAGGCGCGCGCCCGTGCCAAGGTCGCTGAACGCTCCGCGATGATCTTTCAGGGCTGCTGCCTTACCGAAAACACCCCTGAGCGCGCTCGCGCCGAGCGTGACGATAATATCCGGTTTCACAAGCGAGCGCTCAAGGTCAAGCCAGAAACGGCATGTATCGATCTCTCCGGCATTCGGCTTCTGGTGCATGCGCCGCTTGCCGCGCGGGGTAAATTTGAAATGTTTGACAGCGTTCGTGACATAGGCCTTACGGCGATCGAGACCGGCCGCCTCGAATGCCTTATCGAGAAGCTGGCCTGCAGGCCCAACGAAAGGCTTGCCGGCGATATCCTCCATGTCGCCCGGCTGCTCTCCAATGATCATCAGGCGCGCATCAGACGGCCCCTCGCCAAAGACGGTCTGGCTGGCGCAGGCATGCAAGGCGCAGCGCTGACATTGGGACGCCGCTTCGCGCGCCCCTTCCAGCGTCGACAGGTCTTCCTCCGGCGCGTCGGCAAAGAAATTGCCCATCCGCGACGTTCGGATGTTCGACGGGGTCGACGGCTCTGCCAGCAATTTGCCTTCGCGTTCACCTGCCTGGCGGATAAGGCCCGGGATCAACTCGGCTTCAGGCAAATTCTTCCAGTATTTGGCCGGCATCTCCGACATCATGGCGCCGACCTTCAGGCGCGCCGGATTGAAGATGGAGGCGTAGTAGGTCTTCCACTGGTCTTCGATCGCGTCTTCACCCGGCAGCTGCGAGCGGTCTGCGCCCGGCGCAAAGGTCAGCGATTTTCCATCCCAGCTGGCGCAGGCATCCGGGGTCAGGATCGTCCAGTCCATGCCGGTGAAGCGCTGCACAAAGAAAGGCGCGACATGCCGGACGATACGGTGATCCGGCTCAAACCAGCTCATGAACACGTCGCGGCCGTCGCGCTCTGCGACTTTGCGAAAGCGCACAAAGGCGCGCATCTTGTGCGCGTCGCGGCGGATCTGGGCGTCGGCGGCTTTCAGCCACCCGGCCGCTTCATT
Organism: Henriciella litoralis; assembly: GCF_002088935.1. Classification (NCBI taxonomy): domain Bacteria; kingdom Pseudomonadati; phylum Pseudomonadota; class Alphaproteobacteria; order Hyphomonadales; family Hyphomonadaceae; genus Henriciella; species Henriciella litoralis. Next base: position 925,105 of record NZ_NCSS01000006.1, read on the forward strand.
CAACGGATCGCTGAGCGCGCTGGCGTTGGCCTGCAAATCGATCAGCAATTGGTATAGCCACGCGAAGCGCTGCGGGTCGCGGTGGCAAATGGCGCGTTCGGCCATCTGCATGAACGCCTTCGGCACTTTGACGACACGCGCCTCCGCCGCTCTGGATGGAAGGGCGGGCGAGTCCTCGGCGAAGAGGTCGGCTTTCTCCTCGCCCACTTGCCAGATGATGTCCGCGGGCGGAATTCGAAGACTGGCAAACCGGCGCGCTTGTGTCCGCCAGCCCTCAAAATCGACGGGAGATGCGAGGCTCGCCCGATACATCGGTCAGAGCAATTCCAGCTGAACCGGTTTCGGCAGGAAGCGGCTGCGCAAATCGGTAATGTCGAGCGTGCGGGCCGGGTGCCAGTCAATGGTCTGGATAAAGTCACGGCTGGCCTTCAGGGACCGGACGATCTTGCCGACATGCTCAAGTCTTAGATGCGTGTGCCGACGCGCGGTGAGAATGCGGTTGACCGTCTTGGTGCCGAAACCGGGCACTCTGAGAAGGTCTTCCCGGCTCGCGCGGTTTACATCAACCGGAAAGCGCTCACGCCGCTCAAGTGCCCAGGCGAGCTTAGGGTCGATTTCGAGGTCCAGCATGCCGTCGCGCCGTGCCTCGAAAATCTCTTCCTGCTCGAAGCCATAAAACCGCATCAGCCAGTCAGCCTGATAGAGCCGGTGTTCGCGCATCAGCGGCGGGCGAATAATTGGCAGGTCGGCTGAACTATCCTGAATGGGGCTGAAGGCCGAGTAGTAGACGCGGCGAAGCTTGTACCCGGTATAGAGCGTCGCACTCGTCGAGATGATGTCACGATCCGACGACGCATCGGCGCCGACAATCATCTGGGTCGATTGCCCGCCGGGCGCGAACTTCTTCGGCCGGGCTTTTGCCCTCTCCTTGATATCCGTGCGCCGATCATCAATGCCCTTCCGGACACTGGCCATGGCGGTGCGGATAACGGCACCCGACTTTTCCGGCGCGTAGGCTTTAAGGGATGTCTCTTTTGGAAGCTCGATATTGATCGACAATCGGTCGGCATGAAGCCCGGCCTGCTCAATCAGGGCCGGATCTGCTTCCGGGATGGATTTCAGATGGATATAGCCGCCGAAATGATGGTCTTCGCGCAGTTTGCGGGCCACTTCGACCATCTGCTCCATCGTATAATTGCTGGACCGGATGATGCCTGAGGAGAGGAACAGGCCTTCGATGTAATTGCGCTTGTAGAAATCGAGCGTCAGCTGAACGATCTCATCGACAGAGAAGCGCGCCCGCTCGACATTGCTCGAGACGCGATTGACGCAATAGCGGCAGTCATAAATGCAGAAATTGGTCATCAGGATCTTGAGGAGCGAAATGCATCGCCCATCCGGCGCATAGGCGTGGCAGATACCTGTGCCGCCCGTCGAGCCAACGCCGCCGGTCTTCATCGAATTTCGTTTGACTGAACCAGACGACGCGCAAGACGCATCATATTTTGCCGCGTCGGCAAGGATTGCCAGTCGATCGATCAGGGACTTCTTCGCCATGATAGGAACATATCGGGAACACTGTGCGGCGCAAGCCCAACCTACAGCCGTGAATTAGAACCGGTTTTTTCCAACACAACCAAGGCGTGCGCGGCGCGATTTAACACCCCGCAGACCTTTGTTAACCATCTGGGTGGCATATTCTCGGAACGGTTGATGGTGCCTGCGGGTTATATCATTGAAATCGAGAGTTAGAGAAATGACAAAGCAACGTGAAAACAACAGCATGAAAGGAATGAGCGCCGAAGAGCGCCATGCCCGTCGTGCGTTTCGCAATGCGATGTCAAAGGGCTTGAAAAAGACCTATGATAGAGTGGCCGCAAAGCGCGTTCCGGACGACTTTATGGCCTTGCTGGCTCAGGCCGATCAAAAGCTGAAAGCTTAGTCTTTCCAACCGAAGATTATTGCAAGCGACGGGAACGACTTGAAACGAGTTGACCGATTACGCGCCACGCGCAGTCAAAAAATCTTGAATATCAGGCCGCTGCTTGAAGTCTAAAGCTGCATCTATACGGTGTGTGGATGGCACCACCTTTCTTTAGCAATAGCGGGCCGGACGATCTATCCAACTGGTCGTCGCTCGTCTCCAATTCCATCGCGTTCAGACATCATCTGCATCGCCATCCGGAACTGAGCTGGAAGGAAAAGAATACCGCCGCTGCCATCCGCCAGGCGCTGGACCAGCTCGGCATTGAATGGAGTGTCTGTGCAGACACCGGCACGATCGGGCGTCTCGCACAGTCGGCGAAGGGGCCACATATCGGGCTTCGGGCCGACATTGATGCGCTGCCTATTCACGAAGCGAACGATCATGACCATGCATCGACGGCTGACGGTTGCATGCATGCTTGCGGTCATGATGGTCACTCAGCGGCCCTGATGTCGGCTGCGGCCTGGCTGAAAGCGCATGAAGATGATTTGCCCGGCCCGGTTACGCTGTTGTTTCAGCCGGCTGAAGAAGGCGGGCATGGCGCACGCAAGATGATCGAGGATGGGGCTTTGAAAGGCCTCGACGCAATTTATGGCTGGCACAATTGGCCGGCTATTCCGTTTGGCAAAGCAGTTTGCCCGGATGGCGCCGTCATGGCTGGCAATGGCACGTTTCGCATCACTTTGAAGGGCGCGGGCGGTCACGCAAGCCAGCCAGAAAATACGCGGGACCCGGTGCTGGCCGCCGCAGCCGTGACGATGGCGCTACAGCAGATCATTTCGCGCCGGATTACGCCGCAGAACGCGGCTGTGGTGAGCGTCACATCAATCAATGCGCCAAGCGGCGAGACTGTCATCCCAGATAGTGCGGCGCTCGCGGGCAGTATCCGCATCGCCAACCCCGATGATCGGGCGCGGATTGATGCGATGATCACAGAAATCGCGACGGCACAGGCCGCTGCCTATGGCGTTGAAGCCGAGATCGAAATCTTTCCGCGCTATGACGCGACAATCAATCATCCGGCTGAAGCCGCTACGATGCGCTCCGCCATTGAGGCGGATCTCGGGGCTGACTGGCTGTTTGAAGAGCTCCCCGTTCCGATCATGGCGTCGGAAGATTTCAGCTATTACCTCAAAGAGCTGCCGGGTGCCTTTGCGCTGATCGGCGCTGATGACGGCAATGGCCACCACGAACCCTGCCACAGCCCACGCTATGACTTCAATGACAGGCTGTTGCCGGTCATCACGAGAATTTACGCGCGCCTCGCCGGTGCGCCGCTGCCCGAACAATCGAGTCTTTCACAGGATTGAGAGCTCACACCGACAGACAAGTTAGAAGGAGAAAAGATATGGAACTATTCGAACGCTGGGAATCCAATGTCAGGGGCTATAGCAGAGCCTACCCAACGGTTTTCAAGACAGCCTCGAATGCCCGCCAGGTAGATGAAGCCGGCAAATCCTATCTCGACTTCTTTGGCGGCGCAGGCGTGCTGAACTTCGGCCATAACAATCCGAAGATGAAGGAAGCCATTATCGACTTCATTCAGGCAGACGGCATTCCGCACAGCCTGGACATGGCGACGACGACCAAGCGTGAATTCATGCAGGCCTTTATCGATACCATTCTGAAACCGCGCGGCATGGATTACCGCATGCAGTTTACAGGACCGACCGGTACGAATGCGGTTGAGGCGGCCATGAAGCTCGCCCGACGCGTCACAGGCCGTAAGAGCGTCATCGCGTTCACTAACGGCTTTCACGGCATGACGGTTGGCGCGCTCGCCGCGACCGCGAATGCCTACTACCGCAACGCCGCCGGTATTCCGCTCAACCATGTTGAGCGCCTGCCCTTCGGCCACCCGCTGGAAGGCATGGAAGAATCCTATGCTGACCCGTCATCAGGCTATGAGCCGCCGGCCGCCATCCTCGTTGAGGTGATTCAGGCTGAAGGCGGCGTGAATGTCGCCACCAAGGAATGGCTTCAGGCGATCCGCAAGTTCGCGAAGGATCGCGGCGCCCTGTTCATCATCGATGATATTCAGGCCGGTTGCGGACGCACCGGCTCCTATTTCAGCTTTGATGGCATGGATCTCGACCCCGACATCATCACGCTTGCCAAAGGGATTGGCGGCTTCGGCACGCCGCTCGCCATGAACCTCAACAAGCCAGAACATGACAAGCACTGGTCGCCCGGTGAGCATACCGGCACGTTCCGCGGACAGGGCATCTCCTTCGTCGCTGGCAAGGTGGCGATGGACTATTTCAAGGATGATACTTTCATGAGCGATGTTCGCCGCAAGGGCGACATCATCGAGGACCGTCTGAAGAAGATGGCGACCGGCAATATGGAAGTGCGTGGCCGTGGCATGATGCAAGGCATCGACACCAAGGACGGCGCCCTGGCGAAGAAAGTCGTCGCCGAATGCTTCGACAAGGGTTTGCTGGTTGGGGGCTGCGGCTCTGAAGGCCGGGTCATCAAGCTTATCCCGCCGCTGACCATCGATGATGCCGACCTCACAGAAGGTCTCGATATCCTTGAAAAGGCCATGAAGACCGTCATGGTGCCAGCATGAAGCAGCGCGATGACATGACCTTCCCGCACGAGGAATATGTGCGGCGGCTTGAAACCCTGCGTGACCGAATGCGTGCCCGTCGTCTTGATGCGGTTGTGATCTCGGACCCCGAGAACATCATGTATATGACCGACTATCAGACGACCGGTTACTCCTTCTTCCAGTGCCTTGTCGTGCCGCTCGATGGCGACTGCTACATGGTCACCCGGAAGATGGAAGAATCGAACGTCCATGCCCGCACCTGGGTCGAGAAAACCCGGCCCTTTGCGGACAATGGCGACGCCATCCAGACGCTGATCGAAAGTTTCCGTGAATTTGGCCTGTCCGATGCGACGATTGGCTATGAGCGTAACTCATACTTCCTGCCGGCCTATCAGCAGGACCGTATCCATTCGGCGTTCACCCGCGGCAAGCTGATGGACTGTTTCGGCATTGTCGAGGAAGGCCGCGTTTGCAAATCCAAGCCTGAAATCGAGGTCATGAAGAAGGCCGCCCGCGCAACTGAAGCGGGCATGAAGGCCGGGATCGAGATCGCTGCGCCTGGCGTCACCGAGAATGAGATCGGGGCCGCGATTTCCGCTGCGATGTTCGAAGCTGGCGGTGAACCGCCTGCCGTGATGCCGTATGTAACGTCCGGCCCGCGCTCCATGATTGGCCATGCGACATGGGAAGGCCGCACCGTTCAGGACGGCGAACACGTGTTTCTGGAAGTTGGCGGCTGCTACCGACGCTACCACACCGCCATGATGCGGACGGTCGTGATGCAGGACAAGCTGTCTGCCTCGATGCGCAGCGCCGAAGAGCAGATGCAGAAGGCCTTGAAAGAACTTCGCACCGCCGTCCAGCCCGGTCTGACCGTATCCGACGCTGACAAGATCGTCCGTGACATCATCAGTGATGGCACGCATGGCGGCTCACTGGTGACGCGCTCGGGCTATTCCATCGGCATCGCTTTCCCGCCGAGCTGGGACGAAGGCTACATCCTGTCGCTGATGCAAGGCGATCCGCAGATCCTCAAGGAAGGGATGACGTTCCATATCATTCCTTGGGTCTGGGGCGTTGATGGCGACAAGACGGTCGGCATTTCCGATACCTTCCATGTCACCGATACTGGCTGCGAGAGCTTTTTCTCCATGCCCGAGGAATTCACCCTCAAGCCCGGCGCAGGAAAAACGATCGAAAAATCGAAACCCAAAAAGACAAATGGTCACAAAGCTCCGACCGCCTGAGGCGTCGGCGACCAGACAACACATCAGGAGTACCAGATGCTGAAAGCCGTCAATCCGGCCACCGGCGCCGTCGTGCGTGAGGTTACCCCGGACACAGATGCAGAGATCAATGCCAAGCTCGACAAGGCCGTTTCCGCTTACAAACTCTGGAAAGAAAAGAGTTTTGCCGAACGCGGTGCGCTGCTGAAAGCTGTCGCGGCCTATATGCGCGAAAACATCGACACGCTCGGCCCGGTCATGACCGAAGAGATGGGCAAGCCGAAGAATGAGTCCATCGGCGAGGTCGAAAAATCAGCCTGGTGCGCCGTTCACTATGCCGACAATGCTGAAAGCTATCTGTCTAGGCAGGTTCTGGAGTCAGATGCGACGCTATCCTACGTCCAGCATCTCCCCATCGGCCCTATTCTTGGCATTCTGCCCTGGAATGCGCCTTTCTGGCTGGCGTTCCGGTTTGCGGCCCCTGCCCTGATGGCGGGCAATTCCTGCGTCATGAAGCATGACCCGAACGTGCCCGGCTGCGCCGAGGCAATCGAGAAGTGCTTCGTCGAAGCTGGCGCGCCGGAAGGCCTCTTCCAGGCGCTGTATGTTGAAACCCCACGCGTGGAAGCAATCATCCGCGACAAACGGGTGCGCGGCGTCTCCTTCACCGGGTCCTCGCGTGGCGGCGCAGCGGTGGCCGGCATCGCCGGGTCTGAGATCAAGCCAGCCGTGCTCGAGCTGGGCGGCTCTGATCCGTCAATCGTTCTGGCGGATGCCGATTTTGAGAAAGCGACCGACATTCTGACGCTGTCGCGCATCATCAATGCCGGGCAATCCTGTATCGCCGCCAAGCGTATCATCGTTGAAGACAGCGCCTATGAGACGGTGAAAGACCTGATGGTGAAGAAGCTCGGCGCTCTGAAAGTGGGCGACCCGACCTCTGAAACCACGGATGTCGGGCCAATCGCACGCGCGGAACTCAGAGATGGCCTTCACGCGCAGGTCACAAAGACGATCAAGGAAGGGGCAAACTGCCTCATGGGCGGCGAAATACCGGATGGGGACGGTTTCTTCTATCCGGTCACTCTCTTGGCCGACGTGAAGCCTGGCATGTGCGCCTTCACCGAAGAAACATTCGGGCCTGTCGCGGTTCTCATTCGCGCGAAGGATGAAGCGCACGCATTGGAAATGGCCAATGATACCGACTATGGCCTTGCCGCCAGCGTGTGGACTGACACCGCTCGCGGGGAAGAAATGGCGGCCAGGATCGACGCCGGACAGGTGAGCGTGAACGGCATTGTGAAGACCGATCCACGCCTGCCAAGTGGCGGCACAAAATCGTCCGGACTCGGACGTGAACTCGGTCCCCATGGCATCCTGGAGTTCGTCAACGCACAGCAAGTCTGGATCGGCCCAGTCAAACCTGCATGACCTTGTTATTACCTGAAAAGAGGCCTCAACTTCTTTTCAGGTTACAACCGTAATCGGACAAATTTGTCGCAAGTTTTGCCTGAGCATTTCAGCGAGACTTTATGCCTGCATTGTAAACCAGCCCGTTGAACCATTCGTCCGACCTTGGACGAGAACAGAAAGTTCCGGGGCTCAAATGGCATCGATTATCTCAATTGCAGGCAAGAGCTTCATCATTGCGCTGGCGGCTGTTTGCTGCCTGGGGACTGCGCAGGCCGTTCCACACCCCGTCGGCGGAGACCTGAGCAGCGCAGCCATGACGAGCGAGAACGGGCCGGTTCATACTGACCTTTCTGTCGTTGTGAACCGCTCAACGCCGATCGACATTTCGCGTCCGTTCAAACGGATCGCCGTGTCCCAACCAGAAATTGCTGATGCGTCTCCGACGTCGAACAGCCGCCTCTATGTCCGCGGCCGGTCCATCGGCGCGACAAACATTCTCGTTTATGATGACGTTGGCCAACTGGTCGAGATCATCGATGTTCGCGTTCAACATGACCTCGGCGCCATTCATAGCGATGTCGCTGCGCTGTTTCCGGATGTCCGCCTCAATCTACGAACGGTTGCCCAGCGCCTCCATGTGCGCGGCGAAGTCCCTGACCGCGCAACAGCGATTGAGGTCATGCAAATCGCATCGAGCTACGCGCCGGACGCTGTCATTGATGCCCTGTCGGTGTCCGGGTCTGAGCAGGTCATGCTGGAAGTCCGCTTCGTCGAGGCTTCGCGCGAAGATGTGCAGGAAATCGGCCTCGGCACTGAAGTCAGCCGCGCAGGCGACTTCTTGTTTGCAACGAGTTCACGCCTGTTGTCCGGCGAGGCACCGAAAACATTCGCCGCGCTGTTAACCAGCGCAGGCAACGTCAATATCGACGTCTTCCTCCGGGCGCTGGAAGAAAAGGGAATTATCCGCACGCTTGCTGAGCCAAACCTGGTCGCAAGGTCAGGCGAAACAGCCAGCTTCCTGGCGGGCGGCGAGTTCCCGGTCCCAGTGGCCGCTGACGAAGATACAGTAACGATCGAATTTCGTGAGTTCGGCGTCAGTCTCGACTTCACCCCGACAATCCTTCCGAACAATCGGATGAGCATCCAGGTGCGGCCGGAAGTCAGCCAACTTGATCCGCGCAACTCGGTACGCCTGTCAGATGTCGAAATCCCGGCACTGAGCGTGCGCCGCGCCGACACCACGGTCGAACTTGGTGATGGTGAAAGCTTTGCGATTGCCGGGCTTATCCAGAACACAGTCGACAGCACGTCAGTACAGACGCCCTTTCTGGGAGATATTCCAGTCCTTGGCGCCCTCTTCCGGTCTAACCGTTTTCGCGAAAACGAGACGGAGTTGGTGATTATCATCACCCCGCGCCTGGTGCGCCCTGCCCCGGCTGGGACGCGTCTGGAAGACCCGCTGACAAGTCATCGTGAGCCATCCGAAGCCGAGAGACTTCTGCTGGGCAAGCTCGACGACCAACAGGCCCCAACCATGGGGAGCGCTGTGACAAGCAATATCGGCACGCAACTGGTTCGACCCGACCTCGGCTATGTGCCGGTGCGCGGGGAGCAGTGAGCACGATGACTTCCCCCATGATCAAAAAGGGGCTGACCCGCCTCCACAGCTTTGCCCCCCGCTGGCAGGATAATGTCAGTGAAGCCGCCAGTACGCTGCAGACAGTTGCAGTGACCCATCACCGCGATGTGAACCAGCTGCTGGACGCCGCCAGCAATGAAGTCGGCAGCGTTGTGCTGGTTGAGTATACGGGCGACTTTGACCTCGTGAAATTCATGATCCGCGTGTCGGAAGTCGCCCCCTCCCTTCCCGGTATTGTCATCGGGGAGAACATCCCCGTCCTGGCAGTGAAGCGTCTTCTGACGATGTCGCGCTGGGACATGCTGGATGCGCCCATCAACGCCGCGCAGCTGGGAGACACGCTGGAAACGATCTGCCGCGATCAGACCTCCAAATCAGATGCGACGTCAGGTAAGTGCTGGACTGTGACGTCTTCGGTCGGCGGCGCTGGCGCAACACTGGTCGCCGTCGAGATGGCGTATCAGCTCAGCCAACGCGAGCAAGATAACAAGGTTTGCCTTGTTGACCTCGACTTCTTCGATGGCGCCTGTGCCTCCTATCTCAACTGTCCGTCGAACCTCAATCAGTCCGCCCTGACGCAGAGCGCAGACCGTATCGACGAGGCGCTGCTGCAGGCCTTCATCACGCAGCACAAGAACGGAATTCATCTTCTGTCTGCGCCGCGGTCCAAACGGCTGTGGAACTCAATCAAGACCGAGGCCATCCTGAAGGTGCTGGACATCGCATGCGCCAACTATGACTTCGTGATCATTGACCTGCCGCGTTGGCCGTCCCCCTGGGCGCCATCAGTGGTCACCGGGTCTGACGAAAACATCGTGATGAGCGAACTGACCGTTCCGGCGCTTCATGCGGCCCGGAATCGGGCCGAAGAGCTGGAAGACCTATCCGAGGGTATTGCGCGCCCGCGGATCGTACTGAACCGGATGACCAAGAAGGTCTTTGGGAACACGGTGACGGTGTCACAAGCCGAAGAAGCCATCGGACGACCCGTGTTCGCGACGATTACATCTGAATGGGATGCGGCTGTTTCGGCAGTGAACTTTGGCCAGGCCGTAGGTCAGGCCAAGCCTGGAAACCGCATCTCCAAGGACATCTCGATGATCATCGAGACCCTCGAAGCTGGCGGTAGCGTCGTTTCGGAAAACCCCAAGACCCGAAAGAGGGCATAAATGGCCAGATTTTCCCTATTGTCGAAGGCCAAAGTGCTGGACCCGGTGGACGATCCGGTCGAGGCAAATGATCCTCCGGAAGTTGATGCCACCGAAGAAAAAGCGGGCATTTTTGAAGCTGATGACGCCGCTCCGGAAACGCGTGAAGAGCAAGATGAAGGGCCCGCCTTTGACCTGCTTGAAGCCAAGCTAAGGGTTCACAACAAGCTGATCGATGAGCTCGACCTGTCGATGCTCGACAAGCTCGACGAAACGGAAATGAAGCGTCAGGTCGGACGGCTTGTCGCTGAGATCGTTCGCGAAGACCGCATTCCGATGAACCAGTCGGAAGTCGCTGAATTTGCCGACTCTGTCTATCATGAGATGACCGGTCTCGGCCCGCTTGAGCCCCTGCTCGCCGACCCCACCATCTCCGATATTCTGATCAATGGCGCCAAGCAGGTTTACGTCGAACGCCGCGGTGAGCTTGAGCTTTCAAACGCGAAGTTTCGTGACAATGCCCACCTGCGCCGCATCGTTTCGCGGATCGTCTCGGCTGTCGGCCGCCGGGTTGATGAGAGCCAGCCGCTGGTCGATGCGCGCCTTCTGGACGGGTCGCGCGTCAACGCGGCCGTCGAACCGGTCGCGATTGACGGCCCATTGGTCTCCATCCGGAAGTTTTCCAAGAAACCACTGACCCTCGAAAAACTCATCGGTTTCAAGGCGATGCCGAAGGAAGTGGCAGAGTTTCTACATGCCGCCGTGAAGTGCCGCGTCACGACATTGATCTCTGGCGGCACCGGGTCTGGCAAGACCACTTTGCTGAATGCTCTCTCCGCAGCGATCAGCCATAAGGAACGCCTCATCACGATCGAGGACGCCGCCGAACTTCAGCTGCAGCAGCCGCATGTCGCGCGCATGGAAACCCGTCCACCAAACCTTGAAGGCAAAGGTGAGATCCGCCAGCGCGAACTGGTGAAGAACGCGCTTCGTATGCGCCCTGACCGGGTGATCCTTGGCGAGGTTCGCTCTGAAGAAGCATTCGATATGCTACAGGCGATGAATACCGGCCACGAAGGCTCGATGGCGACCATCCACGCGAACAATCCGCGCGAGGCGATCAGCCGTCTGGAGCAGATGGTGGCGATGGGCGGTATGCGCATTTCATCTGAAGCCGTACGTGGCCAGATTGCGTCTGCCGTCGGCCTTATCATTCAAGCCCAGCGCCTATCAGATGGTTCGCGCCGTATCACGCATGTGACCGAAGTCACCGGCATGGAAGGCGAGATTATCCAGATGCAGGACATCTTCACTTTCAACCGGCTACGGACCGAAGAGGATGGCACAGTGGTTGGCGAGTTCCGTGCGAGCGGCCTGCGTCCCAAATGCCTTGATGACATGCAGCGGCGCGGCGTTCACCTGCCAATGGAGTATTTCGACCCATCCCAGCCACTGATGCGGGTGCCATAAGCGCAGATGAGCTTCAGTATCATCATCTATGTGATGGCCTTTTTCTCGGCCTTTCTGGCGGTGCAATCGCTGCTGGGTTTTGGCAAGACGGCGCTGGCAAAGACGCGAATAAACCGCCGACTTAAGGTCAAGGATGGACAAACATCCGTTGCTGAACTGATCGTCGAACTGCGTCGGCAGCGCGGTCTGGACAAGGATGGCAATCAGCGTCTTGCGATGCGGTGGTTCAATGATCTCGTCACCCAGTCAGGCCTCAATTATGAGCCTGCAAAATGGGTCGCGATTGCGGTTGTGCTGGCCGCTGTCGCAGGCGCTGTGACGTGGTATTTCACGCGCAGCTATATCTATCCTGTGCCAGCAGCTATTGGTGCCGGCACCCTGCTGCCGATCATGTATCTCAAGATGAAGATCGGCGGGCGTGAGAAGCAGATGGGCGCGCAGCTGCCTGACGCGCTGGAAGTCATCGTACGCAGTCTTGAAGCCGGTCACCCCGTTCCGACAGCTGTGGCTCTGGTTGGCCGCGAAATGCCGGACCCGATCGGGTCTGAATTCGGGCTGGCCGCAGATGAAATCTCCTACGGGTCGAGCCTCGAGGAAGCCGTTCGCAAACTAGCTGAGCGTACTCGCCAGCCTGATGTTGAGCTGTTTGCCGCAACGGTCAGGCTACAGGCGCGGACCGGGGGTAATCTGGCCAGCCTGCTGAAAGTGAATGCCCATACGGTGCGCGCACGCCAGAAAATGCGGCTGAAGGTACAGGCCGCGTCGTCGGAAGGTCGGGCCTCTGCCCTCATCCTGACGTCGGCGCCCTTCATCGTCATGGCCGCGATGCACATGCTGACCCCGCATTTCTACGGCTCCGTCATCGACGAAAAGATTGTCCAGTATGGCCTCGGTGGCTGCCTTCTATGGATGGCGCTCGGCAATCTGATGATGCGCAAAATGATCAATTTCAAGGTGTGAGGAACCGACCCCGTCATGCCTTTTGAAACCCCTGCCCCGGATACGCTGGTGATCTCGATCATCGCGCTCGCCATGTGCGTCGTCACGATCGTTCTCGGTTCGACCATCTTCAAATCATGGCGCAGCAAGCGTCAGGTTTCAGACCGCCTGAAAGGCGACCGGTCGGACTCTCGCACCGACTATGCGCCGGAAAAGCCGCGGAACCAGCTGATTGAATCGATCGGCAAGCGGTTCTCCAAGCCGGACTCGGCCGACCTCACCAAGCTGCGTCATCGTATGATGCAGGCTGGCTATTACTCGAAGACGGCGCCCTATCTGTTTATCGGGCTGCGCTTCATTGCGTTGATCCTGCCCCAATTGGCACTGATTGCGGCCTGGCCGATGATTGACCAGTATATGCCGAAGAACGGCCTGCTCATGGCATCCGGCGCGCTAGCCGTCATCAGCTTTGTCGCGCCGTCTTTCATCCTCGATAAAAAAGTGTCCAAGCGCGAAGACGAATACCGTGAGGGCTTCCCTGACATGATGGACCTGATGGTCGCGTGCGTGGAAGCTGGTCTCAGCCTCGATGGCGCGGTGCAGCGGGTTTCGGAAGAGCTGGTGCAACGCTTTCCGAACCTGGCAGACCATCTGAAGATCATGAACCTGGAAACGCGGGCCGGACGTGCGCGAACCGAAGCCTGGAAGAATTTTGCTGACCGCCTTGGCCTGGAAGAGGCACGCGCGCTCGCAACGATGCTGCGTCAGTCAGAAGAGCTCGGCACGAGTGTTGGCGAGACATTGCGCGTCTTTGCCGCTGACATGCGCGAGAAGCGGATGCTCTATGCTGAGGAAAAGGCGCTCGCTTTGCCCGCAAAGCTGGTTGTGCCGCTGATCCTGTTCGTCTTCCCGTCCCTGCTGACGGTGCTGATGCTGCCAGCGGTGGTGCGGATGCTGTACGTGTTTAGCCAGACCTGAGCGCTGGGAAGCTGCTGGAGATACAGTTGCGAAGGCGTCAGTTCGACAGATCCTGACCAATGACGGTGGCGGAGATGTCTGGCAGGTCAACGAACATCCAGCCAGAGCCGGAAATAATGCCATAGGAGAGCGGCACACCTTCCAGCCTGACGGTCACAATCGGCTGCAGGCCGCCTGGTGCGCCATAGACCTCATTCAAGGATGAGGTGTACTCAACCGTGACGTATTTCTCCTCAATGAGCGGGAAGATATCGCACATGCCGCGGCGCTCACGCAGAGGCTCCGGCGCGCAGGAATTGTCGGCGCCGTAGATGAGGCGCGCCATGGCGGCTGAATCGTAATTGCCGACCGAGCAGCTTTTTGTCTTGCCGCTGCACACCCTGGAATAGTCCGGCACATAGGCACCAATTTCAGCCCATTCCTTCGTCTTGATATCCTGAGAGACAGGTGTCGAAACCGCAGCAAGACGGGCACCCGCGCGCACGGCCCTTTGCCCGGTATTCCATTGGAAGAAGGCGGCCATCAGCTCAACCAGCACAATCAACACGAAGATGACAACTGTGCCGACCAGCGCGAACTCAACCGCGACCGCACCGTCTGTTTTTCGGAGATCTCGCAGCTTCATTAGCGGGCCCCGAATGCACGTTCTTCATGGAAGCCCGATAGCTCAAGATCGCCAAGCCCGACGAGTTTCAGAAGGCCGAGGCCGTCATATTCATAGCGTGTCTGCATGCGCACCACATAGATCGCGTCACCGCCGCGCAGGACGGTGTCTCCCCCGTCTTCGCCGCCCGTATTCGCAACGCTTTGAATAGTGACCGTCACATCGTCCGTGCTCCAATCCTTCACGATCGGGTCTCCCGTGCCAGCTGGATTGCCTTTGACCGCAACATTCCGGCCGAAGGACTCCACGCTGGCAGGCGCTGGTGAGCGGGACAGATAGGCAGCCCCGGCCGAGAGACCGGACTCAATCTTGTGAATGGTGAGCATCAGATAGGCCCCATCGATCACGGCGAGGCCCGCAAAGAGCAGTACCGGGGCGACAAGCGCCGCCTCGACGGCGGCGATACCGCGCTCGGACCGCTGCCAGCGGCGAAGACGAAATTTGCCGATCATCGCACAACCCGCGCGACTTCTACGATCCGGGCTTCGTCAGAGGCATCGACAGGACCGATCAGCTCGCCCCAAATGGTGGAGTCTGATCCGTCCGGCATTGGCTCCGTCACGAACACTTTCCAGAACGCCTTGACCGGCAAGTCGCCCGCCGAAGCACCGGATATCCCGTATTCCTCTTCCAGGCGCATACAGTCGAGCACCGCCACTTTGAGGATACGGCGGTTCGAATCTGCAGGCGTGCTGCCCGTATAGCATTGAGGCGCGCCATTCTCGGGCGTTGTCGAACTGACATATGATGGCGTGCCTGGAATACGGGATGTCTCAATTTCCCAATTATAGACTTCGTATCGAGTTGGCTTTTCAGGTGAGACGGTCCCGGTCGAATAATTGAAGGTGAAGGTCTGGCCGGCAATGACCGCACTCGTCGGCGAGCCATGATTAATGGCGAAATAGGAGGTGGCGTCCCAGTCGCCATCACCCAGCCGGCCACCGAGATCTGTGCAGCTATCGGTCAGGAAGCACTGATCTCTCGGCAGACCCATTGCCAGCGGATCGACCTCCGGGGAACAGGCCGTTCCGGAGTATCCCTTGGTCACGTTTGGCGCCGGGGCATATTCGGGATCATTCTTTTTTGTGGCGTACGTCCCGGTATAAATATCGAAGCGGGTATTGAAGCCGGCTTCCACCGAGGCAACCGTCCCGGTTCTCAGTTCTACGCCTTCGCGTGAATAACAAAGCTCTGGCTCGGTAACGGCCATGGCGTCCTTGAGCGCCGCGGCGCCGCTTTCATCCGCTTGAAGATAGCCGAAATTTCCGGGGTAGTATTTCGCGCTCGGCCCGCCCTTGTCCTTCATCAGGACGAGACGGCGACGGAAACTCCGGTCTTCTGCGACATCGAAGAGGTCCTGAACCGGATTATTTTCATAGGGGTTGCACATGAAAATGGGCGCAGCATTACAGATGCCGGGGTCTGTCTTTGCGACCGACGTCGCCGTCAAATCAAACTGGTCCTGCCCATTGAACAGCGAGACCGGGAAAAGCGTGGAAATCCGCACCGGCTCAACAGTGACTTCGGCATAGACCGCATCGCCCGGAACATCCGTCTCGTAATCGGCCGTGATCGGGTCATAGTCGCTTGCCGGAATTGAATAGAAAAACCGGACACCAGAGACAGAAATGTTGCCCCGGCCATCATCGCCGAATCGCTGCTCATTTTCGACGAGGCGTGTAATCGCGACATTCGCCCGGCTGATGGCATCTGGCCGCCCGTCGAGTTCATAGGCTGCTGCGCGGGCAAAGGAATCTGCGGCCGATTGAAGATCGTTTTCGAGCGCGTTCATACGGCTCAAATCAACTGATAGCGCGGCCACGACCATGAAGGCTGGCGTGACGATGGCCGCCCATATGGCAATGCCCCCCTGCCGGTTCCGCGGCAGGTGGCATAATCGCCGCAAGCTGGCAGGTATCAAATTACCGGCTCGACGGGACAACATGAGACGATGTCTCTTCTCCGAGGATAACTTCGATCGTGGCAGACGCTGGGCTAGTTGCAATGCGAGGCGCCGGACGTGGCGCCGCAGAGGCGACCTGCTTCGGCCTGGCTTCCTTTTCTGCGCCAAGCGTAACAGCGTCGGCTTGCAAGAATTCCTCATCAGCGCTGCCGCGAAGCGCAAAGGACAGAAGGCCCCGTTGCGAAGCGACAGAAAGCTGCTGAGCCTGGTCGAGCGTGACGGACAAGGTCGCGGTCTTGAAGACACCCGGGTTTTCGCCGGTCATGTCATCATTGAGATCGACGCCCAGCACTTCGACATTCTGGGCCAGGATCTTCGAGACGAGGTTAGCGGCACTGCCTTGCGGATCAGAATTCTCTGTGAAGATCACGTCCACCCGGTCCCCCGGCAGAACGAAGCCGCCAACGCCGGAGACGTCCGTGGTGCGAACCGTGAAGGCACGATAGCCCGGCTCGATACGTGTCGACATGGAGGCGCGCATGCCGGGTGCGAGCAGCATGTCCTCGACCAATAATTGACCGGCCTCAAGGCTAACAAGCGTGCGACGGGATTCGCCGCTCAGTTCCAGCGCCTTGAACGACTCAAATGAGCCGAGCGGCACCAGGGTCTCTTCGCGCTGAGCGATTTCGAACCAGGCTGGATCCAGTACGACGCCGCGCGGGATATCGCGAACCGCCACCAGGACAGGTTGCGTCACAGTTTCGACAGGCGCGGCGGCCTGCTCTGCCAGCTCAGCATCATCCTTGCTGGATGAGCCCAGCCACAGCCGCGCCCCCAATATGGCGGCAGCGCCGAATACGATCGACAGGATCAATGTGACAACGGGTGAAATCTGCATGGCTTTTGGCCCTCGGACTCGAGTTCAACCGAAGTCCTAGCCAAATGCATTTAAGTCTCTGGCAAAGCTGCAACATCAATTGAACGCAGGGCATTAACCAACTGTATCAGCTCGCATTTTCCAGCGGGAGGACATCTACCTCCTGCGTGCTGACCTGGCCCGATGCGGTCCTCAACACGCCTTTGACTGGCGAGACATCTGAGTAGTCGCGCCCATAGCCAACCACGATATGGTCTGTGCCAATGTCGACCGCATTTGTCGGATCATATTCCACCCAGCCGAGCGACGGACCGCACCATGCCCGCACCCAGGCATGCATGGCATCCGCGCCGGCCAGTCTGGGCTTTCCGGGCGGCGGGCGCGTGCGCAGAAAGCCGCTGACATAGCCCGCGGGAATACCGGCGCTCCGCAGCGCGGCAATCATCACATGGCTGAAATCCTGGCAGACGCCGCGCTTGTGCTCGAAGGCTTCTTCGTGCGTGGTTTCAACCGATGTCGCCCGCGCATCAAAGGTAAAATCCCGGTGCAGCGCGGCCCCAACAAGGCGCACGGCCTGCAATAGGGAAACATCCACCGGCAGCGTATCGAGCACATAGTCGCGTAGCGTTGCATTTGGCCGGATACGAGGCGTCTCCCCTAAGAAGTGAAGCGGTGAGCGCGGATCCAGCGTCTGCGTATTGTCCAGCGCGGCCGCCAGATCATCAAATGGCAAAGCCAGCGTTTCATCCAGTTTGACCGACTGGCGTTCGATCCGCGCCTGCTGCAGGAACTCGATCTCGCTATGATAGTCCTCAAAAACCATTTCCACGGCCGTATTCCCGAAAAAATCATCGAAACGACTTCGGCCTGTGGGGTTGGGAGATACGTCCAGCTTGGAAGACAAGACTTTCTGCACGCCCGGAATGTCAATTGGGGCCAGACGCAGCAGGTGCCGACCGGCATAGACTGGCGCTTTGTATTTATAGGAAATCCGGAGGGTTACGTCGTACAGCATCATCGGTCCCATCAGCGCATGAACGCATCGGTCAGCATGTTCGAAACGGCACCGACATCATCGTAGAGCGCCAGCAGGCGATTGCTGTCGATCTGCTCATTGTGCGTGGTGAGAAGCTCCGCCCGAAGCCGGGTGATTTCGGCCAGGACGTTGCTCACATCGCGTGTGGTAATTGAGTGAGACAGCGCCTCGCAATAGGTCTGCAATTCGCCAAAGTGGAAAACGAGCGAGCGCGGGCTAAGCGGGTCCAGCGCGATCAGATCAATTACGGATGCGCGGGTCGCCTCAAAGGAATAGCGCCTGCGGTGAGAGATGGTGCTGTCGGCATACTCCAGGGCGAGGTCCAGCGAGCCTGCAGGCGCGTCCGGGTGCAGGAAGCTCGCCAGCGCAGATGCCAGTGACATCAGGCGCTCAATAGAGCGGCCAAGACTTAGGAAGCGCCACTCTGTGAAGCGGTACATATTGTCCTGCAGCAGGCCGGTGAAAGCACTGGATTTGCGCAGGAGCACGCCCATCTGGCGGGCCGTCTCGTCGCTGGATGGATCGGACGTGCGCTCCATCGCCTGAAGGCTGTCCCGAAGGTCTGAAATCGCTGCCCAGCCATCTGGAGAGACGCGGTCGCGGACGCTTCCTGCCGTGCGGGCGGCAGCATGGATGGCCGCCGACAAGGCCTTTGGAATGGCCATGTCCGGGTCGACGCCGATATATTTCATGTATCCGGACAGCCTTGCCAGAAGCGGCGATGTTGGCGCTTCGCCGCCTGCCAGTCGCAGATGATATGAACGATTGAGCCGGGCAATGCCTTCGGCCCGCTCCACATTCCGGCCAAGCCAATAGATGTTCTCTGCCGCCTGGCTCGGCAACGCGCCCTGACGCGCACGCGGCTCCGCACTGATGCTGGAATTGATGTTGGATGCGGTTGAGACCGGCGTGTCGCTGACGATCCAGACATCGGCGACCGACCCGCCCTTCTGCATGCTCAGCACGTTCGAATAAGGCTCCGCTCCAATCCGGGCGAACCCGCCGGGCATGACCGACCAGCCATTTGCAGTACGGACCATGAAGACACGCAGGCTCATCGCGCGTGGCACAAGCTGTCCGTCAATCCACGCAGGCGATGTCGAGAAGGTGACCGCCTCCTGCCCCACCAGATGCGCCCCCTCTTCCTGGAGGAGCTGTTGCATCGTCTGGCGACCTGACGCACGCAGCTGCTCTCCCATCATGGTTGTCTCGTTGGCATCAAATAGCATGCTGGTCGACAAGGCTGGCGCGATCATCATCGTATCGACATTGGCGAGCACATGACGCTTTTCCCGCGGCTGGCCACACCACCACGTTGCGATATTCGGTATCTTGAGCGGGCCACCCGTCAGGTGACGGGCAATACGCGGCAGGAAGGCCATCAGCGCCCGTGTTTCAAGAATGCCGGTGCCGAGCGCATTGACGACAGAGACCGTGCCGCGCCGCGTCGCGCCGACGAGACCAGCGGTGCCGAGCTGCGAGCTTTCATCAAGCTCAAGCGGGTCTGCGTAAAGCGCATCAAGCCGCCGCCATAAGACTTCAATCGGCTGAAGGCCGGACACCGTCCGCACATAGACTTTGCCATCGGTGACGGCCAGGTCTTCGCCTTCGACCAGCAAGAGGCCGAGATAGCGGGCGATATAGGATTGTTCGAAATAGGTTTCGCTGAACGGGCCGGGCGTCAGGATCGCGACATGGCTGTCGGGCGAGCGTCGCATATTGAGCAAGGTGGTCCGGAAATCGGTGAAGAAGTTGGCGACCCTGCGGACATGCGCGCCGGGATAGAACTCAGAATAGATGCGCGATGTCGCCACCCGGTTTTCGAGCGCATAGCCAGCCCCTGAAGGCGCTTGTGTGCGGTCATTGACGACCCACCACTGACCGTTCGGGCCACGGCCGATCTCGAAGGCGAGGAAGTTAAGGAAGTGCCCCGATGCCGGTTTGACACCGACGAGCGGACGCAGCCATTCCGGACTTTGCGCGATCAGCCCGCCGGGAAGGAAGCCATCACGAACAAGCGTGTTTTCGCCATAGAGGTCCGCCGCGACATGTTCGAGAATATCGGCGCGCTGGGTCAGCCCATCGACAATGCTGGCCCAGTCACTTTCATGAATGAGAACCGGCATGTGGCTGAGGGGCCAGGGCCGCTCATCGGCTTTGTCGTCGGTGTACTGGCGCATGAAAACGCCGGAATCGCGCAGGTATGCGTCACCGCGGCGGTGCATACGTTCGAGCTGGTCAGGCGACTGCCGGGCCACATGCTCAAGCAGCCCCCGCCATGCCGGACGAAGCGCGCCCGATGGGTCAAGCAATTCATCCGGAACGCCCTGCTCCAGCTGGTAATGCGCCAGAAGGCGAGCGATATCGCTATCGGGTGCAATCGCGATTTGCGACATTCATCACACTCCGGGCGCCCGGCGCAGGTCCAGCGTGAATGGAAATTCCGGATGCGGGGTTTCCGCCTCCGGCAGATACGCCCCCGGCTTGTGGCCTGACGGTTCGAAGCGGGCCAGCCGGCGCGCTTCGGCCTCATTGGAATTGACCGGGAATGTCTCATAGCTACGCCCGCCCGGATGGGCGACATGATAGACGCAGCCACCGATTGCGCGATTGGTCCAAGTGTCGAAAATGTCGAGCGTGAGCGGCGTGTTGACCGGCAAGGTCGGGTGGAGCGACTCCGGCGGTTTCCACGCCTTGTAGCGAAGCCCGGCAACCTGGGTGCCGTTTTCGCCTGTTGGTGCGAGTGGCAGGCGGCGACCATTGCAGGTCACCGTGTAGCGCTCTGGCACCGGCGATTTCAGCTTTACCTGCAACCGCTCTGCCGAGCTGTCAGTGTAGCGGACGGTGCCGCCAATCGCGCCGGTTTCACCAAGCACATGCCAAGGCTCAATGGCCTGGCGAAGTTCGAGCCAGTTATTCTCATAAGTGACCTCCCCGCAGAACGGGAAGCGGAACTCGAACTGTGCCTCATACCATTCCGGCTTGAGATCAAAGCCATGCTCGCGGAGGTCATCGAGGACCTCCATAAAGTCTTGCCAGACAAATTCCGGCAGCATGAAACGGTCATGCAGCACGGTGCCCCAGCGGACGGGTTTGCCGCTTGCGGGCGACTGCCAGAAACGGGCAATCAGCGCGCGGATCAGCAATTGCTGGGCAAGGCTCATTCGGGCATTTGGCGGCATCTCGAACGCGCGAAACTCAACAAGGCCGAGGCGGCCGGTCGGGCCATCCGGCGAGAAGAGCTTGTCGATGCAGATTTCGGTGCGGTGCGTGTTGCCGGTGACGTCGATCAGACAATTGCGGAGCAAGCGATCCACCAGCCATGGCGGTGGGGCCTCCCCCTCGCCCGGTTTCGGGATCTGGGAGAGCGCGATTTCAAGCTCATACAGCGTATCGAGGCGCGCCTCGTCGATGCGGGGGGCCTGACTTGTCGGACCAACGAAGAGGCCGGAGAAGAGATAGGACAGCGCTGGATGACGCTGCCAATGAAGGATCAGGCTTTTCAGCATGTCCGGACGGCGAAGGAACGGGCTGTCCAGCGTCGTTGCGCCGCCAACGACGACATGATTGCCGCCGCCCGTGCCGGTGTGGCGTCCATCGATCATGAACTTGTCAGCGCCAAGCCGTGTCTCGCGCGCCTCTTCGTAAATCGCTTCCGTCGTCTCTACGCATTGCTGCCAGCTATGGGCCGGATGGATATTCACCTCGATAACGCCCGGATCGGGCGCGACGCGGATAACATTGAGGCGCGGGTCGACGGGCGGGGAATAGCCTTCGATATGGACCGGAAGACCGATCTGTTTCGCGCCCAGCTCAGCCGCATTGACCAATTCAAGATAGTCTTCCAGCGCTTCAACGGGCGGCATGAAGACGCAAAGACGGCCATCGCGCACTTCCACACTAACGGCTGTGCGAACCGTCATGCCGGACGCATCGATTGTCTGCTCATGAACATCCTGACCGACCGAAGCTTCGGTGCGGCTGGCGACATCCTGTGTGCGCTCGCCTGCGCCGCGTTCGCCCGCATCATCCAGCGTAAAGTCTGGCAGCGGCCCCCGTGGATCTGTCGGGTCAGCGATGTGAATGTAAGGATAGAGCGCTGGCGGCACGTGCGGCAGCGATTCAAGCGGCAATCGATAGCCGACAGGGCTGTCACCCGGCACAAGGTAAAGCTTGCCGCGGCGGAGCTTCCACTTTTCCGTCTTCCAGCGATGGCCACCGGCTTGCGCCTGCCAGCGCTGCACGGGCAGGACAAAGCCGGATGGCTCTGTCAGGCCACGTTCAAAGACGCGCGCGATGCGGGCGCGTTCCTCAGGGTCTTTCAGCTTGGAGTTTTCAGGCGTCACATTTTCAGGAAGGGAGCCTTCCTTGATGATCCATTCGGCAGGGTCTTCAAAGGCCGGCAGGATCGTCTCGTCATTCAGACCAAGGTTCTGGGCGATGGCGGAGGTCAGCCGGCTGGCGTCTTCTGCGCCGACATCATGGGTTTCGTCCTCGCGGGCGATCAGGTCCGGGTCCTGCCAGACAGGTTTTCCATCCCCTCGCCAATAGAGCGAGAAGGTCCAGCGCGGCAGGCTCTCGCCCGGATACCATTTGCCCTGCCCGTAATGCAGGAAGCCGCCCGGCGCGAAACGGGCCTGCAGGCGGCGGATCAGCTGATCGGCGAGCGCGCGTTTGGTCGGGCCAACCGCATCGGTGTTCCATTCGCCGGCCTCAAAATCATCGATCGAGATGAAGGTCGGTTCGCCGCCCATGGTGAGGCGTACGTCTTCGGCCTTCAGAACATCGTCGACCTTCTGGCCGAGCGCGTCGAGTTGCGACCAGCTATCGTCGGAGAACGGCTTGGTGATGCGAGGGTGCTCTGCGACCCGTTTGACCTGCATGTCGAAGTCGAAATCGGTGCGTGTGTCCGGATGGCCTTTGAAGCCGCCGGCAATCGGCGCGGCGTTGCGATAATGCGGCGTGGCGGCGAGCGGTATGTGGCTTTCGCCGGTCAGCAGGCCGGAGGTCGGATCGAGGCCGATCCAGCCGGCGCCCGGCACATAGGCTTCGACCCATGCGTGGAGGTCTGTAAAGTCATGATCCGTCCCAGCCGGGCCATCGAGCGCGACAAGATCAGGCTTCAGCTGGATGAGATAGCCGGACACAAAGCGCGCGGCGATACCGAGATTGCGCAGCAGCTGAACAAGCAGCCAGCTTGAATCGCGGCATGAGCCAGAGCCGATGTCGAGCGTCTCTTCCGGCGTCTGTACGCCCGGTTCGAGGCGGACGATATAGTTGACGTGGTTGGCGACCCGGCGGTTTACATCGACGAGGAAATCGACCGTGCCCATCTCATCGCGTGGGATGGAGCCAAGGAACGCCTCGAATTTCGGCGTCTTCGGCTCAGGCTTCAGATAGATGGCGAGGTCTGGCGCGAAATCATCGGAATACTCAAACGGCCAGGTCTCTGCGCGCTCTTCGACGAAGAAGTCGAACGGGTTGTACACCGTCATGTCGGCGACGAGGTCAACCTCGATCTTGAATTCGCGCACCGGCTCTGGGAAGACAAAACGGGCGAGCCAGTTGCCGTACGGGTCCTGCTGGTGGTTCACAAAGTGACCACCGGGCGAGACTTTCAGACTGTGCGAGACGATCCGCGTGCGCGATTGGGGCGCAGGACGCAACCGGATGATTTGCGGGCCAAGCTCAACGGGCCGATCGTATTTGTAGTGCGTCAGGTGATAGATGCTGGCGAGAATTGCCATAGATGGCGTGCCTTCCGGTGGACCTCGGTTAAGTCTAATACCTATTGCATCGCATCCAATAGGCGAAAGCAAATCAACACCTTGGAAGCGGCCTTCAATTTCGGTGAGAGAAATCCGGGCAGGTTTTCCGTGGGTTTGGCAAGATGCGTCCAACCGGGCTGGAGCAACATACCGCTCATGAGCTGTAACCATGCAGGACGGCAACGTTCAGGACAGACAGATCAAAGCCCAAAGCGCCGCCGACTTTCGAGAGACCTCAGCGCATCCCTCTTCCTCATGCCGACGCGCCGAAGACCGGCCAGGTGTCGACGATTGCGCCGTCTTCATAGACGGCGATGTCGCCGAATTGAAGGAGGACGGCTTCTGATTGGGTGGGACGGAAGAAGACGAAGTCGTCTGGCTTCAACGCCAAATCCGCCGGCCCGGTCATCATCTGCTGGTTGCTGGAGCGGCCATATTTCTCGTTTACGAGCAGGCCTTCCGGCCAGACCGGCTTGGCCATCCAGTTGCCACCGAAGGTGTAGACGGTCTTTGCATGGCCGTCCGGCATTTCAGGCTCGCGGCCCGGCATGAGATCGAAGCCCGCGACATTGATCCCGTCCAGCACTTTCAGTGCCGGGGTGGCGATGAAGCTCGCCGGGACATGGGCTTCCAGCATGTCGGTATCGAAATCGGTTGGTTTGACGAGGATCGATCCGGCCGACACTTCATTGGCAAGGCTCGTGTCGGTGTAGAGCCTGTAGGTCGGGCTGCCGGCGGTGTTGAGCGTCAGGGATTGTGCGGCGCCTGTATTGTTACTGCAGTCGGTCAGCACCCTCGCCCGGCGGTAAATCTCCCAGGCGGAGTCCACCGCCTTGTCCCGCAGGCCATGCTTCTGCGGCATCTTGGCGATGTGCGGTTCATAGCCCATCAGCCCGGCAAAGCGGGCGGTGTTGGACGCGCGCAACGCGTCTGCCGCAGCTTTCAGCGTCTCATCTGCGGCGAACCCGCCGCGGTGCAAACCGACATCCAGTTCCAGCACCACATCCATGGGCAGGGAGAGCTCGTCGGCGAGCGCCATATATTGGGCGAGCCGTTCGGGCGTATCGACCAGCCACTGTACCCGCGCCCCTGCCGGGGCCTCGGCATAGAATTTCCGCGCCGCCGCGACAGGCAACGGCTTGCCGAGCAGCTGGTGCGCGTCTGGCATTTCGCGCGCAATCTCCAGCAGCATGGCGAGGTTGAACGTCATCAGGCGGTCGGTGCCGGTTTTGCTGCGGATATGGGAGAGGAGCGGCAGGCTCGGCAGGGATTTCGCGACGATGCGATAGCCCATCCCCTCTGGCAGATGCCCTATGAAGGTTTCGATGTTTGCGTCGAGGCGCGCGCGGTCGATGATCAGGGTCGGCTGCGCGATAGCAGCGGCGTTCAACGCGGCCTGGAGCTTGCCGAAATAGGCCCCGTCCAAGGTGTTCAAATCGCTCATATCGTCCCCGGCTCAAACAAGGTCTTCAGGTATGGCGAGAGGAAGCGCCCGTCCGGGTCTACCTCGCGGCGGACCTGACAGAAGCGGTCGAACTCGGGATAGAGGCCGGTGAGGTCCGCGTGGGTCAGGCTGTGCAGCTTGCCCCAGTGCGGCCGGCCGCCTGCCCGCCGGAAGATCGGCTCGATATGGCTGAAGAAGAAGTCATACTCATCTTCGGCATAGGCATGCACGGCGATCGAAATCCTGCTGCCATCATTGAAGGGGCTGAGCCAGATATCGTCGCGGGCGGATTTCCTCACTTCGATGGGGAAGAACACGTCCGGGCGCTCGGTCTCGATATAGGTGATGACCTCCTGCAGCACGTCCAGCGCGGCGCCTTCGGGCAGGTGGTATTCCATTTCGTTGAAGGGCACGTTCCGCTCACTGGCGAGCAATTCCCAGCTGTTTCCGATGACATTTTCGCCCTCAAACTCGGCGAACGCGCCGGCGAGGAATTGCTTGCGTGAGGCGAGATCATCCGGCGCATAGTCGCGCGCGCGTTTAAGGCCGAGGACGGCGTCATCATCGTCACTTTCCTCGCGCGGCGAGGCGGGCGCATCGGTCAGCTCATGTGAAATCGAGATGCCGTAGCCGGAAAACGGGACATAGAAAAACTCGTAATTTCTAAGGGTCTGCCAGCGTGTTTTTGCGCTCGCGAGGAGATCCGCGAGCGGCTCGGCAGAGGTTTTCCGGTGCAGGCGATAGGCATCGACCAGCTGAACTTCCGCCTCGACCAGTATGCCGATCGCGCCCAGCGACACCTGGCACGCTTCGAAAAGGTCCCGGTTCTCATCGCGTGAGACGGTGACCAGTTCACCCGCCGCCGTCAGCACTTTGAAGGACAGGATTTCGGCAGAGAGGCAGGAGAGCGTCTCACCCGTCCCATGGGTCGCGGTGGAGATCGCACCGGCCAGCGACTGGACATTGATGTCGCCAAGGTTCCGGAATGCCAGACCATATGCTTCCAGCGCGGGCGAGAGGTCTTTGAGGCGTGCACCAGCATTTACCCAGGCGGTTTTCTTCGCCTTGTCGACAGAGTGGACAAGGCCCATCCGGTCAAGCTTCAGGAGCGTGCCGTCTGTCGCCGCGACCGGGGTAAAGGAATGACCTGCCCCCACAACGCGGACCGGGCCCGGCGCGGTTTTCATAAGTGTTTTCAGCGCGTGCAGATCGGCCGGCACAAGGATGGCCGATGGGCTCGCGGTCTGATTGCCGGACCAGTTCGACCATTCGGCCCCGGTTTCAGGCTTGTTTATTGTGTTCGCCATCTTCGTGACGCCTCCCTCATCTTTCGAAGGAGACCACATTTGCGAGGCGTCTGGCAATGGCGGCGGGAGAATGCCCGGCGGGGCGGGGATTTTCACAGCTCTGTCTGCCTGCAGGTAGGCGCGCCCTTGACTCTTTTGTGTTAGAACAAAATAAGAACATATGGAGTCCTCGAACCTAGACATCCCAGGCGTATTCCGCCTTGAAGGACGCCCCCAACGGGCTGATCCGGCCTTTCCATTAAGGCTTGGCAGCGAGGGCGTGCATGAGGTTTGCGAGGCCCGTCATGGCGATATGAGCGCGATGACCGGCTTTGTGCTGGCCGCTGCAGCCCCGCCTGCGGGGGCGATTGTCTGGATCCGGCAGTTCAACCTCTATCAGGAACATGGCGGCCTGCTCGAGGCCGGATTGCATGCCCTCTCGGCGCAGCGACCTGCTGTGCTGGGCGTCCATACCAGAAAGAGTGCCGATACGCTCTGGGCAACCGAAGAAGCAATCCGGTCGGGTGCAGCTGGGCTTGTGATTACCGAGGTCGATACGCTGGACTTTACAGCCTCGCGCCGCCTGACGCTGGCGGCCAGCCGGCATGGGGTGCCGCTCGTCCTTTTGCTGCCCTGGCGCCATCAGGGCACGAGTGCGGCGACGGCGCGCTGGCGTGTCTCTGCCCGTCCATCAGCGCCAAATCCTTTCGATACGCGTGCCCCCGGCGCCCTTCGCTGGCAGGCCGTGCTCGAAAAATCCCGTCAGGCTCCGCACATGGCGGACCGTGTCTTCAACATCGAGCTCGATAATGAAACGCTATCTCTGCGTGTGGTTTCCGGGCTGGCCACTGACCCGCCTGCGCCGCGCAAGACGCCGACAGAGCGGCAAACCCTTCCGGCCAGCTACCGGAAAACCGGCTGACGCGCCGCAAAAGCCATTTGTCCTGACAGAGACCGGCCCGCACGGCCTGCTGGTGGCGGCTGCCAATAGCTCTGCGCGCACGGTCGGCATATCGGCTGGGCTTGGCTTTACCGATGCGAAGGCGCGCTGCCCGGACCTTCTCTATGAGGAGATCGACCGGGAGGCTGATCGCAAGGCTCTGGCCGCTATCGCGGCATGGATGGTGCGCCTGTCCCCGCTCGTCGCGCTGGATGGCGAGGACGGGCTGATGATCGAGACGACAGGCTGCGATCACCTGCATGGCGGCGAAAGGAAGATGATGGCGGCCGTGGAGGCCCTGCTCAAGCGCGATGCCATTCCCCATCAGCTTGGCCTTGCGAGCACGCCGGGCGCGGCGAGCGCTGTTGCCCGGATGCAGCCCGGCACAATTCTCGCTGATGGCAAGGAGGCAGACGGGCTTGCCAGCCTGCCTGTCAGCGCGCTTCGCCTGTCAGCCGATGCAGACACCCTGCTGAAGCGGTTTGGCCTTCGTCAGATTGGCCAGCTCTATGGCATTGACCGCAAGGCATTGGGGCGGCGTTTTCAGTCGCGGGCGACGGCGGACGCGGTTCTATTGCGGCTGGATCAGGCTCTCGGGCTGCGGCGTGAGCCGATTGATCCGCTGGTGCCTGCGCCCGCCTTCTCGGTTCGCCTGCCCTGCCCTGACCCCTTGCTGGTCGTGGAAGGCATTCAGGCAGGGCTGGAGCAGCTGGCTGGGGAGCTTTGCGAGGCGCTGGCCGAGCTTGGTCAGGGCGCGCGGGCCTTTACCCTGCATGCGTTTCGCTCAGATGGGGAAGTGCGCTCAATCTCGATCACGCTGGCGCGGCCTGTGCGGACACCGAAGCATATTCTTCGCCTGTTTGCAGAGAAGACAGATCAGACCGATCCGGGCTTTGGCATTGACCTTCTGATGCTGGACGCTCACCGGACCGGGCCGATGGACACCAGCGCAATGGCCCTCTCCGGAGATCTTGCGGCGAGTGACACTGACCCGGTCATGCTGTCAGCCCTGGCAGACCGGATCACAGCCAAGCTCGGCGAAGGGGTCGTGACCGTAACAGCGCCGGCGCAAAGCCATCTGCCCGAGCAGGCCGAGCGGGCGACCGCGTTTGATGGCGCCCTGCCTGCGCCCGGTGAAGCACCGCCGCGGCGAGGGCCACGTCCGATCCGTCTGATCAATCCGCCAGAGGAGATAAAAGTGCTGGCCGAAGTGCCTGACGGCCCGCCGCTTCGCTTTGTCTGGCGGCGGGTGCCACATGCGGTCAGCCGGGCAGATGGGCCTGAGCGACTGGCACCGGAATGGTGGACCTGGACATCGCCGCCGCCTGCATCGACCAGCCCTGATGGGGTGGAACGCAAATGGCTGAACCCGAAACTCGACAAGCGGGCCGATGCGGCGCTGATCACGAAAATCCGCGCCGAACTTGAAGAAGCCGATATGGGAGAGCCGGTTTCAAACCTGCCCCGGGCGCGGGACTATTACCGCATTGAGGACACTGATGGGCGCCGCTTCTGGCTGTTCCGGCAGGGCCTTTATGATGATGGACGCGGCGGAGCACCGCGCTGGTTCATGCATGGGTTGTTCGCATGAGCCAGTATGCCGAACTCGCCGTCACGACGAATTTCTCTTTCCTGCGCGGGGCCAGCCATGGCGAGGAACTGGTGGCGCAGGCAAAGGGGCTTGGCCTTGCCGCAATCGGCATTGCAGACCGCAACACACTAGCCGGTGTCGTGCGCGCGCATCTGGCGGCGAAGGAATACGGATTGAGGCTGCTGGTCGGCGCCCGGCTTGTCACCGATGATGGCTTTGAGCTGATCACCTATCCGCAGGACCGGGCCGCCTATGGCCGTCTTTCGAGCCTGCTGAGCGAGGGCAAGCTGCGTGCTGAAAAGGGCGAGTGCCATATCCGGCTGGAAGACATCATGGCGCATGCCGAGGGGCAGATCTTTATCGCCATGCCGCCGCCCAGCGCGGGAGAGGCGTTTCGCCTGCGGCTGGAATGGCTGCGCGCGCAATGGGGGGACCGGCTCTATCTTGCTGCGCGCCACGGCT
This sequence comes from Henriciella litoralis, assembly GCF_002088935.1. Lineage (NCBI taxonomy): Bacteria > Pseudomonadati > Pseudomonadota > Alphaproteobacteria > Hyphomonadales > Hyphomonadaceae > Henriciella > Henriciella litoralis. The sequence continues at coordinate 954,430 of NZ_NCSS01000006.1, forward strand.
TTGACGGGCAGAACCGGGAGAAGCTCGCCCGGCTGGCAGAGCTGGGCCTGCGCGCGGGGGGTGTGCCCATCGTGGCGGTGAATGATGTGCTCTACCACGCCGCCGAGCGCCGCCCCCTGCAGGATGTGATGACCTGCATCCGTGAACATTGCACCGTCTCCGAAGCCGGGTTCCGGTTGGAGGCAAATGCTGAGCGGCATTTGAAACCGCCCGAAGAAATGGCACGGTTTTTCAAAGGGTTCGAGCCAGCTCTTCGACGAAGTCTAGAGATTGTGGCGCGGTGTACTTTCTCTCTGGATGAGCTTGCCTATGAGTATCCTGATGAGCCTGTGCCGGCTGGTAAGACACCTCAAGCTCACCTTGAGGCGCTGACATGGGAAGGCGCGGAATGGCGCTATCCGGATGGCCTGCCGGACAAGGTGCGCAAGGCTTTGACCAAGGAGTTGAAGCTGATCAGCGAACTCGATTACGCGCCCTATTTCCTGACCGTCCATGACATTGTCGCCTGGGCACGCGGTCAGGCGATCCTTTGTCAGGGGCGTGGGTCGGCGGCCAATTCGGCGGTCTGTTATTGTCTCGGCATCACGAGTGTCGACCCGTCGATTACCAGCCTCCTCTTTGAGCGGTTCCTGTCCAAGGAGCGTAAGGAGCCGCCCGATATCGATGTCGATTTTGAGCATGAGCGGCGTGAGGAAGTCATCCAGTATGTCTATCGCCGCTATGGCCGTCACAAGGCGGCGCTGACCGCGACCGTCATCTCCTACCGCCCGCGCTCTGCGGTGCGCGAAGTGTGCAAGGCGCTGGGGCTCTCGCAGGACATTGCCTCGGCGCTGGCCGGGACGGTTTGGGGCAGTTTCGGATCTGATGTGAAGGAGCAGCAGATCCGTCAGGCCGGTCTCGACCCGGCCAATCCGGTGATCCGGCGCGCGGTGCAGCTCACCCGCCAGCTGATCGGCTTTCCGCGGCACTTGTCTCAGCATGTCGGTGGTTTCGTACTGACACGAGGGCCGCTGGTCGAGACGGTCCCGATTGGCAATGCGGCGATGGATGAGCGCACCTTCATTGAATGGGACAAGGACGATATCAGCGCGCTCGGCATTATGAAGGTGGATGTGCTGGCGCTCGGCATGCTGACCTGTATCCGCAAGGCGTTCGACATGCTGCGGCTTCACAAGGGCCTCGACTATGACCTCGCCACCATCCCGCAGGAGGATGAGGCGACCTATGATATGCTATGCAAGGGTGACTCGCTTGGCACATTCCAGGTCGAGAGCCGGGCGCAGATGAACATGCTGCCGCGGCTTCGACCACGGGTTTTCTATGACCTTGTGATCGAGGTCGCGATTGTCAGGCCCGGGCCGATACAGGGCGATATGGTGCACCCCTATCTTCGTCGCCGCAAAGGCATCGAGACCGTCACCTATCCGTCCCCTGCCCCCGAACACGGCCCAGCCGATGAGCTGGAAACCATATTGAAGCGGACAAATGGCGTACCGCTCTTCCAGGAGCAGGCAATGCAGATCGCCATGGATGCGGCGAAGTTTACCCCCGATGAGGCCAATGGCCTTCGCCGGGCGATGGCGACGTTCCGCAAGGTCGGCACGATCCAGAATTATGAAGACATGATGGTCGAACGCATGGTCGCGCGGGGGTATGAGCGCACCTTTGCGCAGCGCTGCTTCGATCAGGTGAAGGGCTTCGGGGAATATGGCTTCCCGGAGAGCCATGCGGCGAGCTTTGCGCTTCTGGTGTACGTGTCGTCCTGGCTGAAATGCCATCATCCGGACGTGTTCTGCGCCGCGCTTCTGAATAGCCAGCCGATGGGGTTCTACGCCCCGGCGCAGATTGTACGCGATGCGCGCGAGCATGGTGTGGAGGTACGCGAGGCAGACGTGAATTTTTCCGATTGGGACAACATATTGGAGCCTTGCGGTCGGGGTGAGATGGTCTTTCTTCCCCCGCCTGCGGGGGAAGTGGCCCGCGAATGCGGGGCGAAGGGAGCCTCCCAACAAAGCGTACCACCCTCCACGCGCCCCCTCCGCCCTTCGGGCACGTCCCCCGTCCTTCGACAGGCTCAGGATGAGGACGGGGGAGGAAAAGGCTCTCTCCTCGCTGTGCGGCTCGGCTTTCGCCAGATTGATGGTCTGCGTGAAGACGAGATGGAAGCGATGATGGCCGCGCGGGCGGGCGGGTTTGAGCAACCGACCGATATTCGACGGCGTACGGGGATTACACGGCGGGCCATGGAGCTTCTGGCGGCAGCAGATGCGTTCGGGTCGATGGGGCTGAACAGGCGCGAGGCGCTTTGGGCCGCGCGCGGGGAAGCGCCAGGCCAGTCCCTTCCTCTCTTTGCAGCTGCCGATACAGCAGATCAGGGCCGCGAGCAGGCCGCGAAGCTTCCGGAAATGCCGCTCTCGGAACATGTCCTGCAGGATTATCAGACGACGCGTCTCTCGCTGAAGGCGCACCCGATGTCCTTCCTGCGCAACCATTATGAGACGATGCGGACGCTGAGCACAAAGGCGGCGAGCGATCTTTCAAATGGCGCGCGGGTTCAGACGGCGGGGGTCGTTCTGGTGCGCCAGAGGCCGGGCTCGGCGAGCGGGGTTTGTTTCATCACGATCGAGGATGAGACCGGGGTCGCCAATCTGGTTGTCTGGCCAAACGTGTTTGAACGGTTTCGCGCTATCGTCATGGGCGCGCGTATCATCATGGTCAAAGGCCGCGTCCAGAAGGCAGACAATGTCACTCATATTGTGGCCGAACAGCTGATCGACCGGACCGACGATCTTGGCCTTCTGTCAGAGACGAACATCACCGACCCGATGCGCGGCGTGCTGTCGAATGCAGACGAGGTGGTCAAGCCAATCCCTGACCGACGCGGACCGCCCGCGAAACCGGCACACAGTCATCCACGCAATGTGCGGATTATTCCCAACAGTCGCGACTTTCACTGACCGGCGCGACCAATTGTCAAATCAATAGGTTCAGACTGGAAGTCCGGACAGAATGCACTAGTTCGCGATAGGATATTACACTAACCTGACATATGATCTGGCCATATTGCCTCACCGGGCATTAGCCTTCCCGACATTCGCAACTATCTGCTATCTTTGACGACGTCAGACCGGTGCAACAAGGACTTGATGTGACAGACGTTAAAATCGCCCTTGCGCTTATTTCAGGCCTGCTCGTGCTGTCGTCATGCGGCAGTGAGGAGCAGACGGCCCCTGCCGCGCGGACCGAACGCGCGGTCCAGATTATTCCGCATCAGGTCAGCTATCGCACGGAAACGACACGAATAGAGGCCGTCGGAACGGCGCGCGCGCGCTCCTCGGCGACGATCTACCCAGAAACGGCTGGTGAAGTTGTGGAAGTCAATTTCGAGGCTGGCGACAAGGTGACGAAGGGCGACGTCTTACTGCGCCTTGAGTCGGATGCAGAGCGACTGGCTGAACGGCAGGCGCAGGTCACCCTGAAGAATGCCGAACGCGTTATTGAGCGCTACAACAAGGTTTCGACGCCCGGCGTGATCTCCACTAACGAAATGGATCGCGCCCAGGCGGCCTATGATGCGGCTGGGATCGACCTCTCCATTGCCCGCGACGCCCTGTCCAACCGCGTCGTGCGAGCGCCTTTCTCTGGCTATGTTGGCCTCACCGATATCGATCCGGGGGCACGGATAAATACCAATACCGTCATCACCCGCATTGATGATCGTGAAATCCTGTATGTCGACTTTCCAGTGCCCGAACAGACCTTTGGCCGTATCAAGCCGGGAGACGCGTTTGACGTGTTTCCCTTCTCAAATCCGCAAGCGAGCTATTCGGCCAAGGTCATGACGGTCGACAGCTCTATCGACGCAACGACCCGCGCCTACACTGTGCGGACCTCAATCGATAATTCCGAGGACAATCTAAGGCCCGGCATGAGCTTTCGGATCGGGTTTGACCTGCCGGGACAGTCTTATCCATCCGTGCCGGAAGCCTCGATCGTCTGGGGCGGTGACGGCGCTTTTGTTTGGGCGGTGGAAGATGGCCGGGCCAAACGGGTTGGCGTGACCATCGTCAGCCGTGATGACGGTAAGGTTCTGGTCAAGGCCGATATTGCCGAAGGCAGCTGGGTCATTGATGAGGGTGTGCAGAAGGTGCGCGAAGGCGTACCCGTTGCAACGCCCGGCCGTAGCGATCTCTCGGCGCCGGCCGCGACGGCAACCGGCCCCCGACCGGGCGGAAACGCGGCAGCGCAGCCATGACGCCTCCTGGCGCAGGCCTTCCGGGACTTTCGGTCCGTAGACCGCTTCTGGCGATGGTCCTCAACCTGCTGATCGTGATCGCAGGCCTCGCCGCCATTCTTGGTGTCGAAGTTCGCGAGCTGCCGGATGTTGATCGGCCTATCGTGTCCGTGCAGGCCAGCCTCCCGGGGGGTGCCCCCGAAACAATCGATTCCGAAGTCACGAGTATTCTTGAGGGCGCCGTGGCGGGCGTCTCAGGCCTCCGGGAAATCCGCTCATCCAGTGAAGAGAATAGCGCGCGCATGCGCATCGAGTTCAATCCTGGCGTGGACCTCGATACGGCCGCGTCAGACGTCCGCGAAGCCGTCAGCCGCGTCACACGGCAGCTACCGGAGCGCGTCGAAAATCTGTTTGTCACCAAGGCGGACTCTCGAGGCGAATCCGTTCTGACGATTGCGGTGATCTCTGACGCGTATAGCGAAGAAGAACTCACCCGCATCATCGAGAACGATATTGCGCCAGAATTCCAGTCGATTGATGGGGTCGCAACTATTCAACAATTTGGCACGCGCGAGCGCCAGATGCGTGTGCTGATCGATCCGCTGCGGCTTAACCGATTTGGCCTGACCATAGCCGATGTTGCAACCGCCCTTCGACAAGCCCCATTCGACGTGCCCGTTGGAAGCTTTCGGTCCGAGAGCCAGGAGCTGATCGTCAGAGCCGAAGCGACGGCCGCAACGCCCGCCCTGATCAAGGACATCTACATTCGCGGCAACACGAAAATCGGCGATGTCGCTGAGGTTGTGCTCGGCCCAGCGGACGCAGAGAATTTTCTACGCCTCAATGGTTCGCCGGTCATTGGTCTTGGCGTGGTGAGGCAGGCCCAATCAAACACGATCCAGATATCGGAAGCGGCCAAGCGCAAGGTCGCCCAGCTCAATCGCCGGTTCGACGACATCGAACTGCGCGTGACGTCCGACGAAGCCATCTTTATTGAGAAATCCGTCGAGGAAGTTCTGACCAGCCTGCTGATCACGGTGCTGATCGTGGTTGCTACGATCTGGCTGTTTCTTGGCTCGCTCAAGGCGACCATCATTCCGGCCGTGGCCATTCCGATATCACTGATCGGCACCGTGGCGGGGATCTGGGCCCTCGGATTTTCGATCAATCTGCTGACCTTGCTGGCTCTGGTGCTGGCCACCGGTCTCATCGTCGATGATGCGATCGTGGTGCTGGAGAACATTCAGCGTAAACAGTCCGAAGGCATTCGCCGACGGGCAGCCGCCGTGCTGGGCGGCCAACAGGTGTTCTTCGCCGTCATCGCAACAACGGCCGTCCTGGTCGCCGTTTTCGTACCGATCTCTTTCCTGCCATCGACCACGGGACGCCTGTTCCGGGAGTTCGGCTTTGTGATGTCGTTGGCGGTGATCATTTCATCCTTTGTTGCGCTGTCCATTGCGCCTGCCATTGCGTCAAAGTTCCGCTTCGTCGCGCGCGACCCAGCGGATCGAAAGGACAGCTATCTTGAGAAATTCGGCCGCAAGGTCTTGCGGCTGTATGAGCGAATGCTGCGCTTCTGCCTCGGCTTTCCGCTCGTCGTGGTTCTGGTTTCCGTGCTGACGGCGATTGGTGCCGGATTACTCTTCTTCTCCCTGCCGCAGGAACTGGTGCCGCCTGAAGACCGCGGTGTGGTGGAAGTGTTTGCCACCGGGCCTGATGGGGTTGGCCTCGCCTATATGGACCAGCAAGCCGACAGGATGGAAGCCATCCTGCAACCCTATGTCGACGATGGCACAATCGACGCGCTTTTCACCATTGTCGGCCGGTATGACCCAAACCGGATCGGGATCACCGCGCGCCTGGCGCCCTGGGAAGACCGCGATATCAGCCAACAGGAGCTGATTTCGAAGCTGCAGGGACCAATGTCCAACATACCCGGCGCACGCGTATCAGTGTTCGGCCGATCTAGCCTGTCAGGTGGGTTCGGGGGGCGCGGCGGCGGGCTGCAGGTTGCCCTGACGGGCAGCAATTATGACGAAATCTACGCCGCTGCGCGGGAATTGTCGGCATTGATCGAAGACAATCCGATCCTGTCGAACCCTGAAATCTCGTACCAACCGACACAGCCGCAGCTCTCGATAGCGATTGATCGCAGGCGCGCAGCAGACCTCAATATTCCGCTCGACGAGTTATCGGTGACTTTGCGCGCAATGGTTGATGGCGAGGACCTGATTGACCTTAATGTCGATGATCAGTCCATCCCGATCATTCTGGAGTCTGAGACAGGCACTATCCGCGACCCGGGCGACCTCAGCAATCTCTTCGTGCGGTCCACAAATGGTAATCTGGTGCCGATCTCGACGCTGACCACGATCACGGAAGAAGGGGTCGCCGCAGAGCTCGACCGTACAGAGCAGCGCCGCGCCATCGAAGTGCAAATGGACACGCTGCCCGGCGCGCCGCTGGCTGATGCGATTGCTGAGATCACACGCCTTGGCCGCGAGACCCTGCCCGACGGCATCAACATGCTGCTGCAGGGGGAGGCTGCAACGCTGGAGGAAAGCAATCATGACCTGTTGCTGACCTATGGCTTTGCATTCGTGATTGTCCTTCTGGTGCTGATCGCGCAGTTCGAGAGCATTACCAGCCCGGTTGTTGTGATGCTGAGCGTGCCGTTCGCGCTCGCAGCGGCGGTGTATGCGCTGTTTCTGACAGGCGTCTCGCTCAACATTTATTCGCAGATCGGTCTCGTCATGCTGATCGGTCTGATGGCCAAAAACGGTATTCTGCTCGTCGAGTTTGCCGATCAGTTGCGAGGTGAAGGCAAGAGCGTGAAAGACTCCGTCTTCGAAGCGGCCACCCTCCGCGCCAGGCCGATTGCGATGACGTTGATCTCGACTGTGCTGGGCGCGCTGCCGCTGATCCTGTCTTCAGGTGCAGGCTCTGAGGCACGCAACTCAATTGGTTGGGTCGTGTTCGGCGGGCTCGGGTTGGCGGGTATCTTCACCCTGTTCCTGACGCCGGTGATCTATCTCGGCATCGCGCAGCTAAGCAAGGCGCGCGTCACTGAGACACGCGCCCTGGAAGACGAGCTGAAAGAAGCAGAGACAGCGGGCCGTCAGCCGGCAGAATGATCTTTGAGCGTGGCCCAATAGCCCGTCCAGGGGGAGAGCGTTTCAGGAATAACGGCGCCCGGTTCAGCAGCGCCGGTCTGATCCACCACGAACTCCAGATCCGCAGCTTGGACCGGCAGGTAGCTCACCGGCCGTTCGGATAAATTGAAGACGCAGATCATGACCGCGTCGCCGTGCACCCGCTTGTAAGCGACCACGCCATCTGGCGTATCCAGAAACTCCATTTCACCAAGACGGAGGGCATCCGATGACTTGCGGATCGCAATGAGCGCGCGCGCGACGCTGAGGCTGGAGCCTGAAACATTGGTCTGTTGATCGACGGCCAGAAGATCATGGCGCGGATCAACGGGGAGCCAAGGCTGAACCGCTTCAGAAAAGCCCGAATTGCTCGCGCCAGACCGCCACGGCATCGGCGTGCGAGCCCCATCGCGGCCAAGCGTGCGGGGCCAGTTGGCAATGGCTTCGGGGTCTTTCAAATGCTCGAACGGCACGTCAGCCTGCGGCAGACCAAGCTCTTCGCCCTGATAGATGAAGGCATTGCCGCGCAGCGACAGCAGCAGAAGCATCAGCGTATCAGCCGCCTGCTTGCGCTGTGACTCGTCAGCCCAGCGCGAAACGGCCCTTGGTGCATCATGATTTGAAAATGCCCAACTCGGCCAGCCCTCCCCCGGACGACCGCTCCACTCCTGCAGAGAGCGTTTGATGCGGCCTGGCGACAGCGTCGTGGCGTACAGAAAGTCAAAGCTGTAGGCGGAGCTGAGATGCGTCTCGCCTTCAGTGAAACTTTTCATTTCATTGATTGAATTGGCCCCGACAACTTCAGCCACAGTGAACCGCTCGCCATAGGTATCCAGCACGCTGCGCAGGCGAGAGAGAAAGGCCGGAACGCCCGGTTGGGACATGTTGTAGATATGGTCCTGCATATCGAACGGACGCGTTACGTTCTCCATTGCGATGCCGGACGGCGGATTGTCGCGCAGCTGCTGGTCATGCATGCCGAAATTGATGGCATCCAGGCGAAATCCGTCAACACCCCGGTCAAGCCAGAAGCGCGCCGTCTCAAGAAGGGCGTCCTGCACCTCCAGATTGTGAAGGTTCAGGTCCGGCTGCGAGACCAGGAAATTATGCAGATAGTATTGCTGGCGACGGGCATCCCACTCCCAGGAAGAGCCGCCGAAAACGGCCTGCCAGTTGTTTGGCGGCGAGCCATCGGGCTTCGGATCTGCCCAGACATACCAGTCGGCTTTCGGGTTCGTTCTGTCAGCCCTGCTCTCTTCAAACCAGGCGTGCTGATCGGAGGTATGTGAATAGACCTGGTCGATAATGACCTTCAGGCCAAGCGTATGCGCGCGGGCCACGAGCCGGTCGAAATCTGCAAGGGAGCCGAACATCGGATCGACGTCGCAATAGTCTGCAACGTCGTAGCCATAGTCCTTCATCGGCGAGGTAAAGAATGGCGATAGCCAGACAGCGTCGACGCCGAGGGCTGCGACGTGATCGAGCCCTTTCACGATACCGGCCAGATCCCCGATGCCGTCCGCATCGGTATCAAGAAAGCTGCGCGGATAGATCTGATAGATGACCGCACCCTTCCACCAGGGACTGTCTTGTGTGGTGTCTTCAGGCATGGCGAAAGTCCTGTCGCGTTGCATTTGGAGCGTTCAGCTGTCCTCCAAGCTGGTCATTTTATCAAGCCGCTTGCGCCCTTGAGCCTCGCACCGGGGACGCGCTTCACCGCATTGGCGTTTTCTGCGGGCATGATGAAAATCATAGAGGCAGGGCGCGATGCTAGCGAATGTCAGCGAGACGGTCGCAGATGAAATGAATGCGCCAAACAATTTCGTTCATGCCATCTCACGCCTCGGGGGTAATCTGGGGCTGTAGGCGACACGCGCGAAGCTCAATTTATTTCAAAAATATACTGTTTCTTACGACTAACCTGTTAGTTGCTTGCGCCTAGACGTTATTCGGGGACGTGAGTTTGAGCCAGGCAGCCATCATCGGACTTTCGATCCCGGCGATTGCCGGATGTATGAGCGCGATCTTTCTTTCCTTCTGGTATTACAACCGCAAGGATCAGGCGGCGCTTTCATTTGCCGCCGCATTTTTGATGTGCGTCATCGGTTTCACGCTGAACCATTATGTTCTCGAAAAGGGCTCGCTCGCGAATGCCGCGCTGAACAATGGCGCTTACGCAATCGGGATTACATTGCTTGTCCACGGTGCTTGTCTTGCCTTTCAGCGGCGCACACCTTGGGCAACGATGGGGGCATTGGGGGTGTCCAGCGTCGTATGCGCCTTGGCCATTCAACAGATGTCGGGTGATCTTGGCCTGCGCATCCTCGTTTTGAACATGATCCACGGTTCCATGCTAACTATTGGTACGCTTAGACTTTGGGGCATATCGCGTCATTCCTGGTCTGGAACAGCTGTCCTGTCGGCCTATTCGCTTTGCATCGTGAATTTCACAGTGATTTCAACGGCGACGGTCTATGGACGTCTGATCACGGCGGACACTTTCTTTGCGTCGGCCTACTGGCTGACCATGACGATGTTGAGCACGCTTTCTGTCATCGCTGTTGGCGGCGCGCTTATTTCAGTTTGTGTAATGCAGCGCCTGCGAGCCGTTCGCGACGACGCCGACCATGATTTTCTCACCGGCCTGAAGACCCGGCGGGCATTCGAAGACAGCGTCGAGCGCTTCTGCGACGGGCGCAATGGCGACACGGCCGCGACGCTGATCCTGGTCGACCTCGATCATTTCAAACGTATCAACGACCGGTTGGGACATACCGCTGGCGATGAGGTGATCCGCTCGTTCGGTAATTTTCTGACACGCCAGACCCGGCGCGCCGACATCGCAGGCCGGGTCGGTGGCGAAGAATTCTGTCTCCTCCTGCCCGGTACCGGAACGTCAGGTGCACGCCGTCTTGCTGCAAGGCTGCGGAATGCGTTGACGACGCTTGAGGTGAGCGCTCTGCCCGAAGGTGAAAAAATCACGGCGAGTTTCGGTATTGCCGAATTTGGCAGGGTGACGTCCTTCAGCGAAGTTTATTCAACCGCTGACTGCGCCCTCTACGCAGCAAAAGCACGCGGTCGTGACCGGATTGTCTGCGCCGAACCGCCAGCAGACGCAGGCACACCGCTTTCTCGTCAGCGTTTTGCAAGTACGGACGCCGAGGTTACCCCACTGAACAAGCACAATGCGGCCTGAGCCCCAGGTTTCAGATTAGCGGCCTGCAGCTATTCCACATGCCCCGGCGTAAGACTTGTCGCGTTCTTCGCGGCATGCTTTTTCAGGCGATGAATTCGACCAGAAAAAGAGCGAGGAAATCATGTCAGACAAACCCGCAAGCGTAGGCGAGGAAGTCCTTTACGAGGTAAAGGATCACGTCGCTGTCGTCACGCTGAACCGGCCAGACAAACGCAATGCCGTGAACGGCGCTGTCGCGTCAGCCCTCGGCTGGATTTGTGAAGAAACCGAACGCGACAATGATGTGCGCGTCGTCATCCTCACATCGTCGCTGGAATCAACCTTCTGTGCCGGCGCCGACCTTTCGGAAATTTCAAAGGGCAACGCCCAGTCCCTGTCGACCAAGGAAGGCGGCTTTGCCGGCTTCGTCAGATATCCGCGTTCGAAGCCATGGATCGCTGCTGTCCGCGGTAACGCGCTGGCTGGCGGCTGCGAGCTGCCCCTGGCGTGCGACATGATTGTTGCCGCCGATAATTCGCGTTTCGGCCTGCCGGAAGTGAAGCGCGGCATCTATGCCGGCGCGGGCGGCGTGTTCCGTCTGCCGCGCTCCCTGCCCCGCAATGTGGCGCTCGAAATCGTCGCGACAGGAGACCCTCTGCCTGCTGACCGGATGTATCAGCTTGGACTCATCAACCGGATGGTACCATCCGGTGAGGTGATGGGCGAAGCGCATGCCCTCGCAAGCCAGATTTCGGTCAACGCGCCGCTGGCTGTCCGCAAGAGCCTCGAAGTGGCCCGTCAGGCATATGACGGCACCGAAGAAGAGCTCTGGAAGACATCGGGCGAAGCAGCTGCTGTCGTCTTCTCCAGCGAAGACGCCAAGGAAGGCCCGCGCGCCTTCCTGGAGAAGCGCGCCCCCGTCTGGCAAGGCAAGTAGACACCGTCTCGTCTAAGTCAGAACCGACACAAAAACCCCCGCACCCAGTGGATGCGGGGGTTTCTATTATCTACCTGCCTGAGAGGCAGAAAGTCCGTGCTTACCAAGCGGCCTGGAAGCCGATACGGCCGCCGGTCTCACCGCGGTCGACCCCGGTGGTGACGCCTGCATTGAGCTGCCAGGTCGGGTTCAGACGGAAGGCAGCTGCCATCGCGACGGCACCTTCATCATCATAGAAACCATAGCCGCCACCGATCGCGAACTTCTTGCCTTCAGGCACGTAAGGCGTGTCGAGCGCAATCGCCGCTGCGATGCCTGCCGTGTTGTCCTTGATGGCGTCCGTATTGGACTGGATCAGCGCCGTATTCGCGGTGATCAGGCCGGTATTGGCAGCAAGACCAGCTGAGAAGGAATAGTCTGCGGCGAGATTACCATCGCGGTCAGTCGTGACCACGCCAATTTCGCCGGACTGAGCCGCCGTGCTGGCAGCCGAATTCAGGCCGCTGAAGTTATAGGTGGCCGTTGAGCCCCCAATAGCGATCTGGTTGTCGGACATGGCGGTCGCGCCATTACCGATGGCAATCGAGTTGGCTCCAGCAGCCACTGTCTGGTTACCGAGTGCAACTGCGCCGAAACCGCTGGCTGTCGCGGCTTCACCGACGGCGGTCGAACGAATGCCCGATGCGTTGGCGAGGTGACCGAAGGCATGCGCGCGTTCGGCAGTTGCCGCTGAGCGCCAGCCATAAGCTGTTGCTGCAGTGCCGACGGCCTGGGCCTCACCACCGACCACTGTCGTGGAGTTGCCGTTGGCCACGGCCTCTGTCCCGATCGCGATCGCGTCGACACCTGATGCTGAAGCGAGGTTACCCTGTGCGATGCTCTCAAGCCCTGAGGCCGCAGCAGCTTCACCGATCGCAAGTGAGCGAACGCCGGATGCTGATGCAAGGTGACCGAAAGCCTGTGCGCGTTCAGCGGTGGCTTCAGAGCGCCAACCATAGGCACTCGTACCCGCACCATTTGCGAGGGCCTGACCGCCGACAACTGTTGAGGATGGGCCGCTCGCCACGGTCGCACGACCCGTCGCGCCGTCGCGATTACCACCGATCGCGATGGAGTCGCCGCCAGTTGCCTGAGCCGTATTGCCGATGGCGATCGCATTCGTACCCGATGCGATGGAGTCTTCACCGCCCGCAAAGCTCTGATCACCCGACGCTGTTGCCTGATGGCCGACGGCTGTCGCCATGGCGCCGGTTGCCTGTGACTGCCAGCCAAACGCGGACGCACCCGGCGTATTGGCGAGGCTTTCACCGCCGATTGCTGTGGTGGATGGCCCTTGAGCGTTTGCCTCTGTGCCGAGCGCAACCGCATCGATGCCGTTTGCCACGGCGAGGTTGCCTAGCGCGATACTTTCAAGGCCAGAGGCACTCGCAGCTTCGCCGACAGCGAGGGAGCGAACACCTGACGCCGAAGCGAGATGACCGAAGGCATGCGCGCGCTCGGCTGTGGCAGATGACTGCCACCCGAATGCCGTGGCCGCAGTCCCGTTCGCGACCGCTTCACCGCCAACCGCTGTCGTGGAATTGCCGGTCGCAGAGGCTTCGGTCCCAATCGCAACCGCATCCACGCCATTGGCCATTGCAAGATTGCCGATCGCGACGCTTTCCAGGCCCATCGCGTTGGCAGCTTCACCGACAGCGAGCGAGCGGACACCGGACGCCGAAGCGAGGTGGCCGAAGGCATGCGCGCGCTCGGCTGTGGCTGATGCCTGCCAGCCAAAAGCCGTTGCAGCGGTTCCAACGGCATTGGATTCGCCGCCGACTGCAGTCGTGGACGTTCCAACCGCATTAGCATCTGTCCCAACCGCGAGAGCGTCAGAGCCATCAGCATTAGCGTTGATGCCGCACTCAAGCGACGTCGCGTCGACGTCACCGGTATTACAGTCTGGCGTCGCATCCGCGGCCGCTGTCAGCAGCGGCATCGTCGCCCACGCAGCGCCAGCAAGCGCAATTGTGCTCACCGTCTTGGTCAGGTTTGAAAATCTCATCAGTTGCTTTCCCTTATTGTTTTACGGGACCGGCATGTTCTGGACTGTCGCACTGTGAGACCGGTCCACGCCTGTCGAACCCAGATACGTTGAGGGACGACGCGCGGGTGCAAAAATATCTAAAGGATTTTATAGTTCGCGATCTGCAGTAAAAACGGTCGATCTGGGCGAGTTCGCGTATGAACCCGGCCAAAAAATTTCAAAAATTCTCTACGAAGTGCCCTTTTCTTTATTCAGATCAGACTAGTTCAGCTGCTGAAGATGACGGGGAGCAGCATGCCGATTGCGGACTATGTTGAACTAAACAAGAAGTTGCAGGTCGCTCTGCAAAGCTGCGCAGCAGGCGACCAGCGTGCGTTTCAGACAATTTACGAACTGACCGCCCCGAAATTCATGGCCATTGTCACCAACCAGCTGAAAGATGCTGAGGCGGCTCGTGACGTCGTTCAGCAAGCTTATGTTTCGATCTGGAAGAACGCATCGAAATTTGACGCGTCAAAGGGCCAACCTTTCACCTGGATGCTGGTCATCATGCGAAATCGCGGTCTCGACCGCCTGCGGTCCAAAGCGCGCGCGCCGGAAACCGAAATGATCGAGGACACGCTGGTCGATGATGCGGTGCGCCCCGAAGAGAGCACGCGTCACAGTCATGCCGGACGCCTATTGGCAAAGCATCTGTCCAGGCTGCCTCAACACGTTTCCATGTCTATCTCTCTGAATGTCATTCAGGGGATGTCCTGTACGGAAATCGGCAAGGCACTCGACGTGTCACCGAACACTGTGAAGGGATGGATCCGACGAGGCCTCAAAAAGCTTCGTGACGACATGCCGGTTTCGAGCGTTGGTGCGGTCATCTGAAGATTTGACCAGCCAAGCCGCGCTGTTAGACGCACAGTCCAAACGCTAACGCTTTCAGTTCTCTAGATAGAATTTACCTTGCCCGTGAAGATGATCGGTCCTGTTGGGCCCGCTTCTGGCGACCCGCCTTGGGGTTCGACGCTGATTGCCAAAGTATCAGATCCGGCGGCGAGTTCTGTTGCAATCGACAGATTTATGCTGCCGCTTTCGGACAGTTCCTGCAACAGACCAAGCGACTGAGGCGCATCGATACCTTCGCGTAGCAACCACAGCTCCCAAACGCCATCCTCGGGAAGGCTGGTATTGGCCAGGCGCCCGGTAATCTTATTGCTCGACTTGTCATATAGCAGCACAACAACGTTAGGCGTTTGCTCTCCAGACATCAGCGCCAGCAACTCTTCGCGCGCTGTTGGTTGAGTCTCGGCCGACTGAACCTCGGCGCCTGGCACAGCATGAAATCCTAAAGATATGGCCGCAACTGCAACGGCCGCAGCCGTTGCGATTTGCCATGGGCGCTGCGGCGCCGACCTCGCAGAATGCGTCGCCGGCGTTCTCTGGTGGGACCGAACCGGCGCTTCTACTGCCGCCGGCGCCACGCGCGGGGCTGGTTCCTCACCAATCGAAGCCATGATTTCATCCAGCAGACCTTCCGGCGGCTCAGCTTCAGGCGTGAGCGTACTCAGCGGCGCAAGAAACTGTTCCATATCGCCAACCATGGCGCGGAATTCAGGGTCTTTCTGAAAGAGCTCTTCGAACTCTGTGACCTGCTGGTCGCTGGCATGTCCAAGTAGAAACGCGCTGGCCAGTTCCTGGCGATATGTGGATTGATCGCTCATTGTTCGGCCCCCGCGCGTCCTGCGAGTGTGGCGAGCCGCCCACGCACAGCATCGGGGCTGAGCCCCATTCGCTCTGCGATGGCTTCAACACTCTCAAACTGGAGATAGGCTGCTGTCAGCATTTGCCGGTCAGCTTCATCCATGGACTGAAGCGAGTGCGATGCATTGCCTTCCCTTTCATCCATTGGCTGGGCAGCCAGGCTGCCTAATATCGAAACAGTATTGTTACTCTTGAAACGTATTGCGAGGGCGCAGCGGTGCGCAATTGCAGAAATAAAGTGGACTTGATCTGCAGTTTTTACGGGGATTGCCTCCCGATCCGTCCAAATTCGATTGTAGGTTGCCACAAGCGCTTCACGTGCAAGCTGAGGTGTTTTGAGTAACGCCAGAAGTTTGCCGTAAACACGAGGCGCGGTGAGATAATAAAGCCGCTTGAGCGCGTCCTTATCGCCGTTTTTGAGCCGCGCGACGGCCGCTTCCAGTTCTTTGGTCTCGCTCACTGCCATCAAACACCCAGCCTTACCGTTCCAACCTTAAACCAGCGTGAGGTATGGGCCGGTCACCCTTGATTGAAGAAAAAACGTCGCAGTCTGCGAATAGTTCATCAAAACCAGCAATCTGCTGCCTAAATATTGAAGACGCAGTCCGCACCTACGCATCTCTTCCTTATCAATCTGGTGCGACGTATCTTTGACGCATATCATACGTCGCGTCCACCCCAGCGAAACGAGGCCATAATATGGAAAACTTTACGCCGGTTAGCGCTACACTGGGCGGCATGCTTATAGGCCTGTCAGCGGTGTTGCTCATGGGCCTGCATGGCAGGATCGCTGGTATCAGCGGACTGTTTTCCGGCACAGTGTTCGCCGGTACTGGCGATCGGCTCTGGCGCCTCTTTTTCGTGGTCGGCCTGGTCGGTGCGCCGCTGATCTATCTGATCGCGACCAATCATATGCCGGCATTCGATTTGCAAGCCGGCTGGCCGATTGTCGTTGCAGGTGGACTTCTGGTCGGGTTCGGAACCCGGCTTGGCTCCGGCTGCACGAGTGGGCACGGCGTGTGCGGCCTGTCGCGCCTGTCAGCTCGCTCGCTGGTTGCCGTTATCATCTTTATGGGAGCTGGAATGGCGACCGTTACCGCTGTCAGGCTTCTGACCGGAGGTACCCCGTCATGATCCGCAATTTGAGCGCCCTTGTTGCCGGTATCGTTTTCGGACTCGGCCTCGTCATTTCGCAGATGGTGAACCCCGCCAAGGTCATCGCCTTCCTCGACATAGCCGGAAATTGGGACCCGTCCCTGGCCTTCGTCATGGGCGGCGCTGTGATTGTGACCTTCATCGGCTACAGGCTGGTCTGGTCGATGAAAAAGCCCTTGCTCGGGGAGACGTTTCAGCTGCCGCAGAAGCGGGAAATCGATGCAAAAATCGCGATTGGAGCCGTGCTATTCGGTATGGGCTGGGGGCTTGTCGGTCTTTGCCCGGGCCCTGCCATCGCTGCGCTAACTTTTGGCGGCGGCAAAGCAGTCGGCTTTATTGCCGCGATGGCGATTGGCATGCTGGCGTTCGAACTTGGTAGCAAAGCTCTCAGCCGCAATCGCGGCTGAGGTCCGCCCTCAATCTGCGAACATGACAATCGCTGTGCCGGAGGCGAGGCGTCCCATGTCTTCGGCAGTGA
Source organism: Henriciella litoralis (assembly GCF_002088935.1). NCBI lineage: Bacteria > Pseudomonadati > Pseudomonadota > Alphaproteobacteria > Hyphomonadales > Hyphomonadaceae > Henriciella > Henriciella litoralis. The sequence continues at coordinate 971,339 of NZ_NCSS01000006.1, forward strand.
TCTCGAATGTGTACTCGGCACCTGAGGCAAGCCGTCCGGTACACGCCGCACTGATCGTCAGCTCACCGGCCACATCAGATAGCAAAACAGGCTTCCACGTGACGCCTTTCAAACGGGCAATATAGGCGCTTGAAGGCTGCGCGTCGCTGCCGCCCCGACCGCCGAGCGCCCCATGCAAAGCAATCGCCTGCGCGGCAAACTCGATCGCTGCGCTTGCGGGCAGGCACCATTGGCGAGCTCGCTCTACCCTGAATGGATTGCGGACATCCTTGTGCCGGCTGCTTTTGCAGATGATTGTGTCGTGATCTGTATGCGCAACGACATCCAGCAATACAGCACCTGCGCCGTGAGGAAGGTATCGACAGATTGAATTTCGGTCATGAACAGGCAATGCTGGCTCCCGTCTTGAGGGGCGAATCGTCTAATGATAAGAGCAATCTGACCCGGGGGGAGAGGTGATGATAGTAGACAGTGTGAGCGCCGACCACCCGGTCGCGCGCGACCATTTTCCGCACGACAGTGTTGTACCCGGCGTCGTCCTGCTTGAGCGTATCGAGCGGGCTGTTCACGCCGTTGACCCTGGAGCGACAATCACAGGACTAGCTAGTCTGCGGTTTTCAGCCCCCGCACGATTTGGCGAAGACCTGCAGATCGCGCTCGACCGCAAATCTGCAGACCGCATGCAGGTAAAGCTTCGTCAAAACGACGCCGTTATTCTGTCCGGAACTTTGCAGCTATCTGCTGGCGCTGACGACGAGGCGACCGTTCGATGAAACGCGTACTTGTACTAGGTTACAGCCAAACCGGGCAGTTGTCAGATATTCTAGATTCCGTGCTCGGTCCTCTGGACAGCGACGAGGCAATCCATGTTGACCGCGTCGATCTGAAGCCTCAATCGCCCTACCCCTTCCCATGGCCATTCCTGCGCTTCTTCGACACCTTTCCGGAGACGGTGTATGAGGATGTTCCGCCGATACAGCCTTTGGATATCAATCCGGACACGGACTACGATCTCATCATCCTCGGCTATCAGGTCTGGTTCCTGTCGCCCTCCCAGCCGGCGACGGCATTCCTGCAATCAGAGCTCGCCGCGAAGCTGCTGAAAGGGCGTCCGGTGATTACCGTCATTGGTTGCCGGAATATGTGGCTGATGGCCCAGGAGACCGTCAAAGGGCATATTGAGCGGCTTGGCGGACACTTGATCGATAATATCGTCCTGACCGATGATGCTCATTCGGCAATGACGTTTTATTCAACACCGATCTGGATGCTGACGGGGAATAAGGGCCCCTATTTCGGCGGGCGTATTCCACGCGCCGGGGTGCCGGAGGCCGATATCAGAGACGCTTCACGCTTTGGGCGCGCCATGGCTGCGAAACTGCCTCAGCGCGAGCGATCCGACACATCGCCCATGCTGTCAGGCTTAGGGGCGGTAGAGATCAATGAGGGTTTGATCGGCGCTGAAACCGTCGCCAAGCGCAGCTTCAAGCTGTGGGGCGGATTGCTGAGATTCACTGGCAAGCCTGGCGCCTTGCTGCGCCGCGCCGTGCTGATCCTCTACATTGTGTTCCTCGTCCTACTGATCCTCACAGTGGTGCCTTTGCTGGCCGTTCTGAAAAAACTGTTTTCCCCCTTCTCAAGAAAGAAAATCGCGCGCCAGAAGCTCTATTTTGCCGCCCCATCGGGTGAATCGAATGAGCGCGCCGGAGAGTTTGCCAACTGATGACCCGTTCTGTGTATATTACAAAAAGCGCTGCCTTCCTGCCCGGCGAGCCTATTGGCAATGACCGCATGGAAGCGGTCCTGGGCCGTGTTGGCGATCAGCCATCGCGCGCGCGCCGACTGGTCTTGCGCTCCAACAAGATCGAGCAGCGCTATTACGCCATCGATCCTGAAACCGGGGCAAAAACGCATACGAACGCGCAATTGACCGCAGAGGCTATTCGCGCGCTCGATATCGATCTCGACAGCCTCGATCTGCTTTCCTGTGGCACCTCAATGGCTGATCAAGTCCTGCCCAATCATGCCAGCATGGTTCAGGGCGAACTTGGCCTGCCCGCGCTGGAGGTTATGGCGTCGAGCGGTGTCTGCCTGGCCGGCGTCAGCGCGCTGAAATATGGATATGCCTCAGTACTGAGCGGGCTGGCTGAAACGGCCGTTGCGACAGGATCGGAATGCGCGTCCTCCATCCTGACAGCGGACAATTTCTCTGCCGAGATCGAGTCTCGCGTGCAGGCACTGGAAACCAATCCGGAGATCGCATTCGAGAAGGACTTCCTGCGCTGGATGCTGTCGGACGGCGCGGGCGCGCTGGCGCTTTCAGCGACACCCGGCGACGGCGTATCGCTAAAGATCGAGTGGATCGACATGCTCTCCTATTCCGGGGAGATGGAGACCTGCATGTATTGCGGTGGCAGCAAGCAGGAAGACGGCAGCCTGAAAGGCTGGACCGCCATGACACAAGCCGAGCGCGCCGCCGAAAGCGCCTTCTCGATCAAGCAGGATGTGAAACTGCTGAACGCCAATGTCATCCACTACACGGTTGAAAAGCCGCTGGCCGAAATTGCGGAAAAGCGCGCGCTGAAGCCAGACGATGTGGACTGGTTCCTGCCCCACTACTCGTCTGACTTTTTCCGGAAACGTGTGATGGAAGGTCTCGAGAAAATCGGCTTCGTCATTCCTTATGAGAAGTGGTTCACCAACCTCTACTCCAGAGGCAATACCGGCTCAGCCTCGATCTTCATCATGCTGGACGAACTCTTGCGGTCCGGTGATCTTGAGCCGGGTCAGACGGTTTTGTGCTGGGTGCCTGAAAGCGGTCGCTTCTCTGCCGGGTACATGCTGCTGACGGTGACCCAGGAAACTTCGTGATGAAATCCAAGGATGTTCCCCAGGATAATTCACGCACCTATGGCGGTCACAAGAAGCTCTTCTATGCCGTCGGAGAAGACGGGGATTATGAGGGCGTCCAGTCAAGCGGCTGGGAGGTTGAAAGCTTCGCGACCGTTGCAGCCGTAGAGCAGCTCGAGCGTGAAACGGCCGCGGCGCTTGCAGACGCGCGCGCCGGAAAGGTCTCGCCCCTTGCCTATCACATGCTGGCCAAGCGGATGGATATCGCAACGCTTGCATCTGCGTCCGGCATTTCGACATGGCGCATCCGCCGGCATCTGAAGCCGAAAATTTTCGCCTCTCTCAGCGACGAGAAGAAGCGCAGATACGCCGACACGCTGGACATGCCGCTTGAGGCGCTGTTGCGCTTGCCCGACGCGCCCTCGAAGAGCGACGCAACGTGACGAGCTATACTCACAGACAGTCTGCCCATTGCGAGAGCGGTGTCGTTGCGAACATGTTGTCTTCGCGCGGCCTCGCCATGTCTGAACCGATGGCCTTTGGCCTTTCGGCCAGCCTGATCTTTGCCTATCTGCCAATGGTCAAAATGGCCGGCCAGCCGATGATCGCCTACAGGATGCTGCCCGGCTCAATCATCCGCGGTGTCTCGCGCGCCATCGGGGTTGAGTGGGAAGACATGAAGTTCGGGTCTGCCGATGCGGGCATGCAGGCCATGGACGACGCACTGGAGCGCGGCGAGATCGTCGGCGCGCAAACCGGCATCTACTGGCTGCCTTATGTGCCGGACGATATGCGGTTTCATTTCAACGCGCATAACCTCGTCATTGTTGACCGCGAAGGTGACCAGTACACTATCTCCGATCCTGTCTTTCCGGACCTCAATGTCTGTGATGCCGCTTCCTTGCGCAAAGCCCGGTTCGCAAAAGGCGTTATGGCGCCAAAGGGCCGGATCTACTGGCCAAAATCCATCCCGGACAATGTTGATCTTGGCCCGGCATGCCTGCGGGCAATCCGGCGCAATGCGAAGCTGATCCGCGCGCCCATGGCGCCTATGATTGGCGTTCAGGGCATCCGCATGGTCGGCCGGAAAATTCGCTCAATGGAGAAAAAACAGGGCGACGGACCAGCACTTCGCGCCTTCCTTGGGCATATCGTGCGAATGCAGGAAGAGATCGGGACAGGCGGGGCCGGCTTCCGGTTCGTCTATGCGGCGTTTCTTGAAGAAGCTGCTGAATTGCTCGGCGATGACCGCCTCTCGCAAGCCTCTAAAGAGCTGACCGATGCGGGTGATGAATGGCGCCGCTTTGCCCTGGCCGCTGTCAAGATGTGCCGCGACCGCAAGCCGATGGATGGCGGCGAACTGCAGGCCATCCTCAACACGATTGCAGACCGCGAAGCGGCCGTCTGGAAGAAATTGCGGAAGATCTGACACCGGTCAGGCCGGATCAGGGTGTTTCACAAATTCTACCAGCGCGAATGCGCCGTCCGGCTCCCGGTCGAGGTGCAGCAAACGCGTCTTTTGCGTGACCGGCACGCGCAGCAGGTCGGCGAGATCGCGCCCGGCGATACTGTCATGCCAGCCTGTTTTGGGGAGCGTGATATCGTCCAGACGATCGCGCGTCAGGCGCTCGATATCTGCCTCACTGAGCCAGCTGCCGACCGTAAGTCTTGTTGGAAGCGCCGAATTCTGTCCATCTTTAAGCGCTTGGCTGACGGCATCCATGTCTTCCAGAAACGAGACCGATGTCATCGCGGCGATGGCAGCGTCCGGCATGTTGTCAGGCTGACAGGGCTGTTCGAACAGAAACCACCAGCTGCCCTCATGCAGGACCGCGCCGGGCGGCGGTTCAACGCGCCGCTTGTGGACGTCCATGGGGGACGTGCCCTCTTCGACAGACCCGACAAGTGGAAGGCCGCCCGCGCCCGTTCTTGCTTCTATAAATGCCGTACGCAAAGCCGCCTGAAGCGGAAGGCGTCTGCGGCTGACAATGCTACTCGCACCCGTGAAGCCGAACTGACGGGCGAGGTAAAAGCAGGTCGCGTTTGATACGGTGTTGATAAAGGAGAGCGGCTTGGGCGGCTGCTTCAACCGAACGATACGTTCGAGCACATCTTCAGTGACGCTCATATCCCCGGCTCCGGAGGCCAGATAAACGTCCACGTTTTTTGGCAAATCGCGCGTGCCGATACAGTCGGCTGCGCCAACCAGACTAAGTTGTATGAAGCGGCCAATCCGGCGGATGCGGGCATTGAACGCCTGCTTGACCATGTCAGTCAGAGACGAAGGTTCAGCACCGACGGCCAAATCGACCCCGCCAAAAGCGATCAATGGCAAGCATAGCCCTGCCCGTTTCAGATCACCCAGATCAGACATTTGACACCACAAGACACGTGTTCACGCCGCCAAAGCCAAAATGATTGAGCAGGATAGGCCCAGCCTTTGCGTTTTCGGCCTGCTGGACGAGCGAAATCCCAAGCTCAGCCTCGTCAGCGCCGATACCGGGCGTGCCAGGCCAGAACCCTTCAGCAAGGCATGAAGAGAGGATCGATAGCTCGCAAAGACCAGAGGCACCGAAGGTGTGCCCGATATAGGGCTTTAGCGCCGAGACCATAGGCAAGCGCTCTCCAAAGACGCGGGTCAATCCGGCTGATTCCCCTTCATCATTGAGGAGGCTTGCCGTCCCATGCGATTTTACAGCCCAGACCGACCCGGCCTCGACATCCGAATTGGCGAGCGCCTTGCGGATTACGACTTCGATTGAACTACCATCCGGGTTCGACGCCGAGATCGAATGCGTATCCGTCAGACTGGCGCCGCCGAGTACAGCGAGAGACGTGTCACTGTCCGCAGACCGGGACAGCACCATGGCCGCGCTGCCCTCACCCAGGATGAGCCCATTACGGCGTTCATCGAAGGGCCGCATCGCGGAATCGGTCAGAAGGTCGAGGCTGTGAAACCCAAGAGCCGTCGTCGCGTTGAAGGTCTCCAGCGCGACCACAATGGCATGATCAATTTCGCCGACCAGCAACTCGCCGCGCGCATAGAGCGTCGCGTTCGCGCTGGAGGCGCAAGCCGTATTGACCGACATGCCCACCGGGCCGAAACCGAACTTCGATCTGATATGCGCGCCGACATTGTCGATGTCACACCGCCAGTCGAGCGATACCGCGTCCGCATTGACAGCAACATCCTTGGCGAACCTGTCCTCGATAAGACAAACGTCTGATGAGGACGAGCTGAAGAAGAGCCCTGTGCGGCGAAGATCGGAGGCGCTGAGATTGGCCTCATTTATGGCCCTCTCCACGATACTTTCGAGGAGGGTGTAGAAACGCGCTTTTATGCTCGAAGGATCATAGGCGCTGGCCAGATGAACGGGCACGCGGATCTGTTGATCTTCACAATCCATGGCGAGCATCGGCGGCAGACCAAGCAGCGCCGGATCTGGCGTCCTCAGACGCTCCGCCAGCTGCTTTCCGCTATCACCAAGAGATGTCCGCGAGACGAGGGACCTAACATAGACCGCCGTCACGCAGCCGCCTTGTGAGACATAATGAAATCGGCAAGTTTCGACACCGAGGAAAACGCTTCGCGGGAGTCAGGGCCACCTTCGATCCGCACACCGTAACGGTCCTTGACGGCTAGCGCGATCTGCAAGGCGTCGAGACTGTCCAGTTCCAGACCTTCGCCGACGAGGCGTTCATCATCACCAATATCGTCTACGCTGAAATCAGCATCACACTCTTCAACAATCATCTCTTTCAGATCGTTGATAAGTTTTGCTTTTTCCTCACTCATACCTTGCTTCCATCAGTACTTTTTTCGGGTGGCCTGGACGAGGCCTGCCATGGCAACCATGACGACGCTGAAGCCGACGAGCTTGGCAACAGGCTCCATAATGTCACCAAACGAGCCATTTTCCAGCAGCAGCTTCAGAAACCCATCTACACCCCAAGCCATTGGCGACCAGTCAGAAATTGATTGCATGGCAGCAGGCATCACAAAACGCGGCACCATTACGCCGCCAATGGCCGCCAGAAGAATGTTGCCCAGCCCGCTTGCCATGGTGGCCTGTTCAGTTGTTCGGGAAATAACCGCGATGAGCAGGGCGAGGCTCAACGCTGCGCCACTGATCGCGGCGCCCACCAGCGCGATCGCAAATGGGTTGCCCAGCAGCTCCAGGCGCTCACCGCCAAAAAGCGGCACGATCCAGACACCAACCGCCAGCATCAGGGCGACCTGCAACATATTGATCACGAAATACGGGACGAACTTGCCGGCGAATTGATGCGCGATGCCTAATTCAGTGGTCTGCAGCCGTCTTTGAACGCCAAGTTCGCGCTCGGTTATGAAGGTGTTTGAGAACGGTATGGCGACAAAGAAAATGGAGAAAACGAGCCAGGCCGGCACATTCTGCTGAACGGCGCTTGGGCGTCTGTCGGTCTGTGGCCCACCCGCATAACTAATCTTCACAGGCGTATCGAACGCTGAGGAATTGAAATCATCGACCTGCTGTCCAGCATCTTCGACGAGATAGGTCAGCACCTGCTCGACCTTCAACCGGCTCATCGTTTCACGCAGCAAGGCGGTGAAGACCGCTTCGGTTCGCCGGTCGACATCCGCCGTAATGAATAACAGCACCGGAACCGCAGCGTCAGTCTCTTCAAGCAACCCGTCCTCAAGGCCAGAGGGCAGCGTAATGACGAAACGCGCATCGGTTTCGGCGGCCACAGTTTCGGCGACCGCCTCTTCCGGCACGCTTTCCAGCGTGAACTCAAAAGCTTCGCTTTCATTCAGGCGAGAAATGACGTCGGCACTGGTCTCCGTTTGGTCGAGATCGACAATCGTAACGGGAATGCCTGCTCCAGACCGGCTGGCATAGGAGTCCTGCAAGGCCAGCGACATGATGACGATGAACAGCGTCGGCAGCAGGAATAGCAGCGCCAGCCCATGCACATCACGCAGAAGAAGTTGGCATTCTTTTCGAATAGCTGACCAGAGCTGCGTCATGCGGCAACCTCGCCTGCCCCGATGGCCCGAAGGTAAAGATCCTGAAGGCGTTCTTCGCCCGCTCGGACGCTCACAATCTCCACGCCAGCTGCCTCTAGCGCCTGAACCAGGGGCGCGACCTCACCAATCGACCGGACAGGAGCGACAATGTGGATGCCATCGCGAAGAGTGGCGCCAGCATCGACAGCCATCTGTCTTTGCGCGTCCGTGAGCTGCGACCCTGCCGTCAGAATGACCCTGTCGGCGTCTGTTCGAACGAGCTCCTGCATCGGGCCGGATAGCACCAGTCGCCCGCCATCCACGATCGCAACCGCGTCGCATAGGGCCTCGATTTCTTCCATATAATGAGACGTATAGACGATCGTGGTACCGCTCTTCTGAAGCGCGGCAACGGCGCTGATGATGGTCTCGCGCGAGACCGCATCGATCCCGACCGTCGGTTCGTCGAGATAAAGGATGTCAGGTTTTCCCAGCAAAGAGATTGCGAGGTTCAGACGCCGCTTCTGCCCCCCCGAGAGGCGCTCTGATCTTTTGTCGAGGCATTCCTGAAGACTGCACGCTTCAATGGCCCAAGCGCGTCGCTCAGCGGACACCTTGCCGCTCAAGCCTTCGGCGCCTGCAAAGAAAGCGAGATTTTCCGAGACGGTGAGGCGCGGATAAAAGGCGAGATCCTGCGGGGCCGATGCGCTTTTCTGGCGGAGCACTCTGCTGTGTTGAACCAGTTCGCCGTTCAATTGGATTTGCCCGCTATCGGGCGAAAGGACGCCGGTCATCAGGCCGATCAGCGTGCTTTTTCCGGCACCATTCGGCCCAAGAAGCCCAAGGCAGCTTCCCTTCCGGATAGCCAGGTTGATACCGTTCACGGCCAGCGTGGCTTGTCCTGCATACTGAAACTTAAGATCAGAAACCTCAATCATGTGAGACCCGGTCAACAAATTGAGGTTTAGCCACTACTGAACCATCCAGCGGAATCTGGAAGTACACGATGACCGTTTGGCTGTCCATTAAGGCGGAGGGTCAAAACGGCCAGGTCGCACGCAGCCCCGCATTGTTTTCAGCGGTTCGGACAGATATAATTATTCTCGTCTATCATGGAGCATTCAGTGAAACATTCGATCCTTGCGGCCATTTTGCTCTGCACTGTTGGCGGGTGCGCTCTTCGCGAGAAGCCGGTGCTGGAGGTTGAGGCCGCCCCAATCACCTTCAATGGCGGTGAGGCCGAAATCGAAAACCGCATAAAGTCTGCACTGGCAGGCCGTGGCTGGGAAATCATAGCCGAGCAACCAAACCTCATCCGGGCGCAATATGTTAAGGCAAATGCCGAGGTCGGCGCACATTCGGTAACAATCGACATCCCCTATGACGCCGATAGCTATTCCATCCTCTATGTCGATAGCGAGAACATGATGTATGACCCGGACGCCGGGACCATTCATCGCAATTACAATCGCTGGGTCGCCAATCTACAGATGGACATCGACGCGCCGCTATAGGCCTGAAATCCTTTGCGACCGGGCTTAGCATGATAGAAGAGCGGAAACCGTAGGCACCTGCCGGTCGGTCAGGGCTGCTGACGACGTCCGACCACCGGGCCCGAGGGAAAAGATATTGGCCAGCAATTGGACAAATCTCAGCGAGCGAGGATCCTTTATCTGGATCCTGACGACGGCCTGGATTTACAGGCTGGTCGGTCGGCGCGTGACCCTGGTGATCATCTCACCTGTGATCCTGTTCTACTATCTGACGGGCCGCGAAGCACGCCGCGCGTCAAGGGCTTATCTTGAGCGTATACACGCCCAGGGACTTCTCGAAAAACGCCCCGGCTTCTGGTCAGGCTTCCGTCATTTCATGGCCTTTTCGGGCTCACTTATAGACAAGCTCGCTGGCTGGACCGGCGATATCAATGCCGATCATGTCGAAGGGGCAGATGGCGCGGAGTTTTCCGCTGCCAAGGCATCGGGCAAGGGGGCGATGGTCCTGACCGCGCATGTCGGAAACCCTGAGCTGATTCGTGCTGTGGCATCTGTCGGGCGGCGGTTTGCCGTCACCGTTCTGATGCACACGAAGAATGCCGAGCATTACAACGCCGTGATCCGTAAATTCTCACCCGACTCGCGGGTGAAGATTATCGAGGTGAGCCAGATTGATGTGACGACGGCCATGCGCCTGTCCTCAGCCATTGAGAACGGAGAGTGGGTCGTCATGGCGGCAGACCGGCTGCCACCGAAGTCCAAGGCCTCGGCTACGGGCGCTCCGGCGAGCTTACTGGGCGGAGACATGTATTATCCGGTTGGCCCATATGTGCTCGCCTCTGCCCTGAAATGCCCGGTCTATTTCCTGCAGTGTATCCGCACTAAGGGTGCCCAGCCTTTCCGGATCGTATTTCACCATTTCGCCGACCGCATCCAACTGCCATCAAAAGCCCGCAAAAAAGCTCTTCGCGGCTATATGGACCAGTATTCGCAGCTGTTGACTGAGGTGCTGAAACAAGCGCCGTATCAGTGGTTCAACTTCTATGACTATTGGGAAGACTTTTCATCCGCAGAGACGTCCTGCGATGCCAGCAATGCCCACCCTCCCCTGAAGAAAGAGACGACAGCTTGAAGCCTGCTTTCCTGACGGCGCAAGCCGAAACGCAGATCCAGTTTCACCACCTGGATCCCATGAATATAGTCTGGCACGGAAACTATGCCGATTTCTTTGAACTCGCTCGCGTCGAGCTGATGGAAAAGATCGACTATGGTTATGGTGAGATGGAAGCCTCCGGATATGCGTGGCCGGTCATTGAGTTGAAAGTGCGATATGCGCGGCCTTTGCTCTTCCGCATGAAGGTGATCATTATTGCAGAACTTGTTGAGTGGGAGAACCGCGTAAAGGTTAGGTTCAGGATCGTTGAGAAAGAATCAGGGACGAAACTCTGCAGCGGCCATACGATTCAGGTCGCCGTTGATAAAACCACGCACGAGATGCTCTGGGTCACACCGGAGGTCTTCAAGAAGAAACTGGAACCCCACCTGCCGTGACGTACAAATTCGCTCTTCTCACTCTGTCGGCCAGCCTGCTCGCCATCCCGGCGCTTGCGGCTGAAACATGCCCCGCGCCGGAAGACCTTTCACCAGTCACGGAAGCGCGGCCCTTCACGCAGACCCGCAACCTTGAAGGCGTTGCCCGGCCGCTGGTGTCCGAAGGCCATGTTACGACGACCGAGGATGAAGTCTTCTGGACGGTCACAACACCCATCGAGATCACGACTCGTATTTCAGAAGACGGTATCTACCAGTCTGTCATGGGCGGCCCGGAAGAGGCCGTGCAGGCTGGCGGCGCGTCAAATCCGATGATCTCCCAAAGCGGTCTGATTGACCTTCTTCAAGGCCGGTTCGATGTCGCTGACGAGGTTTATGCCATTGAGCGAACAACGCCCGAAACCGGCGACTGGACCCTCGTGCTCACCCCAAAAGACGAGGCCATGGCGCCCTATCTGAAGGCGATCACGCTGACCGGCTGCGAAGATATCCGCACGATCACGGTGAGCCAGCCAAATGGCGATGATATGCGTGTTGAATTCGGAGCTGGCTAGTTGATCGGGCTGGACCGCGGCCGCGCAAGGGCAGGATTGATCCTGCTGGTCTGGGCCGTGGTGGTGTCCATCGTGCTTTCATGGCGCCTGATGGTTGGCGGCATGACGTTCGACACCAATATCCGCTCGATCCTGCCAAAGCCTGCGGCCGCAGCGGGCGCTCAAGCCGCCGTTGGTGAACTCACCTCCAATCTGGAAAACAGGATTGCTCTGCTGGTGAGCGGCGATGACGCGGAAACCGCATCAAAGGCCCGCCAGGACCTGAAAGAACGGCTGATTGAGTCCGGCCTGTTCGTTGATGACCGCGCCAGCGGGGCGCAGACGGCGAGATGGATCTTCGAGAACCGGCGTGAGATTCTCTGCGAGGCGAGCGCTGAAGACTTTGATGCGCAGGCAGCGCAACAGGTCTGGAATCGGGCCCTGGCGCAGGTTTACGGCGTCGGCACGCCGGTCTCGGGCGCGCACCTTCGGGCAGACCCATTCCTGCTGACCTATCGGCTGGCCAACTGCCTGTCGGCCGGAATGGGTGCAGGGGTTCAGGACAATAGCTTGATATCGGGTCGGCTGACCCAGTCTGCCTCGAGCCTCGCTACGCAGGAGGCGATCACCGAGCTGATTGGGAGCTGGCAGGCAGACTGGTCCAGCGAAAATCTGACGCTTGATCGGTTAGGCGTCGTTTTCCACGCCGCAAATGCTGCACGCTCTGCCCGGACTGAAATCTCTCTTATCGGCGGCGTGGGCCTGTTGGGCGTGATCCTGCTGTTTCTCTTCGCGTTCAGGCGGGTCAGCTCGATCGCGTTGGTCGTGGCGCTGATTGGTATCAGCTTTGTCACCGGCTTTGCGCTGACGGCACTTGTCTTCGGGACGATACACCTTCTGGTGCTCGTCTTTGCGGCGATGCTGGTCGGCGTGGTTTCAGACTATGCGGTGCATACGCTGGCGGCGCGCGCCAGCAATCACTGGCCCGATGACCGCAGCAGCCGCAAGCTCATCGCAAAACCGCTGACCGTCTCAATGTTGACGACGGTCGCCGGCTTTTCAGGTCTCTGGTTTCTGGGGCTTTCGATTTTTGCCCAGCTTGCGGTGTTTGCAGCAGGCGGCGTGATCACCGCGTGGTTCATGGTCCAGTACGTGCTGATCCCGCTAGATCTGCGGCCCCGCAATGTCGAGCGGGCGCATGACAACTGGACGCGCCGAGTCGCTATGGTCGCGAGGCTGATGCCTCAGCGTATTGTTCTGGTCGGTCTCGGGAGCGTCTTGCTCGGCGCAACAATTGGCGGCGTGCTGTTTCACACAACGCTTGATGATGTGCGGCAATTCCAGCCACGGGATCCCGGACTGTTGGCGGAAGAAGATGCGGTTCTGGACGTGATGGGCGTCTCGTCCAGCCAGCGTTATCTGGTGTCTTACGGGCACACGCTGGATGAGGCGAAGCAGGCTGAGGAAGCCGTCCTGCGAAGCCTTGAGGCGGGTGACACAACGGGACCGGCCTATTCGAGATTTGATCCGTCAGAGGAGACGCGTGCCGCGAATCGCGCAGCGATCAGCACGCAACTTGAAGCGGTCTATCTCGATCAGGCTCGGGCGCAATTCGGTATCGAGGCGGATGAGGCACCGGAATCCGACAATGAAACCGCAGAGCAGCCTGACTGGCTGGACTCGCTTCACCTGCAGACCGCCGATGGAAAACACTATCTCGTCGCCCAGCTGACGCGCGCGGATGTTGATCTCTCGGCCTTTAGCGACCGGGCGCGCGTGGTTGATGTGGCAGGGACCTATTCGGACGCGTTTGCCGCCTACCGCGCATTCGCGGCATGGGCGTTGTTGATCGCGTCCATCATTGCCGTTCTGATTGTGCTAGCCATCTATCGAAACGCCCGCGCCGTGCTGATCATCGCTTGCCCGTGCGCAGCCATGCTCGGCGGCATATTCATTCCGGCCCTTTTCGGCATGCCGATCTCATTCTTCTCCGTCGCCGCTGGCATGGTGCTGTTTGGCATCGGGATCGACTATGCGGCCTTCTTCTGGGAAGCGCGCGAAAAGCGGGAAAACTGGACGCTTGCCTCGGTATTGGTGGGCGCCCTGACGACGGAACTTTCCATGGGTTTGCTGGGGCTAAGCGCGACGTTTCCGGTAAAAAGTTTTGGTGTCACCGTCGCCGTTGGTGTTATTTGCGCTTTGATCTACACCATGCTTGTATTTGACCAACACCATCTTGAGGGGAAGACGGATGGATCAGAGATATTGTGATGTCGCGATTATCGGAGCGGGTCCGTCAGGTGCCATTGCTGCCTCTCGCTTGACCGCTCTCGGCTGGAATGTCGAAGTCTTTGAAAGTCAGCACTTCCCTCGCTTTTCCATCGGCGAGAGCCTTCTGCCAATCTGCGTGGAATTTTTGCGTGAGACCGACATGCTGGCCGATGTCGAAGCGCAGAACTTTCAGTTCAAGGATGGCGCCGTTTTCTGGATGGATGGCGAAACGGAGACGATCGACTTCCATGAAAAGTCCGCGCCGGGCCCGGCAACCGTATGGCAGGTCCGCCGCGACAAATTTGACGACACGCTGATCAAGTGCGCGATGCGTCAGGGTGCTCATGTCCACTTTGGGCACAAGGTCACGGGCTTTACGCAGAACACGGGCGGCGTCACGCTTGAGATCGAGAATGAGGCAGGCGAGAGCCAGGTGGTCAATACGAGCTTTGTACTCGATGCGTCCGGATTTGGACGCGTGCTTCCCCGCCTCATGGACCTTGATGTCCCGAGCGACCAATCGCTGCGCCGCTCCTGCTTCAAACATGTGCATGATTTTGCCGATCATCCTGACTTTGACCGCAACAAGATCCTCATCACGGTTCACCCGGACGATCCGCAGGTCTGGCTGTGGCTGATCCCGCTCGCCGACGGCATGTCCTCAATCGGCGTTGTCGGCGCGGACGACGTCATCCAGTCGCGTGGAAGCACGCCCGAAGAGATGCTCGCGGCATGGTGCGAGACCTCCGGCTTCATGTCTGACATTCTAAGCAAAGCAACGGAAGCGCGCGCAGCCAGCCAGATCATCGGCTTTTCGCGGAACGTGAAAAACCTTTACGGCGACAATTACGCGCTGCTTGGAAATGCGGCCGAATTCCTCGATCCGGTCTTCTCGTCAGGCGTCACCATTGCCATGAAATCGGCGATGCTCGCTACGGATCTGGTTGACCGCCAGCTGAAAGGGCTGCCAGCCGATTGGGAGAAGGACTTCAGCGCTGAACTCAAGGTCGGCGTGAACGCCTTCAGGGCGTGCGTGAATGCGTGGTACACGGGTCTGCTTCAGCGCCTGATTTTCATGGACTCGCGAAACGAAGATATTTCCCGCCACTTCACGTCGATCCTCGCGGGCTATGCCTGGGACCGAAAGAACCCGATCGTGCAGGACCCGAAACGCTTCTTCTCGCTCATGGATCGCATGACCAGTGACTAGATCGCTGCCAGCCGTCCTGCTTTCCTGCCTTTTCGTTCTCTCTGCCTGCGTCACCAGCCGGTCTGCAGCGCTTGAGGACGACGGCTCCTATGCTGTGGCGATTGCGAAGGAATTGATCCTGCAATTACCGCAGCGTCCCGGACTGGATGAGCCCATCGAGGAAACGCAAACCATTGTCGGCCACTATGATGGGGCATCAAGGGCTTTCCAGGCTCAGCTCTCTGGCAATGCCAGTGAAGTCAATGTCGTCATGGTGGCTGTGGCGGGACCTAGAATCATCGCCGTTGACTGGACAGAAAATGGCATCGAGGAAACCCGCTCAACGTTCGCGCCAGAGCAACTGTCTGGCCTCAACATTCTGGCGGATATCTTCATCGTTCGTTGGCCCGAACAGAGTGTGCGATCTGCATTGCCCGCCGGCACTAACCTCGTCACCACTAACAAAGAGCGCCGGATCGAACGCGATGGTGAAGTGGTCATAACTGTGACCTATGACGCGCTGGACGAGAACGGTCGATCCATGACACGTCTGACCAACCATGACCGCGACTACTCGCTCGCGATCTATACCAGCTGAAGCAGACCATAATGACCCGCGTCTTCATCAATGATTTTGCTGTGATGTCCCGGCTCGGCATGAACCGGGAAGAGACGCTTGCATCCTTAAACTCGCCATCGCCGCCACGCCCTGACGAGCAATTTGAACTGGTCGATGGCGAAACGACCATGATTGCGCGCCTGCCCGGCCAACTAGCTGACGCCCCCTCGGCGAGGACGAGAACCAATCAGATGGCATCTGATTTGCTGGGTCAGATGCAGCCCCAGCTGGACTGGATGAAAGCGACATTCGGCGCAGACCGGATCGCCGTTATCGTGGGCACGAGTACGACAGGTATCGAAGAAAGCCTTGGCTCACTGAAAGGCCGGATGGAAGCTGGCGAATGGCCAGAAGGTTTTGAGCTGAAAGACCAGGAACTCGGCGATCTCGCACACCATATCGGTGCAGCTGTCGGAGCCGAAGGCACGCAGTACACGATCTCGACCGCCTGCACGTCCGCCACAAAAGCCATGATCAGTGGGGCCCGCCTTATTCGAACCGGCATTGCCGACGCTGTTATCTGCGGCGGGATTGATTCCTTCTCTCGCCTAACCGTGAACGGGTTTCACGCGCTGAGCAGCGTGTCTGCTGGCCAGTGTTCGCCTTTCGGGGCCGGCCGCGACGGCATCAATATCGGCGAAGGCGGCGCACTGTTCATCCTGTCGCGCGAACCGTCAGAGTGGGAAGTTGCAGGCGGCAGCGAAAGCTCTGACGCGCATCACATGTCGGCACCGGACCCGACGGGCGCGCAGGCCGAACGCGCTGTCCGAGACGCCATGGATCAGGCAGGCACCAACCCGGATGAGGTAGATTTCGTTCATATGCATGGCACCGGGACTCCCCTCAATGATGAGGCGGAAGCCGGGCTTGTCATGCGCGTATTCGGCGCCGATACGCCGGCCATGTCGACCAAGGGTATGACAGGTCACACGCTAGGGGCCGCCGGCGGACTGCAAGTCGCTATCAACATGATTTGTATGGAAGCGGGCGTCTACCCGCCCCACGTTTTCAACGGCGACCGGGACGAAACACTTGCACCCATCCGGCTTTCCGAGATTGGCGAGACAGCAGACGCGCCTCTTGTGACCAGTTTGTGCGCCAGCTACGCTTTTGGTGGAAGCAATGCCGCTCTGGTTCTAAGGCGGGTGAGTTCATGACCGTACAAACATCGTCATTTCACTGGCCGGGAGACCTCGTCCCCCACAAGCCGCCCATGCTGCTCGTCGATGAGGTGATCGCGCACGCGGCAGACAGGATCGTCACCCGCACCCAGGTCACAGAAGACAACCCGTTTTTCATGCCGGGTCGCGGCCTGCCGAGTTATGTGACCTTTGAAATCATGGCCCAATCCATATCGGCTCATGATGGCGAGTTGCGCCGTCAGGAGGGGCTCGGCCCGGCCATCGGGCTGCTTCTGGGCTGCCGCAAGTTTACGGTCACGCGCGATTGGCTGCACGCTGGGGAAAGCCTTGAAACCGAGGCTGTGCCATTGCTCCATGATGGCGAACTAAGATCATTCGAATGCGTCGTGCGCACCGCAGCGGGCGTCGAGATCTCTCGCGGCGCCATCAACGTCTTCCGCCCGTCGGACCCCGACGCCTATTTTGAAGAAATATCCAACCGACATGCCAGCTGAACACGTCTCTTCGCCCCGTAGAATTCTTGTCACCGGAGCCTCCAAAGGCATCGGCCAGGCCATTGCGATTCGTCTTGCCAAACGGGGCTTTGATCTGACGATCCATTATGGACGGGATGAAGCCGGTGCGCAGGAGACATTGAAGCAGGTTGAAGCAAATGGCGGCACGGGCCGAATCCTGGGCTTTGATGTGCGCGATGCGGAGACGGCACGCGCAGAGCTCGAAAAGCTCATCGAAACTAACGGCCCGTTCTGGGGTGTCGTCGCCAATGCCGGCATCACACGTGACAATGCGTTTCCGGCAATCGAGCAACAGGACTGGCAGGACGTCACCCGCATCAGCCTCGACGGTTTCTACAATGTCGTCCATCCGCTGGTGATGCCGATGGTACGGGCGCGCAAGGGCGGCCGCATTGTTGTGATGGCATCGGTGTCCGGCGTCATCGGCAATCGTGGACAAGTCAATTATTCGGCCGCGAAAGCGGGCCTGATTGGTGCCGCCAAAGCGCTCGCCGTCGAACTTGCCAGCCGGAAAATCACGGTAAACGCCATCGCGCCGGGCCTGATCGGGACGGCTATGGCAGATGATGTCCGCCCTGAGGTGATGGCCGCCATCCCGATGAAGCGTGTCGGAGAGGTTGAGGAAGTTGCCGCACTGGTGGACTTCCTGTTTGGCGACGAAGCAGGCTATATTACGCGACAGGTAATTGGGGTGAATGGGGGATTGGCCTGATGCGGCGTGTCGTTGTCACCGGAATGTCGGCGCTGACCGCGCTCGGCGAAGACTGGAATGAAGTCGGCCCCGCCCTGCACGAAGGTAAGGCGGGCATCCGGTATATGCCGGAGTGGGAGTATCTACACGACCTCAATGCGCGCCTTGGCGGACCAATAGACAGTTTCAGTCATGAAAAGGTCTTCCCGCGCCAGAAAGCCCGCTCAATGGGCCGGGTCGCGACGATGATGACCTACAACGCCGAAAAGGCGCTGGAACAGGCCGGTCTGACCGATGACCCCGTTCTGAAGAGTGGGCGCACAGGCGTTGCCGCTGGCTCCTCCTTCGGGTCGACGCCCCCTATCCACTCCTTCGTAAAGTTCATGGAAACAGGCAAATCGAGCGGCCTCAATGCGACGAGCTATGTCCGCATGATGAGCCACACCGGCCCGGCAAACCTCGCTGTCTTTTTTGGCCTTCAAGGCCGCGTGATTACCACCTCATCGGCCTGCACGTCCGCGTCGCAGGGCATTGGATACGCCTATGAGACCATCAAGTCAGGCGCTCAGGATGTCATGCTGGCTGGCGGTAGCGATGAGTTCTGCGTATCGATGACGATGGTCTTTGATCGCCTCTACGCAACGTCGCAGCACGCTGACGATCCACAAAGCGCCGTTCGTCCCTTCGACGCGACGCGTGATGGCCTGGTGATTGGTGAGGCTTCCGGCATTCTCATTCTGGAAGACCTCGAGCATGCCCTCGCGAGAGGCGCGACACCGCTCGCCGAAATCGTTGGCTTTGCCACCAATTGCGACGGCGCTCACATCTCACAGCCAAACCGGAAGACCCAGGAATTCGTGATGCGCGAGGCGCTGAACCAGTCCGGGATGGCGGCCAGCGATCTGTCATTCGTGTCGGGACATGGCACCGGCACGGTCACCGGCGATATTGAAGAAAGCCACGCAACGTTCGCCGTTTACGGCGACAAGGTGCCGTTCCACACGCTGAAGGGCAATTTCGGCCATACGCTCGGCGCCTGTGCAGCGGTTGAAGCCTGGCTCGGCATCGAGATGATGAAAGCTGGCCGGATATCGCCGATTGCGAACCTCAAATCCGTCGATCCGAAATGCGCAGAGCTTGATTACGTCGCGGGTGAAAGCCGCGCTGTATCTTCGAATGCCTTTGCCTCGAGCAATTTCGCTTTTGGAGGGATCAACACCTCCCTCGTCTTCAGCAATTACGCTTAGTCTCGCCCGCTCAGGAACCTCCATGAAACGTTTTGCAAGACAGGCCGCGCTGGCGGCCACTCTCCTCGCCCTCTCAGTGCCGATGGCCGCTGCGCAGGAGACCCGTGAGCGGGATGCCAACGCGCCTGACGAGCCGCTTTGGGAGGTTCGGCTTGGCGGATCAGGCCTCTACGGCCCCGATTATCCAGGCGCCTCAGACAAGTCCACACAAGGCGTGTTCGCCCCTCTTTTCATCTATCGGGGGGACCGGATCAGATTTGGTGAATATGGCGTCGCGCGGGCCATTGCGGCCGAGAACAAGACGTTCGAACTCGATGTCTCGCTTGACGCGGCCTATTCGGCCAATTCCGACGATGACGGCCTGCGCGCTGGCATGCCGGATCTCGACTATCTGTTCCAGGCAGGCCCTCAGGGCATTATCCACCTCTCCGACACCGGCTGGACGCCGGAAGGCCGAAAGGAATGGCGCATTCACGTGCCCGTCCGCGCCGTTGCGAGCACGGATTTCTCATCGATCGACCATGTCGGCTATATCGCGGAGCCGCAGCTCGTCTATCAGCGCAAATATGGCGGCGAACTTCGCTCGGGCTGGTCGATTACGCTGTTCTCGACTTTCGCAGATGAAGGGCTAGCCGATTACTGGTATGAAGTGCCGGCGCAATTCGCGACGCCGGACCGGGCGCGATACGATGCCAAGAGCGGATATATTTCGACTGGGGTCAGAGCGTCGTGGACACGTGAACTGAGCGACCGATTTCAGCTCTTCCTGACCTATCAGGGCCGCAACTTTTCTGGCGCATCGAATGAAAATAGCCCGCTTCTGCAGGAAGATTTCACACACGCCGTCAGCGTATCTTTTGTCTGGAAGGCATTTCAGAGCCGCCAGCGAGCAAAGAACGACGACATGTAGGCTGCCGAAGATTGCCGCTGGCGGTCTAGGTGTCTGAAAATCGATCTACTTCACGATTTCCGCTTCGAGATAGACGCGCGAATTGGTCCAGCCCGTAATGCACTGAAACTCTGTCGTGCTGGAAAACGGCGTCCCGGTTGCCATGGACTTGATGCCCTGAACCGATGTGGCGCCTTTGGACTCAGCCTGCTCTTTCAAGGCAATCAAACCGGACAGAAGCGCCCATTCGCAGGCTTCGCGGTCGCTCTTGCCAATGCCGTTCGTCGCTTTGCGGGTCGAGGTTGACTGGACGCGTTGCCCGCTGACCTGATCTCCCCAGACAAATTTAAATCCGCCGAGACGGTCCTGAAAATTCTGTGACGTCATCGCATCCTGGATGGACCAGGTCTGAATGTCTTTGTCAGCATGTGCGACGGGTGCCAGACCGGCAAGCGCAGCTGCGAAAGCAAATACCTTAAGTTTCATGTTTCCCCTCATTCGTGATGTTACGCAGGTTCGCAAAGCTAGCGAGGTGGATTTCTGATATCAATTCCCGCGTGAAGAAAAACTATCCACGTGTCCCCCCATCCGCATTCGGAATGCTCTTGCGGAATGTGACGAAGCTGTTTGAAAACATCAGCCGGAGGAGCCGTCGATGGGATTGCACACACAGGCGCTAAAAACGGGCGTCATTATTCCGACCTATAGGCACGTGTCGAGACTGGCGGGTATTCTGGATCTTGTCGTCGAAGCCGGCCTGCCGGTTCTCGTCATTGATGACGGAAATGCGCCAGACGACCGAAACGCTATAATTGCAGCGTGCACGGGCCGCGCGGGTGTCCAATGCCTTCATCGCAACGAGAACGGCGGAAAGGGAAGCGCTGTCAAAGACGGACTGCTGGCCGCGCTCGCAAAAGGCTGGACCCATGCCATCCAGCTGGACGCAGATGGCCAGCATGACACGTCCCGTCTGGGCGATCTGGTTTCTCTGGCAGAAACGCATCCCAATCATGTGATCTGCGCTGTCCCAGTCTATGATGAGACGATCCCGAAGGCGCGGAAAATTGGCCGGGAGATCACTCACTTCTGGGTGCGCGTCGAAACTCTGAGCAATGAGATCAGCGACTCGATGTGCGGGCTGCGTGTCTATCCGCTGGAAGAAACCTGCCATGTTGTGCGCCGCGAATTTATCGGCGCCCGCATGGATTTCGATACCGAGATTCTGGTGCAGCTGAACTGGCGCGGTTTACGGATCATCGAACTGCCGGTCCGCGTTACCTACCCAGAAGAAAACATATCGAATTTCCGGATGTTACAGGACAATATCCGAATCTCTCTCATGCACACGAGGCTGTCAGTTCAGGCGCCGTTTCGCGTACCGATACGCATGTTGCGCCGACGGTTCATCAAACGCTATCAACGCGCTGAACCGGCAGGATAAGAGGCGCCGCAAAGGCAGCGTTGCGTGCGTAAACACATAGGGTGAACCCTTCGGGAAGCCGGGCAAAACTGGCGAACCCATCGGTCTTCGCATTTAGCAGAGTAAGCCCCTCTTCCGGCTCCCTCGCCACATGTTCAATCATATCTACAGGCGGCACCCTACCCTCAGCTTTGTAGAAGGCTTCGAGAAACGTCCAACATCGCGCGCCGGTATCTGCATCAATTTGGCCGCTGATTAGGTCTGGTGCGTATCGGCTGACAATGCCGGACCAGTCGCGCCGAGGGTCTTCCAGCTCGACATCGATGCCAAGGCGAAAGTCGCCTTTGCCAAGCGCGGCAGCCGCATATCCCCGGCTATGTGTCCGCGAAAGCCGACCCTCATCCCCGTCCGTGGTGAAACCTGGCACGGAGCGCCCTAACGCCTCCGCGCGGTCCGCCAATTTCGACTGCAGCGCCCGGGGCCAACGCCGGCGCACGGGTTCAACTCGGCAGATCCCCACAATAATCGTCGCAGAAGGCGGGTCTGGCCTTTCATTTTGTACGTGAGAACAGGGATTGAGAGTTGATTTATGCATTTGGGTAAGATGAAGTTGTTCCGAGAGGGCACGACAGGGGTTTATTGTGTTGAGTATGGCGGATCTGCACAAGCAGGTCTTCATTCGTCACTATGCGGGCATTCTGCAATCGGATGGAGGTGCGCAGCTTTTCGGGCGGGCGCTGGCCTTCAGCGATCTGCCGCGCAGGGAAACTCGCCGACTTTCAGTTTTCGAGAAAAGCGTGATCGCCTGCATACTCGGCCTCGGGAACGACGCATCAGACGCGGCGATTGTTATGGGCTCGCAGTATGGAACGCTGGCAACGAACACGCTCGACATGCTGAAGGGACTGCTGTCAGATATCCCTGTATCGCCAACAAAGTTCTCCCTTTCCGTGCATAATGCCTCGGTTGGGCTGGCCACACAGCTCTCTGGCAACCGTATGGGCTACACCGCCGTAGCCGCAGGCGCCGCGTCCCTCGACGCCGCGATCACCGAGTCTCTCGCCCGGCTTGCAGACGGGGCAGAAAAGATCGTGCTGTCCTATTCCGACAGCCGCCTGACGCATGAGTACGAGCCGTTCAACACATTGGCATGCGATATACATTTCGCCTGCTGCCTTGAGCGGGGGCCGTCGGCCGAGGGCGTGCCGCTTGCTCAACTGATCTCAAATGATGGCCCAATACGAGGCCAGGATTTTCTTGACCGTGTCCATCTGTCACTGGAAGGGGCGCGTGCATGAACAAGCAGGCAGCCACGGATGCCCCGCGAATCATAGAAGGCGGACGCTGGACGTTTTCGCGCGCCTGGCGTCTTGTCGCGACGGGCATTTCCTTCAGCTTGTTTGGACTTGGCGGCCTGATCATGGCGCTGATCTGGTTTCCGCTGATCAACCTTTTCATTCGCGACAAGCAAAAGCGCGCCAGGTTCGCGCGGGCCTCCGTTCACCGCATCTGGCGCATCTATATCGAGATCATGCGCGGGCTCGGCGTTCTGACCTATGAGTTCGAGGGCGCCGAAAAACTGCGCGCCTGCCGCGGCACAGTCGTGGTGGCGAATCACCCTTCGCTGATCGACGTCGTCTTTCTCATGGGATTCATGCAGCACACGCGCGCTGTCGTGAAAGAAGGCGTCTGGAATAATTTCTTCATGTCGGGCGTGGTGCGCGCCTGTAACTATATCCCGAACCTCGGAGATCCTGAACGGCTTATCGAAGACTGCTCAGATGCGCTGCGGGATGGGGCAAATCTCTGCATTTTTCCGGAAGGGTCACGCACCCCCATCGAGAAGCGGGCAAAATACCAGCGGGGATTTGCCCACGTGGCGCTCCAGGCCGATGCGCCTGTATTGCTGGTTGCAATTGAGGTCACCCCCCCGACGTTACGCAAGAATGAGCCCTGGTATTCCATACCGGTCAAAAAACCACACTGGAGAATAAGGGTGATCGACACGATTGAAACGGCGGGAGAGCATCGCTACAAGCGCTCGGTACTGGGGGTCCGTGCTCTGACGCAAAACGTGCAGAAACGGATTGAGGAGGAGCTGAAATTTTGACCGATCTTGAACAAGAACTCAGAGCACTGATCGTGGACGTTCTCAACCTTGAGGATGTATCGCCAGAGGACATCGATCCGGAGGAAGACCTGTTTTCCGATGATGGTCTTGCGCTCGATTCAATCGATGCGCTGGAAATTGGTGTCGCGATCCAGAAGAAGTATGGCGTCAAACCGGACTCCAAGGATGACAAGCTTGCTGAGCACTTCAAGAATATCCGCTCGATTGCAAAGCTGGTCGAGGCCCGCCGGGAGGAAGCGTAATGACCACGACTCGCGATGAAGCTTACAAGATGATCAAGTCCGATCTGATCGAGATTTTCGAGATCGATGAGGCAGATATCAAGCCGGACGCAACGCTCATGGACGATCTTGGCCTGGATAGCATTGACGGCGTCGACATGATGGTCCGCATGCAGGAACGCACCGGCAAGAAAGTGACCCCGGACCAGTTCGAGAATGTCCGCACGATCAACGATCTGGTAGATCTCGTCCAGACCCTGAACAGCTGATGTCGAATTAGGACATGAACCAGAAACTGGTGAACGTGGTCGCAGGCGCTCTTGCCGTCACTTATCCGCTTCTGGCTCTGGTCCTTGTGAAGTTCTTCAGTCCCTACTGGATTATCGCAATGCTGGTTCTTGTCCTGTTGATACGATTGACGACCGGACTGAAATCGACGCCGCTATCGTTGATTTTCGCTGCCGCAACTGCCGTGGCCCTGATCGCAGTCACCAGCCTCTTCGCCCCTGATCTCGCCATGCGTCTGTACCCGGTCTTCATGACCGCAACGATCCTGGCCGTGTTTGCCGCCAGCCTGTTCAAGCCACCCTCCATGATTGAACGATTTGCCCGCATTATGGAGCCTGATCTGCCCGAAGAAGGCGTTCGGTACACCTACCGCGTGACGCAAATCTGGTGCGTCTTCTTTGTCCTCAATATCGCAATTGCGCTCTGGACCGTGTTCTATGCCTCGCTGGAAACCTGGGCGCTCTACAATGGTTTTATCAGCTATGTGCTGATGGGCATGCTGCTGGGTGGGGAATTCCTGTTCCGCAAACAGGTGCGCAAGGCGTGAGTGCACGGTCGTCGATACCGGGCGCACTGATCGCCACACTGCTTGATGCTGAGGATGACCGCATCCTCTTCGTCCCTGCACAAGGCGAACCGATTCGCGCAGCCGACATTCGCGCGGGCGCCCGCCAGCTCGTGAATGACCTTCCAGCGGCAGACGAAGCGATCACGGTCTTCTCATCCTCCGCGGCAACACTTGCTGCGGCGTGTCTTGCGGCCCAACATCTCCAGCGACCGCTGAACCTGCTACCACAGGCTGGTGCGAGCTATTGCAACTCGCTTGGCCTCGACCGGCAGTCCTTTGTTGGAGAGTTTGCCGGATATGGTCATGTGATTGACTGGTCGGCAGAGGACGACACCGGCATTGCGCTTCGGCGTCATGAAGCCTTCAGACCAACCCTTTCCTTCTACACATCCGGATCGACCGGACAGGTAAAGATAATCGAGAAGCCGCTCTCGGTGTTAGAAGCTGAGGCCGCCTACTGGGTCGACCGGCTTGAGGGAGAATTCGACTGGGTATGCGGGTCAGTCTCGCACCAGCATATCTATGGCTTCATCTTCCGGTTTCTGGTGCCCCTCCTATCCGGCACCCCGGCTGCGGACAGCGCCGCGCTGTCTTGGGAAGCTCTTTTCCAACGTTCAGGCAAACGACCAATGCTGGTGTCCAGCCCGGCCCATCTGACGAGACTTGCCCCGGAAGACACATTGGCCGGGTTTTCGCCCTCGATCATCCTTTCCTCCGGCGGCCCGCTGCCGCTCGATGCCGCGCTGACGGCCCGCAAAATCTTCGGGCATTCGCCGATCGAAATCCTCGGCAGCACCGAAACGGGGGGTGTCGCCTGGCGTCAACGCGATGGCAGCGATGAGCACTGGACGCCGCTTGAGGACGTCAACGCCACTCAGTCTGACGAGGGTGAGCTGATCGTTTCATCGCCTTACATTCCGGAAGATGAGCCCGTCCACATGGGTGATCTGGCAGAGTTCACAGCGGATGGGCGATTTCTACTCAAGGGCCGCGCGGACCTCATCACAAAGATCGAAGGCAAGCGCGTGTCGCTCACTCGTGTGACGGACGCACTGCTTGGCCATCCAGCGATTGAAGACGCACTCGCCCTCGTCACGCAACATGGCGCGCGTGAGCGCCTGAGCGCCATTGTGGTGCCCAGTGAACAAGGCCGACGCGAACTCATCGAGCGCGGGCCTTTCCGATTCTCACGCGAATTGGCCAAAGATCTGGCCGAGACGCTGGAATCTGCAGAGACGCCGAAGCGGTGGCGTTTCGTTGCCGACATTCCATTAGACAGCCAATCGAAGCGCTCGCGCGCCAATCTCACAAACCTGTTTGAAGGTCAGCGTATCCTTGAACTCCTGAAGCCGGATATCTCGCACACAGGCGACTACGAAGCTGAGCTCCTGTTTACGGTGACGCCGGATTATCCTTGGTTCAAAGGACATTTTCACGATGCCCCTATTCTTCCAGGGCTCGCTCAGGTGCACATTGCGGCGGCCGTTTGCGAAGAGATTTGGGCGCTGAGACCAGCCAGTCACGCGATTAGCCGGCTAAAATTCAACAGGATCATTCAACCAGGAGAAGACATCCGGTTGGTTCTCAAATTCAATACGACTACACGCAAGCTGAACTTTGGCTTCAGCTGCGAAGGCGATCACACTTCTTCGGGCACCATTGGCTAGAAATTCAGGCGTTGCAGCCAGTCCGGGCTGCGCGCGAAAACGTATGCGGGGGTAAGGCATGGCAGATCAGGTAAGTGACAAGGCGTTCGTCTTTGGTGAGGACGCGCTCGCCATCGATGCGCTTGTAGCAATCTCAACACGAAAGCTTCTGACGCGTCTCAGCGATGACAAGGATGCCCTTGGCCGGATCACCAGATCTGCGGAGCATGTCCGCAACATGCTGGACCGGGACGGCAAGATTTACGGTGTCACGACCGGATACGGCGACAGCGTTGTTCAGGCCGTGCCAGCGTCTCTGGTTGATGAATTGCCGCTACATTTGACGCGCTTTCATGGCTGCGGCATGGGCCGGTTTCTGACGCCTGAAGAAACCCGCGCAGTTCTGACAGTTCGCCTGGTTACGCTCGCGCTCGGCTGGTCCGGTGTCAGCCTGGAACTGGTTGAGCGGCTGGCAGATATGCTGCGGCTCGACATTCTGCCGCTCATCCCCGCCGAAGGCTCAGTGGGCGCTTCGGGCGATCTGACGCCGCTCTCCTATATTGCGGGCGCGCTCGTCGGTGAACGTCAGGTCCTGCACAAGGGCGCGGAAAAGAGCGCGGCCGACGCGTTTGCAGAGGAAGGGATCGCCCCCATTCGCCTGAAGCCGAAAGAAGCGCTCGCGCTGATGAACGGCACATCGGTGATGTCCGCCCTCACGGCTATCGCGATGCAACAGGCCCGGCGTCTTTCTGATGCAGCCACCCGCATGACGTCGATGACCTGTCTCGCCATTCTGGGCAATCCACGTCATTTCGATATCCGCCTATTCAACGCCAAACCCCATCAGGGCCAGATGCAGGTCGCCGCGCAGATCCGCGAGGACCTCGCGCCGTTTGCCGCCAGTCACGAAGCGAGCCGCATGCAGGACCGTTATTCGGTCCGCTGTGCCCCGCATGTGATCGGCGTCCTGCAAGACGCCCTGCCCGGCCTCGAAGCGGTCCTCACGACCGAAATCAACTCGGCAAACGACAATCCACTGTTCGATCCTGAAACAGGTGACGTTCTGCATGGCGGACACTTCTATGGCGGCCATGCCTGCTATGTCGCCGATACGCTGAAAGTTCAGGTTGCCAATCTTGCCGACCTGATGGACCGCCAGCTCGCGACACTTGTCGACACTCGGTACTCAAACGGTCTGCCGTCCAATTTGTCTGGCGCAACCGGCGAACGCGCCGCGATCAATCACGGTTTCAAAGCTGTGCAGATCGCTGTGTCCGCCTGGACCGCCGAGGCCTGCAAGCTAACCATGCCTGCGAGCGTCTTCTCGCGCTCCACGGAATGTCACAATCAGGACAAGGTCTCTATGGGCACAATCGCTTCGCGCGACGCGCTCCGCGTGAACACGCTGGTCGCCCAGATTACAGCCGCTCATCTAATGGCGAATGCGCAGGCGATCGAAATCCGGCTGCGTAGCGGCGAATTGACTGAAGATGTTGTCGGCGACGCCATCATGTCGCAAATCCGCGCCGTGCGCGAACACTCAGCCTTCCTTGAGGAAGACCGCCCGCTCGACACCGAGCTGCGCTCCCTCACCGACGCAATCCTCACCGGTTCAATCACGCTGGTCTGACCGACACGCAAAGAAAAACCCCGGCTCACTGAGCCGGGGTTTTGAGATGGTTTATTCTGTAGGTTCGCCGCTTGCCGGGCCGGCCTCAGCGCCAACATCGCCCGCTGCCTCATCTGGAACAGGGAAACCGCGATCACGCATCAGCGCGTTCGTGTCAGGCTGATGTCCACGGAACTTCTCATAGGCATCCGATGGGGAAATCGTATTACCGACCGAGAGGATCCACTTGCGGAAGGCCGCAGCGGTCTCTTTATCGTAAGGACCACCGGCTTCCTCAAACGCTTCCCACGCATCGGCGCTGAACGTGTCAGCCCAGAGATAGGCGTAGTAGCCAGCCGCATAACCTTCGCCTGAGAAGACGTGCGAGAACTGTGGCATGCGGTGACGCATTGGCAGCTGTTCTGGCATGCCCAGATCTTCAAGCGTTGTACGCTCGAACGTGTCGGCGTCGAAGTCCGTGAAGTCGGTCATCGTGTGCAGCTTCATATCGACCAGCGCACTGGCAAGATATTCGGTCGTATCGAAGCCCTGGCGAGCATTCGCCGCGCGTTCGATCTTGTCGACCAGCTCCTGCGGGATCGGCTCGCCGGTTTCAGCGCTGAGTGCAAATTGCTGCAGCACTTCCTGGGTCGGCAGCCAGTTCTCGTGAACCTGGCTCGGGAATTCAACATAATCGCGCGGCACGGCGGTACCGGCCAGCGACGGATACGTCACATTCGAGTTGAGACCGTGAAGCGCGTGACCAAATTCATGGAACAGCGTCGATGCATCATCCCATGAGATCAGGACAGGCTCATCGCCAGAGCCTTTCACGAAGTTGGAATTGTTCGAGACGATCGGCGTCGTAAAGCCGTCGATATTGTCCTGCGTGCGGTAGGCGTTCATCCACGCGCCGGAGCGCTTGCCAGCACGGGCATACGGATCGAAGTACCAGAGACCGACATGCTCACCATCACGGGTGACTTCCCAGACGCGGACGTCTTCCTGGAAGACAGGCACATCGTCGATCTGGCTGAATTCGAGGCCATAGAGCTCACCAGCCATCCAGAACATGCCTTCACGGAGGTTCTCCAGCTGCAGGTATTGTTTCACCTCTTCAGCGTCGAAGTCGTAATCGGCCTGACGGACTTTTTCAGCGTAATAGCGATAGTCCCACGGCGCGATCTTGATGAAATCGCCTTCTTCGTCGGCGATTGCCTGCATCGCGGCGACCTCTTCAGCCACCTTGCCTTTGGCTGCTGGCCAGACCTTCATCATCAGGTCCATCGCCGCTTTCGGCTTTTGCGCAACCTGCTTTTCCATCGACCAGGATGCATAGTTGTCATAGCCGAAAATTTTGGAGCGCTCGGCGCGCAATTTCATGATGTCGCCGATGATGGCGTTATTGTCGTACTCGTCGCCATTGTCGCCGCGGCTGTAATAGGTCTCCCAGACCTTTTTGCGCAGGTCCCGGTCCGTCGAATAGGTCAGGAAAGGGTCCATCGAAGAGCGCGTATTCAGAACGGCATATTCACCGCCCTCATTGTCACGCGACTCGGCTGCGGACTTTGCGTTGCTCAGAACCGATGCTGGCAGACCGCCAATCTCGTCTTCTGACAGCCATGTGACGTAAGCCTCCTCATCATGGAGGAGATTGTTCGAGAATTCAGTGTAGAGCGACGCGAGTTCCTGATTGATCTCACCAACGCGCGCTTTCTGTGCTTCATCAAGACCAGCACCTGCGCGCAGGAAATCTGTCTGATAGTCCCACACAAGACGCTGTTGCTCTGGTGTCAGCTCATCATAGGCATCGCTGTTATAGATCGCGTCGATGCGCTGAAACAGCTCGGCGTTCTGGTAGAGCTCATCACGGAAACCAGCCAGTTTTGGCGCCATGGCACGCTGAACAGCCTGAACTTCTGGCGAGCTGAGGTTTGACGCCCAGATGCCATAAATGGTGCCAACCCGGCCAAGATCTGCCGCGGACTCTTCAAGCGCGAGAATTGTGTTCTCAAATGTCGGCTCTTCTTCCTGCGCGGTGATGGCTTCGATATCGGCGCGGGCACGAACCATGCCCTCTTCCAGCGCGGGCTCGAACATAGAGACTTCAATCTGATCGAAGGGTGGCACGCCGCCATAAGGGCCTTCCCATTCGTTCAGCAGGATCATGTAGTCTGCTTCTTCGCTTGCCTCGGTTTCGACAGCAGCCTCAGCTTCATCAGACGCGGCCGTCGTCTCGCCGGATGTTGTTTCCTCGACTGCCCCATCCTGCGCCAGCGCCGCGGGCGTCATGGCGGCAAGGGTCAGTGCGGAAACGCCTGCAAAAAGAAGTGACTTCATAGATATTTCTCCCGGTTTTCTTCGATCAGCGCTGTATTGAACTGCGCGTTCGAAATTAATTTCATTTGCAACAGTTAAATGGATAACACCGATTGATGTTGTCTGTCCAACCACTCGCTTCAATGGGGAATGTGCGGCTTTTCTAAAAAATGCCGACGTGTTCGTTCCTGATAATGGCGGGCTTGCGTGCCAGACTAGCCTTCTGCGGCGCCGGGCATGCGGATCCGCTCCACCATGTCCTGAACGTCCTGTGGCGGGGCTTTTGTCGCCAAAGCCGCCGCAATTCCGACCCCTGCCGACAACCACATAAACACAAACCCGATCCCTTCAGGCGAGACACCGAAAAGCCAGTGGGCAGGGTCTGTATCGACGAATTTGAACCAGTAGATATAGCCAAACGTCGTCAACAGACCGGTGACCATCGAGGCAATGGCGCCTTCCTTGTTCATCCGCTTCCAGAAGATACCGAGGAAGATAACCGGAAAGAGCGAGGCGGCGGCGAGCCCGAAGGCAAAAGCGACAACCTGCGCCACGAACCCAAGCTGTGACGAGTAGATGCCAAGCAGGCCTGCCGCGAACACAGCGCCAGCCGCCGCGCCGCGGGCCACGCGAAGCTCTGTCTTGTCATCCATATTCTTGAACAGCGTTCGCCTGCAAAGGTCATGACTGACGGCAGACGAAATCACCATCAGCAGACCTGCAGCCGTCGACAGAGCGGCCGCCAGTCCTCCCGCAACAACAAGGCCGATCACCCATCCGGGAAGGTTTGCGATCTGAGGGTTGGCCAGCACGAAGATGTCATTGTTCGGCGACACCTCATTCTCGATGCCGTCCGGCGCATTGGGCCCGCGATACTGCATGAAGCCATCGCCATTCTTGTCCTGATAGTCGAGCAGTCCGGTCGATTCCCAATCCTTGTACCAGGTCGGAACCGGTTTGCCGCCATCAGCCGTGATCTCGGCAGCGCGGGCGTCGTAATCTTCGTCGTCGCTGATGTAGGTCGCGTCGTTGACGGTATCGATGAAGTTGATCCGGGCAAAGGCGCCGACGGCCGGTGCCGTTGTATAAAGCAACGCAATGAAGACGAGCGCCCA
Organism: Henriciella litoralis; assembly: GCF_002088935.1. Lineage (NCBI taxonomy): Bacteria > Pseudomonadati > Pseudomonadota > Alphaproteobacteria > Hyphomonadales > Hyphomonadaceae > Henriciella > Henriciella litoralis. The sequence goes on from NZ_NCSS01000006.1 coordinate 1,002,633, forward strand.
GCCGGCTGAGATTCGCGCGGCGGATGCGCTGCGTACGGTGAAAAACCGGATGATCACATGCGGCAGGCCTGCCGTACCGAACATCAGCGCCGCGGTAATGCAGAACACGTCCATCATGGATTTGTTGGTCTGCGTGTATTCCAGAAAGCCAAGATCAGTGATGGTACGATTGAGCTTCTCCAGCATGGAGATGCCTTCGCCCTGCGCCTCACCGATGAAGCCAAGCTGCGGCACCGGATTGCCGGTAATGATGATTGACATGAAGATCGCAGGCACGGTGTAGGCGAAGATCAGCACGCAATACTGGGCGACCTGCGTATAGGTGACACCCTTCATCCCGCCGAGCACCGCGTAGAAGAAGACGATCACCATGCCGATGATGATGCCCCACTCAAACAGCACACCGAGGAAGCCGGAGAAGGCGACGCCCACCCCCTTCATCTGGCCTGCGATATAGGTAAACGAGACAAACAGCGCGCAGACCACTGCGATGACGCGCGCGGTCGTCGAATAGTACCGGTCGCCAACAAAGTCCGGCACGGTGAACTTGCCAAACTCTCGCAGGAATGGCGCAAGCAGTAGCGCGAGGAGGACGTATCCGCCCGTCCAGCCCATCAAATAGACAGAGCCTCCATAGCCCATGAAGGCGATGAGACCGGCCATGGAGAGAAACGATGCCGCCGACATCCAGTCAGCGGCGGTCGCCATACCATTTACGGTTGGGTGGACGTCATGCCCGGCCACATAGAAATCATTGGTGGAGCCAGCCCGGGCCCAGATGGCGATGCCGATATAGAGGCCGAAGGTGACGATGACGAAGAAGTAGGTCCAGAACGTCTGATCCATGGCTCAGTCCCTCACGCGGTATTTGCGCTCAAGCCGCGCCATCGCCCAGCAATAATAGAAGATCAGGCCGACAAAGACGTAGATTGAGCCTTGCTGGGCAAACCAGAACCCTAGCGGTGCTCCGCCAATCGAAACCTGATCGAGAAAATCGCGAAACAGAATGCCTGCGCCGTAGGAGACGCAAAACCATATCGCGAGAAGACCTAGCGTTAGCCGAACAGTCGCGCGCCAATAGGCTTTGCCCTTGGTCTGGTCAGTCATATTTTCCTCCCGCGGCCCCTGTCGTCGAAGCTCTTGCCGGTCGAGGTTGGACCAGTCGGCGGGCTTTCGCAACACGAACCTGCCCGAATTCACGTCAGTCAGGAGGAACTAGAGGGACGTCCGCTCGACAGGCCAACCGCCTTGCGACTAGGGTCAAACAGAAACTGCCGAAGGAGCACTGAATGCGTCACGCGATCCTGGGCCTCGCCCTTCTCATTCTCGGGCCATTGCCATCAATGGCGCAGGTGGCGGCAGACGCCAACGAGTCTCAAACGCTGGAGGGCTTTTTTGACCTCGAAGTGACTGCGGCGGATGGCCAGGTGCTGGCCAAATTGCCCGCCCCGGACAGTGACGGCGTTTCGTTGCGGATGATCCATAGCGTGCGATTGACGGCCGGCCTCGGGTCCAACCCGGTTGGGCTCGATCGCGGCTGGGGCAGCGGCGGCGAAATACTGGTCTTCCGGCGCCTCGGAGACAAACTCATCATCGAAGCTGAAAATCAGACCTACCGGGCCGGACCGGAAAATCCGCTGGAAGAACGAGCCGTCCGGGAAAGCTTCGCGACCTCATTTATTGGCACGGCAGACATTGTCTCCGAGAGCGGCGGACTAACGGTCGATCTGACAGATTTCCTGACCGCTGATTCCCTCAATCTTGTTCAATATCTACATGATGCGAAGCAAGGTAGCTTCCGACTCGCAGATGACCGCACCATGGTGGACACGTCCAATGTGTTCGCTTTTCCGGACAATGTCGAAATCGATGTGTTCCTGACATTGTCCAGCGCCAACCCCGGCCGTGAGGTCTCGACAACGGCCGCGAATGGTCATGACGTGACGCTGATCCAGCATCATTCATTCTCGCGGCTGCCCGAAGAGGGCTACACACCCCTACCCTCTGATCCGCGTGCAGGCGTGATCGAAGAGGCCCATTTCGATTATAGCGCAGGCCTTGCAGACCCGGTTGAACAGCGGCTCGCCCGCCGGTTTCGGCTTGAGAAAAATGCTGACGGGAAAACGATCAAGCCCATCGTTTTCTACATTGATAGCGGCGCGCCCGAGCCAATTCAGTCTGCCCTGGTGGACGGTGCCAAATGGTGGGCAGACGCCTTCGCGGCGGCAGGGTATCCAGATGGGTATCGTGTGGAGATCCTTCCCAAAGACGCTCACCCACTCGATATCCGTTACAATGTCGTCCAGTGGGTCCACCGACAGACGCGCGGCTGGTCCTATGGTGGCGGCGTGTCAGACCCGCGTACCGGCGAAATGCTGAAAGGCCATGTGATCCTTGGGTCTCTTCGCGTGCGCCAGGACAGGATGATCTTTGAAGGGCTTGCTGGCACATCCAAGACCGGGACCGGCGCGGCCGATGATCCGGTCGAACTGGCCCTGGCGCGCATCCGCCAGCTCTCAGCCCACGAAATCGGGCATGCGCTCGGCTTCGCACACAACTTCGCGGCCAGCACCTATGATCGCGGATCGGTGATGGACTACCCGGCCCCGGACATCCGCGTGCAGGACGGGAAGCTCGATTTCAGCGAAGCCTACAGCGTGGGCGTTGGCCCTTGGGACAAGTTCACGGCGACATGGCTCTATGGTGACCTGTCGCGCGCGGAGCGCGACGCTCTTGTCCGCGAAGCAAACGCCAATGGTTTGGTCTATGTGCAGGACTCCGACGCGCGCAGCGTGAGCACTGGCCATCCGCTTGGCAATATTTGGGACAATGGCGCAGACCCGGTTGCTGCGCTCGAAGAAACCCTCGCCGTTCGCCGCATCGCGCTAGATGATTTCGGGCCTGACCGCGTGCAGGAAGGCCAGCCGATATCTGACCTCAATGCCGTTATCGTGCCGATCTACCTTTATCACCGCTACCAGACAGCAGCGGCATCAAAAGTCCTCGGCGGCATGACGTTCAATTATGGCCTGCGAGGCGATGGCCAGCCTGCCGCCAGTATTGTCTCACCGGAGCGTCAGCGTGAGGCGCTGCATGTCATCCTGCAGACCGTGTCTCCGGCGGCGCTTGATCTGAATGATGAGACGCTTGCCCTGCTCACCCCTGCCATTGAAAGCTATATCCGGGCCGATGGGCGCCGGGAGCTTTTCAAGGCAACTGCAGACCCCGCATTCGATCTCGTTTCAGCTGCGGACACTGCCGCCGAAATGACGTTTGAGGCCCTGCTGAACCCGGCGCGTGTTGCACGACTGATCGAGTTTCATCGCCGTGACGCAGCCAATCCGGGCGCAGAGGAAGTGTTCGAGACGATCCAGCGCGCGGTTTTGAAGTCATCCAGTTCAGCGCGCACGACGCCGATCGCGGATGCGGTACAGGCCCGATACGCCTTCGCGCTGATGGACCTTGCTTCCGCAGATACGACCACCAGCGTGAAGGCCGCCGCCAGCGCCGCCCTTCTCAACCTTAAAGACGGTCTCAGGAAAGCATCTGGCGATCATGCTGAATGGCTGGAAAACCAGATCGAGCTCTTCCTTGAAAACCCGGACGCGCGGTCAGCCGTGGCCGTTCCGGCCAAGACCCTCCCGCCTGGCGGCCCGATCGGCATGGATGCCTACGAAACCTGCTGGCACTGCGACTAGAGCGGCTCAGTCGTCCCGGCTGGTTGGGCCAGGTTCTGCGCCATTTGGCGGCGACTTGATCTCAGCGACGGGCTTCAGCGACGGCGTGGACTGCAGCACGGCGACAACATGATCATTCTGCGCATTGCGGGATGGCCAGACGAAGCCGTCGCTGCAGATCAGCGCCGTCGCGTCCAGCGGTGCTTTGGCAAAAGCCACCCAGCATGAATGGGCAAGATCGGCTGCTGCCTGATCATCGGCGGTTTTTGCTTTGACGCGTGGATACTTTTCCAGCGTGTCGAAGACGAAGGGCAGCTCATGGGCATGGGGCGCCCCATTCGGGTTTGCCTCGCGCAAGTCATTGGCAACGTAATCAAAGAAATACTGCCAGACCGGCGCGCCGTCCTCAGCATATTCGGCGACCTGCTTGGTCCCGGTGAGCCGGCCTTCATCGCTATTGGTCCCGACGACCAGCATCACGTCGTTCTCATGACCGGCAGCGAACGTGTCCATAATCGCCGTTTCCATGACCTCGCCATCCAGAATGGTCCGCTGTCCCCGGCCGAGCGCGCGATGTGAAATGATGGCGTCCGCGTCGAGTGCGCGTAGCTCTTCGGGCGTGGCCGCTGCACCATCAAGGCCAAGATCACTGGCAAGCTTCGCGCCGCGCTCATGCGCGAGGGCGAGCGGTGTCGCAGGCGCGCCAAGTGACCCGGTCGACTCGAAGATCGCCTTCTGGAAAAGCCCTTCCGTCATCGGAGACGCGACGAGATTGGCTGTCATCGTGGCTCCGGCAGACTCACCGAATAGCAGGATGTTTTCAGCGTCACCGCCGAAGCTCGCGGCGTTCGCCTTCATCCATTCGAGCGCGGCGATAGCGTCGAGGAGATGGAAGTTTGACGACGGCTCAGCGCTCGCCTCTGCCGTCAGGGATGGATGGGCAAAGCCCGCCAACGCGCCGAGGCGATAATTGATCGTCACCAGAACAACGCCGTCGCGCGCAAACGCCGATCCGTCATAAGTCGGAACGTTACCCGCGCCGACGACACCGCCACCACCAAACAGGAACAGCATGATTGGCGCGTTCTCGGCATCTTCCGGCGCCCAGATGTTCATGTAGAGACAGTCTTCACTGACCGGACCCGCATATCCGCCGCCATTTGGCGATCCATCCTTGCTGAGCGGTTGAACGCAGGCGGGCTTGTCTTGAGTCGCCTGATAGACGCCATCCCAACTCATGGGCTGCGGCGCTTTCCAACGAAGCTCGCCAACGGGCGGCGCCGCGAACGGGACGCCCCTATAGACGTCGACGCCCTCAACAGATGCGCCTTGCAGCGTTCCTGAAGTGGTGCTGACCAAAGCGTCCGGGCGAGGCGTCTGCGGGGCTGTCGCACAGGCTGACATCAGAAAAATGGAAGCGGCTAGCAAGAGGGGCGAGCGTGAGCGTGTCATGGAGCGATAACCTTGTTTGATCAGGCGGGAAGAATCTGGGCGAGCGCGTCCCAGGCAGCATCAGTTGAAAGACCGGGACGGCCAAAGCCCATTGTTGAAATGACCATGTCCTGCTCTGGCAGCACAAAGCAGTACTGGCCGAGCGCACCGGCCGCAAAAAACATCGACTTTGGCGCCTTCGCGATGCTGTCGTCAGCATTCAGCCACCAGAGATACCCATAGCCCTCACGGGTCGCCGATGGGCTGGTGGCCTGGCGCACATAGTCTTCGGAAATCAGCCTCTTGCGCCCCCAGCGGCCACCGTTCAGATAGAGCTGACCGAGGCGAGCCATGTCGCGGCAGGAGATCAACATCGAGCCGCCGATCCGCACATTGCCATTCGAGTCGACGCCTTCAGGCTGATAGCCGGTATGCCGACACCCAAGCTTCTTGATGACCTCATCGGTCATGTATTTCAGGCTGGTCTGGCCTGTTGCGGCAGAGACAATATCTGCAAGGTGGTCAGCAGGCGCACCATCATAGATGAACTGCGTGCCTGGCTGGATGGTGGTGCCGTAGCCTTCCGGTTTTCCATCCTCCGGCGCATCATGCCACTCATATTCGACCCCCGCTCCGGGCGGCGTAGGATCGTCCAGCCGCTTCGGAGGCACACTGCTTGGCTTGGTGTTCAACGTTCCCCCGGACGACATGGTCAGCAGGTGTTTGATCGTCGTTGCTGGATTGAAGCCCGTCGTCTCTGCCGGGACATATTTCGAGGCAAGATCGTTTATGTCGAGATAGCCCTGGTATTGCGCCCGCCCGACCATGGTCGATCCCCATGACTTGCCAGACGAGAACGACACGTTCTGCCAGTCCGGCGTCGCACGTGCATAGTCGTTCGCCCAGTACTGCTCGAACACAAGCTCGCCGCCTCGTACGACAACCAGCCCTTGGCGTTCTCCCGGCGCGCCGAGCTGCGCGGCGGCCGCCTTGAGCGCAGCTGACGACAGACCTTTGGCTTCAGGAGAGGACGTGGCCCATGCTCCAGTGCCAGGCCCGGGCGCAGACGTCTGCGTGAGCGAAGACGTGGCGCACCCTGCAAGCAAAAGCGAGCCACCCAGCATGAAGGATCGGCGATCAGGTTGGAAACTCATCTACTTCTCCAGCGCATCAATGACGTCGGCCGTAAAGGAAGCGATGTTGAATCCCGCCCCGACGTCGAGACCGCGGCGAACAACGACAAGGTTTTCGCCAGGAACAATCATCGCATACTGGCCATAGGCACCTGCCGCAGAATAGCCAGGGCTCTGCAGGCCCTGACGTTCGTCATAGAGCCAGAATTGCGCGCCATAGCCCGCGCTGCCGGTCGTGTGGGAGCCTGGCTGGGCGGGCGCATAGGTCGAAACGTATTCAGACCAGTCCGCAGGCAGGATCTGTTCGCCGTTCCACTTGCCGTCGTTCAGATAGAGAAGACCTAACCGGCCAAAGTCCCGCACAGTGCTCCAGCACTGGCCGGAGCCAAGAAAATCGTTGCGCCAGTCGGTCTCCATGACGGTCCGCGTCATACCGATTTTCCACATAAGCTCGCGATGCGGGAAGCTGACCCAGGCGGCGTCATCATCGAAGGCTTCACGGACAGCCCGAACCGACATGATGGTGTCTGAACCGGAGTAGACAAATTGTGTGCCCGGCTCCGCATCGATCATGTTGAGTACGGAAATCTCGGAGACCGGCGCGCCTGAGCCGTAGATGTCCCGCTGTGGGTTGCCCGCGCCTGACGTCCAGAGACCGCTCGCCATGTGAAGCATGTCGTTGATCGTGATCTTGCCGCGCGGATCGCCCGGCGTGCGCCAGGCTGCGAGCGGCGCAGGTTCGTTGATGTCGACCAGTCCTTTCCGGACACCGACGCCAACGACACTGGCGGACAGACTTTTGCACATTGAGTTGGTGCGCGCCGACACGTGCGGGCCATAGCCTTCGTCTTCGGCGTAGCGCTCGGCGATGATCTTGCCATCCTTCACGATGGCAACGCCCCAGGTGTCGCCCTTGTACTTGCCGGCCTGGTCTTCGAAGGCGACGTCCAGCACAGCTTCCAGTGCCGCCTTGCTGTCAGCATCAATTTCGGCAGCGGCATCCACATCGCCCATCGGCCACGGCTGATCGTCTAAGTTTGGCGTTTCGAGGTCTGCTGGCCACGGCGTGAGATTGTCTGCAATGGTGAGATCGGCCCCGATTGGAAGCTGTGTGCAGCCCATATTTGGCCGGAACACCGCGTAGCGCGGCGGCATGTCATCTAGGTAGGAGACAGCAACGTATTTCCCGTCTTGATCAATCGTTTCTTCGAAGCCCGGAAGCTTGGTCGAGCGGCTGAGCGTCGCTCGGACCAGGTCTTCACTCATCTCCGAGGTGAATAGACCCGTGCATAGATGAAGCGCGCGAAACCCGGCCGCTTTGGCGGCATCGTGCCGTGAGATGTCAGCACGCGACGCCATTGAGCCCGTCGTCCGGGCCGGGCCTGCAGCCGCGTTCTGCTGCGTATCCCCCTCCTCCTGCGCCATAACCGGCGCGGCGAAAACCAGAGCACACGCCGAAACGGCGAAAAGGAACCTGTTCATTTTGTCTCCTCCCGAGAGATCGTTTTTATTGGTGAGATTGCCACACGCTGATAGTTGGCTATCATCAAATAAAAGGTGAGCGCAATCTTGTTGTAATCTCAAGGCACGTTCAGCAAACAAATCAGGAGCGAAACATGAGCCAGAATCCAATGAATCCAAACTTTAGCAGACGTGGAACACTCGGACTTGGCTTGTTCGGACTTGGAGCCGCGCTTGCAGGTGCGCCAAAAGCGATGGCCGAAGGCGGCGCCGAAACCAGCGAAGCGACTGAGACAGCTGCAGATGTGCCCGCGAACATCACGCCCACGATCAGCAAGTATATCGCCGAAATCCGGACGGCTGATGTTGAGCCCGAATTTCTGGAGCTCGCAAAACGGCACATCCTTGATTCCATCGCATCTGCGGTGTCCTGCAAGGACCTTGAGCCAGCCATGCTCGGCCGTAAATACGCCCTCATGAAATCGGAAGGCGCCGCCAATGGCGCCACCATGCTGGGCACCAAGGAGCGTGTCGGGCTTGTTGATGCCGCCTTTGGATCAGCCATGATTGTGCACGGGTCCGAGATCAATGACTTCATTCCATCCGCCTTCGTCCAGCCCGGACCGGCCGTCGTCGGGACGGCGTTCGCCATCGCTGAGAATCGCGGCCTCTCAGGCCATGATGTGTTGCGGTCCTGCGTTGCCGGGTATGAACTCTGCGGACGGATGCCGAAAGCGCTCGGCGTACGAAACCTATATCGCATGGGGATTGCCAACCACAGTCTGGGCCCCTGTTTTGGTGCGGCTGCCACCGCGGCCTCGCTGCTTGGTCTGCCGTCCGAGAAGGTACAGCATGTCATGTCATACGCCGTTCAACAGGCATCAGGCTCATGGCAATGGCTGCTCGACGAGGAGCATATCGAGAAGACATTCGTGTTCGCCGGTGTTGGCGCGCGGAATGGCATCGAAGCCGCCCTACTGGTTGAGACGGGCCTGACCGGTGTTGCAGACTGCTTCGACAATGAGGCCGCGTACATGCATCACAAGATGTTTGCAGGCGGCGATCATGATCCGGCCTATCTGATCGAAGATCTGGCGACCCGTTCAGAGCTGACGCATACGGCCTATAAGCGCTATCCCGTCGGCGGCCCGACCCAACCGGCCGTTCAAGCGGTCCTGGAGCTTCTGCCGAAAACGTCTCCAGAAACTGTCGAATCCATCGTGATGGAAATGCCCGGCCGTTGGGACGCCTTCCGCAATGCAGAGATGCCAGCGCTCAATCTTCGCTACCTCGCCTCAATTATCCTGATTGATGGGCGGCTCGACCTGGTGTCCGCGCAGGACCGCGACCGCTTCAACAATGATGCCAAAGTGCGCGCCCTTATGGAGAAGATGGACGTCATCCACGCGCCAGACCTTGAAGTGAAAGAAGGCGAGACCCGCACCGAACCGGCCCGCGTGACGCTAGTTGACGGCAAGACGGGTGAGACCAAGCTGTTTGTGCCGTGGGTTCGCGGCTTCCCATCGCATCCGATGACGCGCCAGGACGTGCTCGACAAGGCGATGGAACTGCTCTGGCCGGTCGTTGGCAAGCCGCGCGCGAAGGATGTCATCGATACTGTGATGGACATCGAGAACGTGCCGAAAGCCGATACGATTGTTCAATTGATCGCAAGTTAGACGCCTTTAAGCGCTGGGGGCTTAGTCCTCCAGCGCGTAGGCGATCAGCTGGCCGCCACCGGTTGGCGCGCCGTCATCTGGATTGTTCGGGACAGCCACGACGACGTATTGCTTGCCGTCTTCGGTGAAGGTGATAGGCGCGCCGTTCGCGGTGTGGGGCAGCCTGGTCTGCCACAGCGTCTTGCCATTGCGGATATCAATGGCCCGGAATGTGGAATCCAGCGTGCCGACCTGAAAGATCAGGCCGCTGCGTGTCGTTGTCGTGCCGCCATAGACCGGCGTGCCGACTTCGAACGGCAGGCCCGGCTTGATACCGAACGGCCCAAGCTCACGCATATTGCCGATGGGGCGGCTCCAGAGCAGCTGATTATTGTTCAGATCGATCACCGCCAGCCGACCATAAGGCGGCTCAAAGCATGGCATGTCAGATGCGATATTGGTGAAAGGCAGTTTCCACTTGGAGACAAAGCGGCTGGTGATGCCATAGCGCGGCGTGTCATCTGCCCAAGGCCCCTGCCCTGTCAGAGCATTGTCCGATGCCGGCGGCGCTTCACGCCCGGATTCTGCGGCGCGCTCGGCGGCCGTCTGTAGATAGATCCGGTTACCGAGCAACATGGGCTGAGCGATCAGCAAACCGTTCTCGGCATCGACGGATACGCTCGGCCAGTTATAGCCGCCCTGATTGCCGGGATACTGGAATGTGCCGCCCCATGTCTTGTCGCGGCCAAGAACGCCGCCGCCAGGCATTGGCGGGGTGAAGTGGCCTTCATAGCGCATCTTCTTGAACTCGATGCGGCAATAGAGCTGATCGAGAGGTGTGAGCCCCCACATGTCCTTTTCCGTGCGCGGCGCGTTGAAGCGCGGCAGCCCCGAAAACGGCTGGATAGGTGATACGCGATCACCTTTTGCAGGCCCCTGTGGCACGGGGCATTCGCCCGCAGCGGTCGGTGCTGATCCATTCGGACAGTCCGTGGCGGGCCAGAGCGGCTCCCCGGTGCGCCTGTCGAGCAGGAAGACCTCACCGCGCTTGGTCGGCTGGGCGACGGCGGGAACGACCTCACCGTCGCGCTTGATGTCGATGAGTGTCGGCTGGGATGGGGCGTCATAGTCCCAGATGTCATGATAGACCGTGCGGTAGGACCAGACCTCTTCGCCCGTGGCCCCGCGTATCGCTACGACTGAAGCATTGTAGGCGTCATCGATATCCCGGCGCTTGCCGCCATAATAGTCAGGTGAGGCATTTCCCGTTGGCGCGAAGAGCAAGTCCAGCTCCGGGTCATAGCTCATAATCGACCAGACATTGGGCGTGCCCAGCGTAAACGTCTCGCCCTCTGCCGGGAAAGAGGTGTCGCCCGGACGGCCAACATCCCAGCCCCAGACAAAAGACCCGTCGACCGCATTGAAAGCCCGCAGCGCGCCGGACGGATTGCCGAGCTCCTGATTATCGACGACCCAGCCGCCAACCACGACATTGTCGCCCGCGACAAGGGGAACTGAACTGTGGAAGTAGGCAAAGATGGGGTGTGGGCCGAGGCCCTGACGAAGGTCCACTTCGCCATCCTCGCCGAAGTCGCTACAGCGCTCGCCCGTCTCTGCGTTCAGCGCGATGAGCCTTGCATCCGTCGTGCCTGTCAGAATGCGCGCTTTGCACTGTCCGGCATAGTCCTCGCCCGCTTCATAGTAGGAGACACCCCGGCATCCGCGCGTGAACGTGTTGCCGCGCGCCAGCGCCTCCGGCGTCGCGCCGGACAGTTTGTTCTGCGGGTTAAACCGCCACGTTTCCTTGCCGGTGCTCGCATCCACCGCGATCACGATATTGCCGGACGTGCAGGTGAAGATGTTGGAGCCGACCTTGATCGGGGTGTTCTTGTACTCGTACGGGATCTTCGTATCGAAGCGCCAGACTTCCTTGAGATTGGTCACATTGTCCGGCGTGATCTCGGCAAGGGCCGAATAGCGCGTGCCTTCTGGCGTGCTGCCATAATCGGCCCAATCGGCTGCAGTGGCGGTCTGCGCAGACGCATCGCGGTCAAACTCAATAACCGGGCTTTTCTGAAAACCGCTAACGACAAGAAGTGCGATACCAGCAAGGCTCGCGCCCGCGACCCATTTGGCATCACCGCTCGACGTCATCGCGGCGCGATGCCAAGGCGTCAGGAACCAGAGCCCGACAACGATCCAGGCCGCGAGGCGCGGCAGAAGCGCCAGCAGGTCGAGGCCCGCTTCGGGTATCGACCAGATCAGGGTCACCGCAATGATCAGCGCATAGAGAATACCGGCTGCCGGGCGCCGCATAATGAGGAGGGCCACGACCCCCAAGAGAGCGAGGCCTGCCAGCGCATAATACCAGCTGCCGCCCAAGGAGATCAGCGTGAAACCGCGGATCGTCAGATACAGCGCGATGGCCAGCAGCAAGGCTGCAAAGCACCAATTGGCGATGCGTGAAATCATGGTGGCGCTCCCTCTTGCAGCTGCACGCGGTACATTGCCGCTCAGTATGCTTCTCCCGTCTATTCCATGACTGATAGAACAGGTTGGGGCACTTCTGCCAGATAAATGTGAGTGAACTACACTGAATTCAACAAAGTGGGGTCGCCGCGCGGTGCGCTCAATCGATCAGCTTAGGATCAAGCCCTCCATTCGGGATGTCTGACGCCACTCGTCGATAAGCTTGAAGAACGCCACTGAACCTTTTCCATAGGGAGCAAAGCTTGCCGCCTCCGGGGATGGCTGGCCTTCATTATTGTAGTAGCCGGGCGTGCATTCCTCGAGGAATTTGCGACGGTCGAGCACGGCGCCGAGGATCGTCTCGGTCCAGGCCTCTTCAGCGTCGCGGGTCGGCTCCACGCGAGAAGCGCCGCGCTCAAGCGTCTCGGCGATGATGTAGGCTGCATGCTGGCTCTGCTCGGCGAGCGCGTGCGGATAGTTCGCTGTGAAACCAGACTGGATCGTTGAGAAGATGAAGCAGTTTGGAAAGCCATTCACGGTCATCCCATGCAAGGTCCGCGCGCCGTTTTCCCATTTTTCTTCGAGGCTTTGGCCGCTATGCCCATGGACGTGATAGCCCGCCCGACGTGCATAGCTGGTGCCGACTTCAAACCCTGTCGCAAAGATCAGGCAGTCAAGCTCATACTCGCGGCCACCGGCGACCACACCGCGTTCGGTGATGCGCTCGACCCCCTGCCCGTCTGTGTCGACAAGTTTCACATTCGGGCGATTGAAAGTCTCCAGATAGTCGTCGTGAAAGCATGGCCGCTTGCAGAACTGGTTATAGTACGGCTTCAGCGCCGCAGCGGTGGCTTCATCCTTCACGACCTCATCCACCCGCGCGCGGATCGCCTCCATCTTCCGGAAGTCGGCGAGTTGCACCAGTTCGTCAGGACTGAGCGGGCTGTTCTTGTCGGCCATGGCGCGTTGACGCGCGACGACGCCAAGGTTGCGGATGATATCGGTCCAGCCATCAGCGACGAGGTCTTCCTTGGCATGCCCGCCCGACACCAGCGTATTGAAATTCTCCATGCGGTACTGGTGCCAGCCGGGCTCCAATGAGCGCGACCATTCCGGATCGGTCTCCCGGTCACCGCGTACATCGATTGAGGACGGGGTCCGCTGAAAGACATAAAGCTGTTTTGCCCCGGCACCGACATGCGGGACGATCTGAACAGATGTCGCCCCTGTGCCGATGATACCGACGGTCTTGTCGCCAAGGCGATCGAGACCGCCTGTCGTGTCCCCGCCGGTGTACTCATAGTCCCAGCGGCTCGTATGGAAGGTGTGCCCTTCAAATGACTCGATGCCCGGGATGCCGGGAAGCTTGGGTCGGTGCAGCGGGCCATTCGCCATGATGACAAACTGCGCACGGATGGCATCGCCCCTATTGGTTGAGATCGTCCATCTTCCGGCGTCCTCATCCCAGCTCATATCCGTGACTTCGGTCTGAAAAAGCGCGTCGTTATAGAGGTCGTAATACTCTGCGATGCGGCGCGAATAGCTGAGGATTTCTGGCGCGCGGCTATATTTGCGCTCTGGCATGAAGCCGGTCTCTTCCAGCAGCGGGAGATAGACATAGCTTTCGATATCGCAAGCCGCGCCCGGATAGCGGTTCCAGTACCAGGTGCCGCCGAAATCCCCGCCCTTCTCGATGATGCGGATGTCCTTCAGACCAGCGTCACGCAAGCGCGCGCCGGCCAGGAGGCCGCCGAAACCACCTCCGATAATGACGACCTGTTTTTCATCGAAAAGCGCTGCGCGGGTGTCGGCTTGCTCGATATAAGGGTCTTCAAGAAACCGGGCGAACTTGCCCGTCATTTCTACGTATTGCTCATTGCCATCGCGGCGCAGGCGCTTGTCGCGCTCTTCCCGGTACTTCCGACGCAGGCCATCCGGGTCAAAACCAAATTCGCTATCTGCCGCCGCTCCTACTGCGCTCGTATCGCTCGCCATGCGTGTGCTCCCTCACTTATTTTTTTGTGAGTAAGCGACAGATCGTGCGATCCGTCTATCCTTACCTCAAAGTCAACCTTCGATGAAAAAACGTCGACGTAGCCGACATGATGAGGCGATCACCTGCGCTGCGCAGATGACCGCCCTATCGTTGGTCGACCGATTGGTAGGTTAGGCCGCCGCAACCGGCGCGCGCGAATTGGCGACCGCGCGGGCCGCATCCTCACGATAGCGGCGCGCAGACATGAGAAGGCAGAGGATGCTGCCTGCATTGAACAGCAGGATAACTTCAAGTGCCCGCGCCAGTGGTCTCTCACTGCCGGATGCCGCGAAATAGTCGCTGAGCAGACCGGCGATCCATGGGCCACAGCCAATCCCGATCAGTGTCAGACAGAATAGCATGAAGGCGGACGCGAAACTGCGCATCCGCAGCTGCACCAGTTCTTGAGACGCCGTGTACGCGATGGACGCATAGATCAGACCAACAAAGCTCGGCACCAAATTCCACGCATAGGCCATGCCTGCTGTGTCCGCGCGAAGGAACATCCACGCAAATGGCAGGGCAAGCGCGGCGCAGGCTGCGATGATCCAGGGTCGCCAGCGCAGATCCTTCTTCGACAGACGGTCGCAAACCGCGCCGATCACGACGGCGCCAACACTGCCGACGCCGCCAATGAGCAGACCAAGCGGCAGTGCCACGTCCCCAGGCGACAAGGCATAGGTGCGCTGAAGCAGGCTGGAGGTGAAGACGAGGAAAGCGTTTGCCGAGATGCAGATGAGAAGGCATCCCGCCAGAAGCCAGAGATACGAAGACTGACCGAAAATGAAGCGCAGCGTTTCACCAAGGCTCGGCGCCTGACCATGGTCGACTGTGGCATCCGATCCCCCGCGGACAGGTTCCTTGATCGCGAAACGGACAATAAGTGCCAGTATCACCCCGGGAATACCCGCCGCAAAGAAAGCGACACGCCAGCCGTAAAGCTCGTAAATGTACCCGCCGAGCGCAAAGCCCGCCATGATGCCCAGGCCGATGCCGGTTGTATAAACACCTAGCGCCGTGGCCCTTTGCTCTGGCGGATAAAGGTCAGCAATCATTGATGTGGCAGGCGGTGTGCCCCCCGCCTCACCGACACCGACCCCCATTCGGGCAAGTAGCAGCTGCCAATAGGTCTGCGCGAGCCCCGAAAGCGCCGTCATGCCCGACCAGATCAATAGCGCGATGGAGATAATATTCCGGCGATTTCCTCGGTCAGCCCACATTGCGACAGGGATGCCCAAAGTGGCATAGAAGGCCGCAAAGGCGATACCGGTCAACATGCCGAGCTGGCTGTCTCGCAGGTTCAATTCCAGCTTGATCGGCTCCAGCAGGATAACCAGAATTTGCCGGTCGACATGGTTGAATGTGTAGACCAGCGTCAGAACAGCGAGCACCCAGGCCCGGCCTTTAGCCGCCGCTGGTTTGGACCCTGCAAAATCAGTCATAGGCCTGCCTCTATTGTTTCCAGAAATTGCGAGATGGCCGAAATGGCGACCGGTTCGTCCAGCATCGGCGCATGGCCGCGTCCGGGCACTTCAACAAGATGCGCGCCTTTGTGACGACGCACCATCCTTTTGGCGGTCGCTTTTGAAAGGACATCAGACGTCTCGCCCCGCACGATCAGCAGCGGAATCTTTCGCATAGCGCCATAGAGCCGCCACATCGCGAAATTCGCCAGACGCCCAGGCTTTGCCTCGCCAAGGGAACGCGTAATCTCGGGATCATAGTCGAGACGGATCTGTCCGTTCTCTTCCTCGCGCCATGTTCTACGCGCAAAAGCGAGCCAGTCTTCATTCCCATAGTCGGGGAAAGCGACGGACTGACTTTTCGCAGTCCGGTCGACGGCTTCTGACCAGTCATCTACCGGCAACGGACTTCCTGAATAGGCCGCAATGCGTTTTAGCCCGGCCTGCTCCACCTTGGGGCCGACATCGTTCAACACGATGCCCTGAATGCGTTCAGGCATGGCTTTCGCCATTAGCATGGCCATCAACCCGCCCATCGACGTTCCGATCAAGACGGTTTTTGCAATCTGCATCTGGTCCATGAGCGCGATCATGTCGCCCGCATAATTGACCGGAGAATATGTCGACGGGTCGGTCGCGCGGTCTGATCTGCCTCGCCCCCGCACATCGACGCAAACATATCGCCGCTCATCGTTCAGCGCATCAATCATCGGCTCGAAATCTTTGTGATTTCGCGTTAGCCCATGCATGCACAGCACTGTCAGCGCGGCGTTTTCTGGTCCATATGCCTTCGCAAAAAGGTCCAGGCCGTCCGGCGATTTATAAGTGATTTCTGTCATCGACTGACCCGTTTCGATGCCTCAGCAACTGGCCGGACAGCGTGCTGTGACGCTGCCCGGCACGTTGAAGAGCGTGATCGAACTAGAATTTGTAGTCGATGCCGGCGGTGACCGTCCGAGGGTCACCATAGAAGGCCGTCAGCGTGCCTTCGAGACCAAGCGTCGGCGTGAAGGTGCCGTTCGGGTTCACCGTCACGAAGTTGTAGCCTGCGACAATGTATTCCTCATCGGTGAGGTTCTTGCCGGTCAGGCTGAAGCCCCAACGGCCGTCCGCCGTTTCCCAGCGCACGCTGGCGTCCCACAGCGTATAGGCTTCCTGGTCGAGGAACGGATTGGGCACTTCGAATTGGCTCGACTCACCGCGATAGGAGAGCTGCGTGTTGAGCAGCAGATCACCGCCCGCAAATGGCGTCTCATAGGAAGCGCGGGCGTTCGCGGTCCAGTCTGGCGTGTTCTGGATGACGCGCTGATCGGAAACGTCATTGCCGAACGCGTCGATGAACTCGTCATACTGGGCATCGAGATAGCCGACAGACCAGCCAAGGTTCAGAAGGTCGCCTGTGCGCGCCATGTCTTCAGCCACGGTTGCCGTGCCCTCAAACTCAACACCCCAGATCGTTGCGGCACCGGCATTGGTCGTCACACCGGAGAAGGAGTCGTTGACGCCGTCGCCGTCGGTATCGACACCGATAGAGCCCGGCACCTGCACGTCGGTATAGTCGGAATAGAAGCCGGCAAGGCTGTAATTGAGCCGTCCGCCAAGCTGGCTGGCCTTGTAACCGACCTCGAAGGAATCAACCTCTTCCGGGTCGAACTGCATGAACTGATAGATTTCCTGATCGGACACGGTGCCGTTCTGATCAAGGTCAGGCGCCGCCGTCGTCTGGCCGCGCGGGTCGAACGAGCCGCCTTTGAAGCCCTGCGAATAGGTAGCGTAGATATTGGTATCCGGCGTCGGCTTGTAGGAAACCGAAACGCGTGGGCTGAAATCGTCGAAGTCAGCCTCGCCGTTGAAATCCGAAGTTGTTGCGATGAGGGTCGGGTTTCCGCCGAAGAACTCCGAGAAGCCGCCAATATAGGTCCGGCGCAGGACCTGCGATGTGCGGGTGTCCTCGGTATAGCGACCGCCCAGAGAGACAGAGAACTTATCGGTGACATCAAAAGTGAAGTCGCCAAAGATCGACCAGGTCTCGGTGCCGACATCACCAAAGGTCTGCGCATTCAGACCCGGCAAACCAAGCACATCGCCCGTTGTGGCAAGCAGCACATCGAACACGGTCGATGCGTTCGCATCGAGATAGTAGAGACCGATCAGACCGTTCAGGCGATCACCTGAATAGAGGAACTGAAGCTCTTCAGAGAACTGGTCGTTCTCATAGATGGCCGGCACATCGACGTCGGCTTCTGGCAGAGAGTCGAAATCGATCGGAGAGGTGCTTTCATCTTCGCGGTAGGCGAGGATATTCTTGATCGTCCAGTTTTCATTGATATCCCACTGCGCAACCAGCGATCCACCATAGGCCTCGACACGCTGTTCGATGGCATCAAGCCCAGCGCGCGTATCGAAGACGTCGCCCAAAACCGGATAAGTGAAAGGTGGGAGCTGGTCAGGGATCAGCCGATGACCCTGACGGGCATTCGACTTGTCGAGCGAATAATCTGCTGCCGCGCGGATCTGAAAGTTATCAGCGGCATCCCACTCGGCAGAAATACGCGCGCCGAAGAGGTTCTTGTCGTAGTTTTCTTCGCCCGTGATGACATTTTCGCCGAAACCATCGCGGTGGAAGCGCGCGGCTGAAAGGCCGACGCGGAACGTATCGGTCACAGGCAGCGATGTGGTGATCACGCCGTCGATCTGATTGTAGGTGCCGGCTTTCAGATTGATCTCATAGGTCGGATCATCGGAGAGGCCCTTGGTCACATATTTGATGGCACCGCCAATCGTGTTGCGGCCATAGAGCGTGCCTTGCGGTCCACGCAGCACCTCGACCCGCTCGACATCATAGACATCAAGCACGGCGCCCTGTGGGCGGTTGAGGTAGACGTCATCGACATAGATGCCGACGCCAGCTTCGAACCCGGCCACCGGGTCCTGCTGGCCTACGCCGCGGATGAAGGCCGACAGCGTCGTGTTCGTGCCGCGGGAGACTTCCAGCGTCACGTTTGGCGTAATCTTTGCGACTTCCGTCAGGTCGGCGACACCGAGGTCAGCCAGAAGGTCGCCGTCGAAGGCAGACACGGACAGCGGAACGTCGACGAGATTTTGTTCGCGGCGCTGCGCGGTCACGGTGACCGTGTTAAAGCGGCGCTGGTCCTGAGCTTGTTCGACCGCGGCAGAAGCGGTGGCTTCCCCTGTGTCCTGGGCGTGAGCAGCGAGTGCGGCCGTCAGGGCCGTAGCGGAAACGAGCGCGAGGCGCACCGCAAGCGGTGTGTGTGAATTCATGATATCCTCCCATATGCATCTAAGCGCATTGGGGAGACCTTCTCTTTATTCCAGGGCGCAGGACTACGACACATCCCGTCAACAGGAGTGAACACTTTCGCTCAAATACGTGAGGCGCTCAGGATTGGCAGGTCTGCGCGAACGCGGCTGGCGTCTGACCTTTCCAGCGTTTGAAGGCGCGATTGAAGGCCCTGATATCTGAGTAATCGAGCACTTCTGTCGTGTGCGCCACTGAGCAGCCGCGCCGCAGCATCGCTTCAGCCCGGCGAAGTTTTGTGTTCAGGACCAGCTCGCGGAAATGCGCCCCCTCCTCGGCAAGACGGCGGCGCAGCGTCGCCACACTGACATCCAGCCTGTCGGCCACTTCGGACTGCAGTGTCATACCATCATCGATCAGGTCGAGCGTCCGGGCCGTGAAGCTCTGCTCACCGGCTTGCGGGAGCCGCGTTTCAAGATAGCCAATCACGCGTGAGAAGACCCCGTCGGCGCTGAGGTCCACTTTTTCGCGGATCCGGATCGTCTCACACGCCCGGTCAAAATCATAAATGAGTTCATAGGCTGGCGCGCCATACTCAATTGGCACCTGCCAGAAGCTGTTCTGCGGCTGGCGTTCGATCCCGCGCTTGCGCTTCAGCCGGATGCGTTTCAGCGCGGTAGACGCGAGCCCCTCCGTCAGACTGTCGAGCAGGCAATGTATCTTGATTGTCAGGCAATCGCCGACAAGCTCGACAAAGGCCGTATTCTCCCGCGACCGATATGGAAACTGGCTGTCATCGACCACGAGTGAGACCCGGTCATCGCTATATCTAAGCGAGTTGTAGGCGTCGCCGTGCATCATGTTCATATGCTCGGCGAGTGTCTCCAGCGTCGTCAGCAACGAACCGGCCTGTTGCATCTGCGTCAGAAGGAAGTGGCCTGTCCGATAGGTCAGCTTGCGGCTTGAAATCACGGCTGTGAGATCATCGGAGGCCAATGCGATTGTGCGCTGAAAGCGGAAATAGTCGATGATCGGAATGGTGTTGGCGCCGGCCGGGACAAGCGCAGCCGTATCAAGCCCGAGGTCCCCCGCTGCCTGCAGCAGGGGCTCGATGTCTTCCACTTTTACGCAGGCATCCGACATGAACAACAGACCACACTTCCCAAGGAAACCGGTCTTTGATCCTACATCGATTTACGCGGAATGGCGAATAGGCCAGGCAGACAGGACGCTGCAGGCCGCAGCCGGTTGCGCCGCAGAAGGCACCACGAACGAGTGCCTTCCACGCCGAAAGAGCTTTAACCAAGAAAGAGTGGCAGCCGGGAGAGGCAGACCCTCCTCCGGCTGACCGCTTTTGCGACCTAGTGATCGCCTTGAATGATCAGGGTCACATTCCCCCGGCCGGACTGTTTCACATTCGCTGTCTGACCTTCACCAACCTGAATAACGCCAAGGCCGTTATTCGATCCGCTCTGCTCGGTGATCGCGGAGTGATAGTTTCCGATCTGAGCAACGCCAGTCAGATTGTTCGTACCGGTCTGGTAGGTTTTGGAATAGTTGTAGGCACCTGTCTGGCCGACGACTGTGGAGTTGCGGCGCCCGTGCTGGGCCAGCGCCGCGTCATTGCCGCGACCAATCTGCCCAACCGTTGCGCCATTGCGGGCGCCGTTCTGGAAGGTGCTGATGAACTGGCCATAGCCGTCTTGGCGAACGGACAGCGACTGCCAGTAACCTTTCTGCTGGCCGGCGATTTCATTCGCGTAGCCCGACTGATTGATGCGGACGTTGTTTCGTGATTGTGCCTCCGCTGTCGAAACCGTCGAAGCGATGGAAACGAGGCTGAGCGAGGCAGCGATGAGAATGTGAAGTTTCATGTTTATTTCCTTTTGGTCCTGGTTCGCACGACCACCGCGCGACAAGTTCAGGTGTAAAGGACCGGGGCTGAACCAGTTCGGATCATGCCGTTCACATTCCGCTTATCTTGCAGGTATTTTTGTTATTTATTTTCAGCGCTTTGTCCTAGTTATGACATCATTCTTCTTAAGGCGAATAAGGATCCTTGAACTCCGGAATTCATGAGCCAAACGGACGTCCTTTCAGGCCCGGACGACTGCATCACGAACAAAAAACGACGCCCCTGCCGGGGGCGCCGCTCATCACTTTTGTCTGGTGAAATCTGCTACCAGCGCAGACGGTTTAGGCCTTGAATCACGAGCTTCACCTCGCCGCGTTCGGACTGCGTCACGTTAACCGCATTGCCGTCGCCAACCTGAACGATGCCGAGCGCACTATAGGAGCCTGTCTGATTTGCGCTGGCTGAGTTTCCTTGGCCGAGCTGAGCGACCCCCGCAAGATTGCCCTGACCGATTTGATTGATCGCCGCAGAATTGAAAAAGCCAGCCTGCCCCAGGAAGCCTGAATTACGCCGCCCCGACTGGGTAAAGGCAGCGCCGTTGCCGCGACCATATTGTCTGATCTCCGCGACATGCCGGGCGCCCTCCTGAATGGCTCTTATACCTTGTTCATAGCCGCGCTGTTTGACGGACAAGGACAGCTGATAACCGGTCTGGCTTCCAGAGATTTCGGATTTGAAACCATCCTGATCGATGATGACAAGGTTTTGCGATTGCGCGGTCGCCGTCGGGATTACCGAAGCGAATGCGGCAAGGCAGAGAGCGGCAGCAATTGGCGCATGACGTTTCATAGAACTGGCCTTTCCAGCAGGGCTACGCGGCGCAGGCCGCTTGATACCCCTGCTTTAAGTGAACGGCTTTGAACTCATTCCGAGTGCGCCGTTCATATCACGGTCACCACAACAAAGAAGGAAGGTTCAACTGATAGGCGATGCCTGGATTGATATTGGTCGTCTGAAGCTCGGCGCCGTATTCGGTTCGAGTTTCGCACCTTTTTGCGATGGGCGAAGCACCTATATGGAGAATGGTGAACGAATGAAACTGAAGCGCGGCAACGTTTAGAAACGCCCGGTCTTGATGAGGGTTGAATGACAAACGACAGCAGTTTGCGCAGTACAGAAGAGCGACCCATCTGGCCGTCTGCGGAAGACTGCGCGCAGGATGTCGTCAATCGCATCGGCAAGGATATTCGGCTCGCCCTCCCTCTTGGCCTTGGCAAGGCAAACCGTTTTACAAATGCTTTGTACGCGATGGCGAAGGCCGATCCGGACATAAAGCTCAAGATATATACGGCCCTCTCAATCATTCGCCCTGCCCTGCCCGGCGGACTTGGGGGGCGGTTCGCCCGGCCATTGATAGAGAAGTTCTTCGGCGACTATCCCGATCTTGATTATGCCGTTGATCGTCAACAGGGCCGTCTGCCGCCCAATGTCGAAATTGAGGAATTTTTCCTCGCCACCGGCACCTTGCTTGGCAATGAATACGCCCAGCGCCACTACAATAGCGTGAACTACACGCACGCCATGCGCCGTATCGTGGCTGAGCGCGTTAACGTACTTGGCCAGATGGTGGCCTTTCGCGACGGTCGCTTCAGCCTCGCCTGCAACTCAGATCTCAGCCTCGATCTCATCCCCCTGATGCGAAAGAAAGTGGGCCGCGAGAATTTTATCGTCGTCGGTGAGCTCAATGAGCGCCTGCCCTTCATGCCAAACGACGCGGAAGTCCCCGCCGATGAGTTTGATGTCCTGCTTGAATGCGGGGGGTATGACCTGGCAGGCCCGCCAGCTCCACGCGTCGATACGGTTAGCTATGCCATCGGAATGCGGGCAGCACGTCTTGTGAAGGATGGCGGCACATTGCAGATCGGCATTGGCTCGCTGGGCGATGGCGCCGCGCAATCCGTTCGCCTTCGTCATACTGAGCCCGACGCCTTTCGCGCCGCAGTCAACGCCCTCCCCGGCCCCGCGGGGCCCGTCGACGAAGGCGGCGATGACGCATTTGTAAGCGGGCTATACGGCTGCACCGAAATGTTCACGCAGGGCATGTTTGAACTCTTGCGCGCGGGCGTGTTCAGGCGCCGGGCGCACAAGGGCCGCGAGATAACGGTGGATGGCGGATTCTATCTCGGACCCCAGACCTTCTACCGCGGGCTGCGCGATGCCCCCGATGAGGTGCTGAACCGGGTCAACATGACGAGCGTCGATGACGTGAATGCGCTCTACGGCAATGAAGCGGTCCGCCGCCAAGAGCGCGTCGATGCGCGCTTCATCAATATCGCGATGAAGGCGACTTGCCTTGGCGCCGTGACCTCTGACGCGCTCGAAGACGGTCGTGTCGTCAGCGGGGTCGGCGGCCAATATAATTTTGTCGCGCAGGCGCACGAACTGGAAGATGCCCGGTCGATTATCCTGCTGAAGGCCGTCCGGGAAACGGCATCCGGCATCGAGTCCAATTTGGTCTGGAATTATGGCCACGTGACGGTGCCCCGGCACCTAAGGGATATCATTATCACCGAATACGGCGTTGCCGATCTGCGCGGACAGCCTGACGAGGAATGCGTCCGCCGCATGCTCGCCATCACCGATGCGCGGTTCCTCGACGGGCTTGTGAAAGACGCCATCGCCGCGAAGAAACTACCGGATGATTTTGTGGTCCCCGCTGAGTGGCGCCGCAACACACCAGAGGCCATCACGACCGCGCTGCACCCCTTTGCCGATATCTTGCCGGCCTTCCCGTTCGGCACAGAAATGGACGCCGTCGAGCAGGATCTGGCACTTGCGCTGGAGCATTTGCAACTTCAGACGGCAAACTGGGGCGGGCGTTTCCGATATGCCCTGAAGGCCCTTGCATCGCCTCCCGAATTCGAACGTTTCAACGCACACCTTGTCAGACTGGACCTCAATAAGGCTTCCACACTCGAGGACCGCCTCACAAGACGGCTCGTCGTCCAAAGCCTGAAGGACACTCACTCCACGGCCGGGGCGACGATGAAGAACAGCACGGCATAAGCGCAGAGCTTTGCGGACTAATTGCGCTCAGCTTCAATCATGTTGGAGACAAACTCCATCATCGAATCGTCGCCGTACAGGACATCATCAACGGTGTAGGATAGCGGAAGTCCGGTTGAACCGCCTCGTCGAGAGACAGGCTGGGCGCGGCTACGTCAAACCGCATCCGGGCAATGCTGTACTCAATGCCGTGCACGGTTGAACTAAAGTTCTGCGCACCGTCGTTCGTGGACGCATTTCCGCCCATCGCCTCGCCGACAATCGTGCCCATACCATGCTCCTTGAAAAGGGCGGCAAAATGCGGCGCCGTGGAGACCGTATTTCCATCCACTAATAGAAAGACAGGAGCATCGAGCCCCACGTCCACTGGCCGCTGGGTGTCGAACAGCTCCAGCACTCCTCGCTTGTCAGCCTGATCTGACCAGTAAACAAACGGTTCCTCAGTGAGGCGCCTTAAGACGTACGCGACCGCTAAACCAGAGCCGCCATTATTGCCCCGAATATCGATGATCAGTGCAGGTCGGTCCTTTTCCACAACATCGGCGAGTGCAGAGTCGACGAAGTCTGCGAAGACCTGACCCTGGTCGCCATAATAGGCAAACGACCGGATCGTCATAATGCCGGCGCCAGTTTCGATATCCTCTCGAGAGCAAAGCCCTTCCTGGCAAAGTGCGGCTGGATTGATGACGGGTTTAGACGAAAAGTCCGTGAGAGGCTTGAGCTCAGTCGGCGCGGTCTGCCCAACCAGTGTAAGCTGGTAGGCGTCCGGAAAACCAAGCGCGTAGGTCAGGTAAGCTGTCGCGTAATAGTTGAACGCATAGTCCTTGAAGGTTTCAGCCACGCCCTCTGCAGCGATGTGCGGGAATATTTTCGTTCGGAGTTCATTGACGCTTTGGCCGTTAATGCTCGCGATCTCATCGCCTTTCTCCAGACGGTCTGAATTGGCGAGCGGGTCCAGAACGACAAGCCGCTCGCCCACGAAACGCACATCTACGGGAAACCGGTCTTCGACTTCGATCAGGGCGTTTTCCTGATTGAAGTATGACATACCCGTATGTCCGCACTGAATGCTGGCGAGAATTTCACTGAACGCCCATAGCGCATCCGCGCGGGAAGACTCCGGACCCATGCTCTCCACGCTGGACGCGACAAGCCGATCGAAATCGGGCTCTGAAATATATCGAAACGGCCGCGGATGCTCCGATTTGATCCGCTCTGCGAGTTCCTGCAAATCTGCTTTGTAACCGGCAGTCTCCGTCTGACTTTCGGTGGAAGTGTGGGATGTCTTTAACTTAGGCTCCTCAACGGTTGCAGGCGATGTACAGCCCGCCAGCGTCAGGCCCGCACACAGGGCGAGCAGCCCGCCACCAAGCATGGCTTTTCTCGACGATCTCTTCGATTTCAACATCCGCATTCCCTCTGGTCATTTTCGCAAGATGCCCATGGTAATGCGCTGCGGCGCGCACGCGCCTTTCCATGCTTGTTGAAATCGCGGAAAAGCTGATCGAAACCGCGTATCATCGAGAATGAAGGCTATGACGGCTGCGGACCAAGCTGGCGGGCCCGATATTCGCTCGGGGTGACCCCTTCGCTTTCACGAAAGGCGCGGTTGAACGGCGCAAGCGACTTGAAACCGCAGTCGAGCGCCAATGTCTGGATGGGCAGATGCCGCTTACCCTCATCGCTGAGCCAGAACTTCATTTCAGCAATACGCAAGGCGTTCACATATGTGCTGAAGTTTTGAAAACCGAGTGTGCCGTTGATCAGTGCCCTGAGGCGGTGTTGCGTCACGCAGAGTTCCGAAGCCAGGCTGACAATGCTTAGCCCGCGTCTCTTGAAAGCACTCTGCTCTATCATCACGCGGTCGAGCTTCTCCTTCAACGCTGCGTCTGACGCTGAGATGTTCGACGGGCTCAGACCAGCTTCATCGAAGCGGACGCCATTTGTGTCAGCCTTTAGAAGCCACACCGCCGCAATCGCAATGGCCGGCCAAATCGACACGACCTTGAATGTCTCCGCAGCGATCCCGTCGCGGCCAACAAGGAAGGGCTCAGAGACGGCAGCAACCACGACAACAAAGATGATCGTCAGAACGAAAAAGAGGCGAGACCGGCGCCTTTCCGCCACAAGATCGTCGGGCCACTCTCGAAGGGTTGCAAAGATCAAATGTCCGATCAGAAGGATGGACGTCACGCTCACAAATGAGATCAGCCACGCTGGCACCAGTGGCACGAGTCCAAACTCAGCGAACCGGATCCAGAAAATCGGGGCTGTATAGGCAAGCCCCACAATGACGTGAGCCGCGCGCAGTTGGAATTCCCTCTGGTAGAGCGACAAGGCAAATAGCCAAACAAGGACGAGATGAGGCACATCAAGCAGGCGAGCGGCCACATGTAACCATAACGGGGCGCGAAATTCCTCGAGCGTATACCCGACAAACAGCGCCGCTACGCTCAAACAGGCAAGCAGCAAATAGGGAGCGCTTCGCCAGGCCCGATTGTCTCGAATTGTGAGCACAGCGATCAGTGCGAGCGCACCCATTCCTGAAAATCGAAAAAACGCATCCAAGAACATGTTCATCAACTGACCGGAAATACGCTGAATACGGGAAACGGGCTGGCCGAGATATTAATCGGGGCAGCCCCGTCTGAAGTGGGTGTGGCCGTCAGGATTGGAATAGCTCTTGGGTGAGTCGTAGGCGGACGCAAACTTCTGAGGCTTCGGCATTCGTCGCCCGCTCACCTTCGCCGCAGGCTGGCGGATGCGCCAACCCGCTCATTTGTTGATATCCGCGGACGCTTCCCGACGGCCCAGAAGACGACCTTAGGACTTGCCGCCTTGCTTGCACTTTGCGCCCGACTGCAGCTGCCTTGTGTCGCTTGGGGTGTGATCGAACTGTTGGCGATAGACGCGTGAGAAGTATGGCGCGCTATTGAAGCCCCAATTAAAGGCAATCTCCGTAATCGTCATATGGTTGAGCGCCGGATCCTTCAGCGATGAATAACACGCCATTAGTCGACGCCGCAGAATCCACTCCGACACGGTGTACTCCGTCGCTTCGAACAGCTTGTGCAGATAACGCGGGCTAATGCCGAACGCGCCGGCGATCTTGCCGGGCGATAAATCCGGATCGCGCAAATTATTGACGATATAGTCCTGGATACGCCGGTGCATCGTCTTGTGGATCGATGACTTGAAGTCGCCCGCCTTGTCGGGCCGGATCGCTGCGCTGATGAGATCCAGTGTTGCGGCCTCTGTACTCAGTTTCTCGGCTTCGTCCGACCAGGGCAGCACCTGGCTCAACGCCTGCAGGTGGGAGGCAAGCAACAAGCCGAGCCCAGAACGGCCGCTGATCCTCTGGGCGCAGACATCTTCAATACTGGACGAATAGAGCCTGAGTTTGTTGTGCGGGATGAGAACGGAAATTTGGCGTACCGGGCCAGTCGAGCTGAACTCGCAAGGCCGGGTCGCATCCCAGACTGAAAGCTCACCCGGTTCAAGCAGGACTTCATGGCCGTCCTGCACCAGACGCTGCCCTCCAGCAAGCATCAGGATGACGCCGTAAAACGTGTCGCTGAGATGGCGGATGTGCGTGCTCGTCCTGTGGCCGGAAAGCCCGAAGCCTACCTTTACATCTGTAAAGCCGACATCGCCGATCCGTTCCTCCCGAAAACGGGCATCAAAAGCCTGCCCGTCCGGGCGGTCCAGCGCCCAATTGGAATGAACCGCACACAGCCGCTCACAGAAATCCTGGAAACTGACCTGATCGAGGCGAACCTCGCGATTACTGATAGAACGATTGATCTCCTGCATATCTATTATCGCCTCCCTTATATGTTTTTCTTCTTGTTATTGCTGGCACCTTAGCCGCAAACCGCCGTCCTTCAAAACATACCAAGAGCTTTGTGCACGGAGAGCAAAGACACCTGTCCCTCCAGGGTAAGCGCGCGTCCGGAAATCTGCGCGTAATTGGCATCATAAGAAAATAGGGAGGAGGAAACCCGCTTTGTCTGATTACCTGATGCAGGACGTTCAGCTACGCATTCCGGACATTCTCCGGTATGCCGCCGAGCAACATGGCGATCTCACCATGCCCTCGCTCGACGAGGAAGGCAGCTGGAATCGAGACACGTATAGGACCGCCTGGCAAAGAGCCAGACGGCTTTCCGGTGCCATTGCTTCACTCGGTCTTGACCATCAGAGCCGTATCGCCTCGCTGGCGCTGAATACGCGTCGGCACATGGAGCTCTACTATGGCGTAACCAGTGCCGGTCACATACTCCACACGATCAATCCACGCTTCAGCGCCGAACAGATCCGCTTCACCGTCGAGCAAGCCGACGACGCCGTCATCTTCTTCGACCCGGCCTTCTCGCAACAGGCCGAAGCGATCGCCAACACTTGCCCGTCCGTCCAGATGTTTGTGGCGCTCTGCACGGCAGACCAACTGCCGCCGCTGAAGCTGCCCGGCCTGACCGACTATGAAAGCTTCATAGCCGCGGCCGCACCTAGCGACGGCGCGCCCGGCCTATCCGAGCGGGACGGCGCCTTTCTTTGCTACACATCTGGAACGACGGGTAATCCAAAGGGCGTTCTCTACTCCCATCGCTCCTGCATGATCCACGCCCTTGCCGCCAGCGCCCCTGGCAATTTCGGTATCGGCCCGGGCGATGTCGTTCTGCCTTGCGCGTCGATGTACCATGCAACGGCGTGGGCCCTTCCGATGGTCGCCCCGATGAACGGAGCCAGACTCGTCCTGCCGGGAAGCAAGCTGGATGGCGAAACGCTGCTTGAGCTGTGCGCCAGTGAAGGCGTGACGCATGCCTGGGGCGTTCCGACCATCTGGAAGACCGTGCTCGACGCAGCCCTGCATAGCAACCGCAAGCTGCCGGCCCTCCGCCGCCTTTATGTTGGCGGTTCTGCGGTGCCGCCACAGCTAAAGCGCGACTTCGCCGACCACCTGGATGTGGAAATCGTGCAGATATGGGGCATGACGGAGACGAGCCCGCTCGGCGTTATCGGTACGCCCAGCGCGGCCCTCAAGGGCCAGCCCCGCCACACGCAGGATGAAGTGCTACACGCCAAGCAAGGCCGCATTCCTTATGGCATTGAGCTCAACATCGTGGACGAAGCCGGGAAGGCACTGCCGCATGATGGCGCGACCAGTGGTCGGCTGATGGTGCGCGGTCCGTGGGTCGTCAATCAGTATTTCGGGCATGAAACGCCCACCACGGATGCGCAGGGCTGGTTCGATACCGGAGATGTCGCGACAATCGATCCGCTCGGTTACATGCAGATCACCGACCGGACCAAGGACATCATCAAGTCTGGCGGCGAGTGGATCAGTTCAATCGAACTTGAGAACACGGCTGTCGAGCACCCCGACATCACGTCGGCGGCCGCGATTGGCCTGCCCCATCCCAAATGGGACGAACGCCCGCTGCTCGTCTTTTCAAAGAGAGCTGGAAGCGCCGTGTCATCAGCCGACGCTCTGGCATTTTTATCGTCACAACTACCGAAATGGTGGGTGCCTGAGGACGCGATCGTCGCTGACGAACTACCCCTCACAGCAACCGGGAAGGTCGACAAGAAGCAATTACGGCAGATCCATGCCGAGCATTACCAGAAACACGAAAAACAAGATTAGAATTCTGGGGAGGAATTCCGTGTACAAACAATTTTACTCATCAGTCGCAGCGCTCGCTATTGCCGGTGCCCTGTCATGGCCAGCGGCCGCGCAAACAGCCTCATCCGACGAAGGCACAAGCCCGAAAAGGCTTCAGTCCGTCACCGTTACCGCGCGGAAGACATCCGAAGACATTCAGGATGTTCCGCTGTCCATGTCGGCCTTCGATGCCGAAGCCCTGGCCGACTATGGATTTACCGATTCACTGGCCATCGACGATCAGGTTCCAAACCTTGAAATCAAGACGTTCGGCGGCAACCCAAATCTCTTCATCCGGGGTGTCGGGAACAATGACTTCAATGGCACGACCGTGTCACCCGTCAGCATCTACAGCGACGACGTGCTCCAGGGCCTGACCGGCGGACAGCTGATGCAGATGTTCGACCTTGAGCGGGTCGAAGTCCTGCGTGGCCCGCAGGGCACCCTGTTTGGCCGCAACACCACAGGCGGCGCGATCAACTTCTATTCCCGCAGGCCCGGCAACACGCAGGAAGGCTATCTCCGCGTCGGCATTGGCAGCTACAACGCCCGCGAAGTCGAAGCCGCCGGTACCATCGTCGCGATCGAGGACAAGCTTTCCACACGCATCGCCGGCAAGATGCAGGCGAATGATGGTGACCGCCGAAACCTGTTCGACGGCTCGCGGGCGAATGCCGTCGACCTCGCCGCGATGCGCGCCATTACCCGGTATACGCCGAACGATGATGTCGAGGTGTTGTGGAACCTGCATTATGGACGTGATCGCTCCGACTACCAACAGGGCAAGTCCGTCGGCGCGATCAATGGCGGCAATGCGCTTGGCTATGTCGATCCGGTGCCGGACGACCCGAAATACATCAACGTTAATCGCACCGACAATCGCCATCACGCCGACACATGGGGCACCAGTGTCGCCATCACCTGGGACATTGGCGACTACACGCTAAAGTCGGTCACCGCCTATGAAGATGTCGAGACCGACTATCTCGGCGATATCGATCAGAGCCCGCAAAGCCTCGACGAGCTGCGCTTCCAGCAGGATGGCGAACAGATCAGCCAGGAGTTCAACCTCTCCTATGATGGCGGCGGCGACCTGACCTGGATCTCCGGCCTGTTCGCCCTCAAGGAGGATTTCGGCTACCGCACGTCCGGGCCTCTCTTTGGCGATGTTCCCGGCGCAGCGCTACCGCTCGATGCGCACTCGCAACGCGACACCAAGACCTATGCAGTATTTGGCGAAGCGACCTACCAGCTGACCGATGCCTTCAGCCTGACGGGCGGTCTTCGTTATACATATGAGGAAAAGGATGCGGTTCTCGATAGCCTGCTGACCTATGGCGAGTTCGGTACGTCACCGGCAGGCCTTGTCGTCCCGCTCATTCCGGAAACAAGCCGTTCGGAAAGCTGGGACGCCTGGTCCGGACGCCTCCTCGCCAAGTACGAATTCGGCGCCGACAGCATGGTCTATGGTAGCGTGTCGCGCGGCTTCCGGTCGGGCGGATATAATCTCGGCGCGTTTTTTGACCCGAACGAGCTCACCACCGTCGATCCGGAATTCCTGACCTCTTACGAGATCGGCCTGAAGACCACCCTGCTGGATGATCGGTTCCGTGCCAACATGGCGGTGTTCATGTATGACTACTCCGACCTGCAGGTCTTCACCTTTACCCAGGGTTCAAGCACGGCCAATCCGATCGTGATCGCGCTGGAAAATGCTGCGGACGCCGAAGTGTCCGGGTTCGAGGGTGAGTTTACCGCCATTCCGGTTGACGGCATGCACCTGTCGCTCGGCATCGGCTATCTCGACGCGTCCTATGAAAACTACGTCTCGCCCATCGCTGGCGATCTCAGTGGCAACCGGCTGCCGGGCGCGCCTGAATGGAACATCAATGCCTCCGCGCAGCAGGATTTCACGCTGCCGAATGGATGGGTTCTGACGCCGCGCATCGAGTATGTCTATGTCGACCAGCGCTACTACGACTCCAACCAGCTCGAGGCCATCAGTTCACGCGGATCGCATGAGCTTGTGAATGCGCGGCTGTCCCTCTCGCCGGAGACATCCGACTGGGAGATCGCTCTTTGGGCCAAGAATATTGGCGACGAGCAATACATCGTCGATGCCGGGGACCTCAGAGCAACATTTGGCTTCATCCCAACCTATTACGGCCCACGTGAGAGCTGGGGCCTGGAAGCCCGGATCGAATTTTAAACAAACAGGAGACTGACATGCGTGAAGAAGAAGAACTACTCTACAATCCCAAGGATCTGAAGTGGCACAGCCTGGGCAATGGCGCCCACTACCGCTTGCTGAGGGTTAGCCCGGAAACCGGACACTTTTCGATCATTCTGAAGCTTGATGCTGGCGGCATGTTCGCGGGCCACTATCACCTCGGCGCGGGCGAGTTCCTGATGCTGAAGGGTGAGCTCAAATACAAGGATAGCACCGCCAAGGCAGGCGACTGGGGATACGAACCGCTCGGTGCCGTACATGCCGACACCAATGTCGAGATGGAGACCGAACTTCTGTTCATCGGCTACGGTCCCATCGCCTTCACCGGTGAAGATGGCAGTATCGCACAAATCCTTGACGCCAAGCTTCTCAGCGATGTCGCAGAAGGCAAGATCCAACCGGTCTCCTTCACGGTCGACGCGTAAGTCGCATTCAACTGTTTCGGCAAGCCGGCTGAAGATCAGCTGCCCCCATCGTGGGGCAGCGGTCATGCCCGCCCTGTTAGCGGCGCTTCGGCTCCGATTTCGGATCAATCACTATTCAGGAGGACATCGTGACAAAGCGTCTCGAAAACAAGATTGCACTCGTAACGGGCGCAGCCCAGGGCATCGGTGCTGCCATAGCTCATCAGTTCGAGGAACAGGGCGCGACTGTCTGGAGGACGGATCTCCAACACATCCCTGGCGAGCGTACGCGTCAAAAGGACTCCGCCTCTGAAGACGACTGGAAATCCTTGCTCGCCGAAATCAAGGAAACATCCGGCGGCCTTGATATTCTTGTCAACAATGCGGGCATAGAGCTGGAGTGTCCCTTGGAAGAGGTGACACTCGATAGCTGGCGCAAAGTCATGAGCGTGAACGTCGATGGTGTGTTTCTGGGCTGCAAGCTTGCCACCGACATGCTCGCCGACCGGAAGAGCGGCCTGGCCTCCGTCATCAACATATCATCGGTCGCCGGCATAATCGGCTTCCCTTTCCAGCCCAGTTACAACACGTCCAAAGGCGCCGTGCGCCATTTGAGCAAAACACTGGCGATTGAGTGGGGCGCCAGTAAGAAACCGATACGCTGCAACTCAATCCATCCCGGCTGCATCGACACGCAAATGCTGCGCGAAGCGAGCGTAAAATGGCAAGATCACGGGCTCTTGCCCGATGGCGATCGCATGGCTGGCATGTCGGCACTTTGCCCGCTTGGCATGGTCGGCGCACCGGATGATATCGCGCACGGCGCTGTCTACCTCGCAAGCGATGAATCCCGTTTTGTTACCGGAATCGAGCTCATCATCGATGGTGGCTTTGTCGCACAATGAGCCAATTCACGGCTTTCCTCCCGGGCGCTCGATCCAGCCGGAGAAAGCGCTCAAACTTGAAAGGGTGCTGATCCGCAGAGGTCAGCACCCTTCCCTTCCTTTAGGACTTACTCATGACGCAACTAACCGGAAAAACCGCCATCATAACTGGCGCGGCCAGCGGGATCGGGGCGGCGGCGGCCCGCCTTTTTGTCGCCGAAGGCGCCAGTGTCGTCGGCATCGACCGCGACACGGCAGGCCTTGAGGTCGTGGCAGCCGATCTTGGCGCGTCCTTCGCTTTTGTCGCCGGAGACATCACCCAGCGCGCGACTCTAGACAGGGCCTTGACCAAGGCTGCAGACCAGTTCGGCGCCCCGAACATCGCCATCCTGAATGCTGGCATGGACGGCCCCATGGCGCCTCTGCTGGACATCGATCCGAAAGACTTCGACCAGGTTCTCAAGGTGAATGTCAGGGCCGTTTTTGACGGCGTTCAGGTGTTCGGCCGCGCCATGCAGGCGAGCGGTGGTAGCATCGTCATCACATCATCGGTGAATGGCCTTCGCGCCTTCGGCAATACCAGCCCGTACACCACCAGCAAGATGGCCGTGCTGGGCCTCGCCCGGGCTGCAGCAAACGATCTCGCCGCGTTCGGCATCCGCGTGAACACGGTCCACCCGGGCCTGATCGATACACCGATGCTCAAACGCGCCGAAGAAGGACTCGCCCCGGGCGGACAAGAAGCGCTGCGCGAGGCGCTGTCGCAGACCGTGGCCCTGAAGCGGGTTGGATCACCATCGGAGATCGCAAACGCGATGCTGTTCCTCGCAAGTGACGCGTCGAGCTATGTCACCGGCGAATCCATTGTCGTGGACGGCGGCTTCACCCGCCTCCTCAGCATGTAGGCATGAAGACGGCGCTGAGCGCGGCGTCTGCAAACGCCATGCTCAGGCTGTCGAGCCGCCCCGTCCAGGCTGTCGCTTCGGCCAGCGTAATGCAAGCTTCTGTCCGGTAGATGCCCGGTAAGCCAAGCCGGCTTTCGACATGGTTGATCGCGGCAATGGGCTCCTCCAGAGCCCCGCCTACCCAGAGACAGGCATGCACCAGGGTCACTGTTGTGGCATCCCGCATTCGCCGGCGCATCGCCAGCCCGGCCAGTTTTCGACCATCCACGAGCAGGTTGAACCGGCCATCGCAGGGCGCGTCAGGTGCAGAGCCGATAGAAACACCGCTTACCCCCAGCGACGAGACCGCCGCGCCAAGCCCGTTTGCAAAGTCCTCATAGATCCGGTCGACCGGCACTGGATCGCGCTTGCTGGCCAATATGCCGGACACGCATAGAACGCCCGGTCCGTGAAACACGCAGGCCCCGCCGGACCGGCGGAATGTGACGGGCCATCCTTTCGCGGCGGCAATGGTTTGCGCAGCATCAATGTCGGGCATTGACTGCCAGCGCTGAGGGACGACCAGGCACTTTGATTGCTGCCAAAAGGACAGGCTGAACCGCTCAGCGTCCGCGCCAAAGGCTTGCTGAAAAAGTTGCTCTTCATTGTCGAGACCGGCAGGCGCCTGAAACCGAACGATGTCCGGCGCGTCAGGGCGCAGCATCAAACGCCTCAAGCGTCTTGCAGAGGCTGTCCAGAAACAGGCCGGCCGGCTCTCCGTCGATGATACGGTGATCGGCCGTCAGTGACAGCGGCAGGAGCTGCCTGACCGATAGTCCGCCTTCAGTGTCCAGCGAGACCTTCTCCTCAAGCCGTCCGACGCCAAGCAAAGCCACCTGTCCGGCATTCAGGATCGGCGTGAAATAGCGCACGCGCGTATGGCCGAGATTGGACAGGGTGACACTGCCGCCTTTCATCTCTGACACGGCCAGCTTTCCAGACATGGCGCGCCCGATCAGGTCCCGGCGCTTGTCAGCCAGAGCTTTCAGACTGTCGCCGCCGATATCTTTCACGACCGGCGTCATCAGTCCGGCGGGTGTTGAGATGGCGATCGAAAGGTCAATCGGTTCACTGATCGTGATCGACCGCTCATCGGCCGTGGCATTGAAGGCTGGAAATGCGCGAAGGGTCTTTGCAAGTGCAAAGATCACGCAGGCTTCAAGGCTGACCGGCTCGCCCTGCTCTTTCCAGCCACGCCGCATCTGCATTAGCGCGGTGATGTCGGCATCGCCGTGATAGGTGAGCTGCGCGCTGCCCTGCAAGGAGGCCATCATGCGATCGGCGATCACCTTGCGGACGCCGCGGAACGGTTGAGCCTCGGCCATTACGCGCTCTCGATCGTCGCGATAAGCTCGCCTTTTTGCACGGCGGCTTCAGCTTCCACCTTGATCGTCAGCTTGCCGCCATCAGCCGCTTCGATCTCGGTCGCGACCTTTTCATTCATGACCTCGCAGAGCACGTCACCCTTCTCGACCATGTCGCCAGAGTCGAAGAACCAGGTCGAGATTGCGCCTTCGCTATCATCATCCCAGCAGTCTTGAGGAATACGAACATCAGACATGAGCGCGCGCCTCCAGCATGGCCGATACGGTACTGACCACCTTGTCACAATTGGGAAGGACGGCATGTTCCATTTCCGGCGCAAACGGCACAGGAATATCTGGATAGGAGATACGTTTCAGCGGTGACTTGAGGCGTACTTTCTCGCTTTCTGCCACGGTTGCGATGATCTCCGCGCCCACGCCATAGGAGTGGTAGTCGTCATCAATGCTCAGGAGGGCGCCCGTTTTTCCGACCGACGCCAGGATGGTCTCCCGGTCCAGTGGCGCGATGGAGCGCAAATCGATCACCTCCGCCTCAATGCCCTTCGCCTCAAGGGCAGCGGCGGCATCGAGAGCTATATGAACGGTATGCCCGAGCCCCACCAGGGTGATGTCGCGCCCGGTCCTGACAACCTCGGCCTTGTCGAGCGGTACGGTGTAGCGCCCCTCTGGCACATGGGTGATCGATCGCTGGACGGTGCCGAGCCAGCCCATGCCCTGAAGCGCCTTGTGGTACATGAAGATGACAGGGTTCGGGTCCGCGATCGCTGCGGCCATCATCCCCTTTGCATCATGGGCGTTCGATGGGATAACGACTTTCAGGCCCGGCAAATGCCCGAACGTGGCATAGAGCGTCTGGGAGTGCTGCCCCGCATCGCCATACCCGCCACCTACGGACGTCATTAGCACCATCGGACAGGTCACATTGCCACCAGAAAAGTAGCTCTGCTTGGCCGCAAGATTGTAGATCGAGTCCATGCACACGCCGAAAAAGTCGACGAACATGAGTTCGACGACAGGCCGCATGCCGGCTGCGGCCATGCCTACAGCAGCGCCGATGAAGCCGGTCTCTGAAATCGGCGTGTCGCGGACACGCTCCGGCCCGAACTCATCCAGCAGGCCGAGCGTGTTGCCAAACACGCCGCCAAGCTTGCCAATGTCTTCCCCCATGACGAGCACGTCATCGCTGGCACGCATCTCTAATGAGATGGCTTCAGCCATGGCCTTCGCGATCGTCAGTTTACGTTTCTTTTCCTGCATGTCGGTCCTCAGGCAAAAACTGTTGTGAATGCGTCGTCCGGCTTCGGCGACGCGGACTGGCGCGCATGATCGAAGGCAGCAGCGACCCGGCTTCTTGCGTCCTCTTCGAGCGCGTCGAGATCGCCAGCAGCCGCGCCCGTGCTTTCCAGCCGCGCGCGATACCGGGTGATCGGGTCCTTCTCCTGCAGCGAGGTCTTCTCGCCTTCGGGGCGATAGCCTTCGGCGTCACCCATGAAATGGCCTTCAAGCCGGATCGTCTCGATCTCGATAAGGCTCGGCCCGCCGCCGGATCGGGCACGTTGAATAGCTTCCCCGGCGACCCGGAAGACTTCATCGGGATCATTGTCCGGTACAAAATGCCCTGGCATGGCGTAGGCCGCCGCCCTTTCGGCATTCCCTTCAACGGCCGTCGCCTGTCGTTTGGAAACAGATATGCCGTAGGCATTATCCTCGATGACGAAGACGACCGGCGCCTTCCAGACTGAAGCCAGGTTAAGGGTCTCGTGAAAGGCGCCCTGATTGGCCGCGCCCTCTCCGATGAAGGCGACAGCGACATCGTCGCGCCCGCGCAACTTTGCTGCCATCGCGGCCCCGACTGCCGGGCCCATACCTTGTGCGATAATGCCCGAGCAGCAGAAATTCACACGCGGATCGAACAGGTGCATATGGCCCCCGCGCCCACCGGACAGGCCGTTCGCTCGCCCGAAAATCTCCGAGGCCATATCGTTCAGATTCACGCCTTTTGCGATGGCAATGTGGTGCGGGCGGTGCGTTGCCGTAACCGCATCAGTCGGCCTCAGATGTGCACACACCCCAACCGCGCACGGCTCCTGTCCGTCCGACAGATGCATCTCACCCGGTAACGGTCCTTTGGCCATGTTGAAGACCGGCTGCTTTCCTTCGAAATAAGCCGGCTTGATCAGGTCCTCAAAATGGCGGCTCGCCACCATCGTCTGGTACATCCAGAGCATCTGCTCGCGAGTCGGCTCCATCAATTCCTCCAGGTCACATTTTCTTTTGAGCAAGATGACCGCCAAAGCGGAGCTTGCTTTACCCAGAGCGAAGACAGTCTGAACCTCGGCATCGCCAGTTCGCTTCGCGCGAATGGCAAATGCGAATTCTCGGCACGATTATTGTGATCGCTTGCACCCCCAAACTTATGGCACTATAAATGCCATTAGTTTGGGGGTGCATTTTGATTTTGCGTTCGGCGATCCTTTTTCTCGCTTCGGTTTGTGGTCTCAGCAGCCTTTCAGCTGCCGATGAGCCCGCCCTTCAGTCTGAAGTCCGCGAGCAGGCGCAACCGCCCAATTTTGTTATCCTGCTCATTGATGATGCCGCCTTCATGGACCTCGGCACCTATGGCGGAGAGGCAGCAACGCCGAACATCGATGCGCTGGCCCGGCGCGGGGTGATGTTCACGCGCTACTACACCTCACCGCTCTGCGCGCCGTCGCGCGCCATGCTTCTGACCGGCATCGACAATCACCAGACAGGCGTTGCCACCATCCCCGAAGTGCTCCCGCGCGAGCATGTTGGTCAGCCGGGCTACACCATGTCGCTTGAGCCAGGCGTCATGACGATCGCCGCCCGGCTTCAGCCGCAGGGCTATCGCACCCTGATGACCGGTAAATGGCACCTTGGCAGCGACCAAGGTGACCTGCCCTCTGATCATGGCTTTGACCGATCTTTCGCCCTTGATGCCTCTGGCGCAGACAATTGGGACGATAAACCCTACATGCCCTTCTACAGCGAGGCTCCGTGGTATGAGGATGGCAAGCCCGCCGACCTTCCTGACGATTTCTATTCCTCGGAATTCATTGTCGACAGGATGATCGACTATCTGTCGGAAACAGACACATCGAAGCCCTTCTTCGCCTATCTCGGCTTTCAGGCCGTGCACATTCCGGTTCAGGCCCCTGCAGAGATCACGGCGCGCTATCGCGATACCTATTCAGGCGGCTGGCAGGAAATGAGGGAAGCGCGCTGGCAAAGGGCAAAAGCGCTTGGCCTCATCCCCGCAGATGCCCCCCTTGCCCCGCTACCAGACGGGATGCGCCGCTGGGAGGAGCTCAGCGCCAAAGACAGAGAGCTCTATGCCGCCCGAATGGCGGTCAATGCAGCGATGCTTGAGGCCATGGACCTTCACATAGGCCGGCTGATCGAACACCTCAAAGCCTCAGGCAAATACGACAACACTGTCTTCCTCGTGACATCAGACAATGGACCAGAACCGAACCGCGGCGACAATGACTGGCGCCTGAAGCTTTGGATGAAATTCAACGGCTACCATCTTGATCTTGAAGGGATCGGCGAGAAGGGAAGCTGGGGCTTCATCGGTCCGGAATTTGCCATGGCCGCCGCCTCGCCCGGCAATCTGTTCAAGTTTCACGGCGCGGAAGGCGGCATCCATGTGCCGATGATTATGGCGGGGCCGAACCTGCCGGAAAGTATTCGCCAGGACGCCCTCGTCCAGGTCACCGACATCGCCCCCACCTTCCTTGAAATGGCAGGTGTAGAAGGTGAGTCCACAGATGGCGTCCCCATGACAGGACGCAGCCTTGTACCGCTTCTCGCGGGCGAGGCAGAGGCCGTGTATGGAGCGGAGGAGCCTATCGGGATCGAAGTGTCCGGCAATTCAGCGCTCATCCGGGGCCATTATAAGATAACCCGTAATCAGCTTCCCTGGGGCGATGCCAAGTGGCGGCTTTATGACCTCGCCAGCGACCCGGGAGAGGTAAACGATCTTGCCGCGGCGCGACCGGAGCTGATGGCGAGCATGCTGGCGGACTATGAGGCTTACGGCTCGAAGGTCGGCGTTCTCGAAGTGCCCGAAGGTTACGATAGTCACGCCATTCTTACCCATAATACGCAAATGCGGCAGCTACGGACCTTCTGGTGGGTGCCGGTCCTGCTCTTGCTCGTCCTTATTGCCGTTTGCTGGCCGGGGGTCCGCCTCCTCAAGAGCCTCAGACGATCACGTCCTGACTGGCCCTCCTCTTAGAAAGCCTGAGACCATGTGGAAGAAGATTGTTTTTGCTGTCGTGATTGTCCTGTTCGCCGGGCTTGGGCTGGCCTGGCTCAACCGGGAGGCTGTCATCCTCTTCATCGCGTCTCATACGGGAAAGCAGGACGTTGCCGAAAACCGTCAGATTGACTGGCAACAAGGCCCCACCGAGGAGACCTCCAGCCCGTCGGCACGCGCGCCGAATGTCATATTCATCCTCGCCGATGATCTTGGCTTTAACGACATTTCGACCTTCGGAGGCGGTGTCGCCGGCGGCGCGATAAAGACACCCAATATCGACCGGCTGGCGCGCGAAGGCGTGATCTTCACCAATGCCTATTCCGGCACGGCGAGCTGCGCGCCATCGCGGGCCATGCTGATGACGGGGCGGTATCCGACCCGCACCGGCTTTGAGTTCACCCCCACGCCAAACGGGATGGGCCGCATTATCTCTAGCGTCTCGCGATCGCATGAAAGCGGTATTCCACCCATCGAATGGAACGAAGCAGCCGCGGCGACCTCGCCACCTTTCGAACAACAAGGACTTCCCGGGTCCGAAGTCACCCTTGCTGAAGTGCTCGGTGATGCTGGCTACCACACCGTCCACATCGGCAAATGGCACCTCGGGCGCGGACCTGAGTTTGGTCCGAATGCACAAGGCTTTGACGAGAGCCTTCTTATGGCGAGCGGGCTCTACTTGCCGGAAGACGATCCCGAAGTGGTGAATGCGCGCCTTGATTTCGACCCGGTCGACAAATTCCTCTGGGCGAGAATGCAATATGCCGCGAGCTATAATGAAAGCGACTGGTTTGAGCCGGGCGGCTATCTCACAAATTACTGGACCCAAGAAGCGCAGAATGTGATCCGCGCCAATCGCAACAGGCCCTTCTTTCTCTACCTCGCGCATTGGGGGGTCCACACACCACTACAGGCGACGCGCGAAGACTATGAGGCTGTCGGCAACCTCGAACCGCACCGCCTCCGCGTCTATGCCGCGATGATCCGTGCCCTCGATCGCAGCGTCGGGGACATACTGGACACGCTGGATGAGGAAGGGCTGGCCGAAAATACAATTGTGGTCTTC
This sequence comes from Henriciella litoralis, assembly GCF_002088935.1. Lineage (NCBI taxonomy): Bacteria > Pseudomonadati > Pseudomonadota > Alphaproteobacteria > Hyphomonadales > Hyphomonadaceae > Henriciella > Henriciella litoralis. The sequence goes on from NZ_NCSS01000006.1 coordinate 1,042,940, forward strand.
TCAAGCGATAATGGCGGCCCTGGCTATATAGGCCTGCCCGACATCAACGCCCCTTATCGCGGTTGGAAACTCACCCTTTTCGAAGGCGGCATTCGTGTGCCCCTTTTCATGCGCTGGCCGGCACGCATAGAGGCAGGTCGCACCGTTTCCGCGCCGTTCGCTCATATCGACCTCCTGCCGACGCTGGCTTCAGCTTGCGGCGCGCCGCTGCCGGAAGGCGTCGAGATTGATGGCCGGGATCTTCTGAGCGTGGCGACAGGTGAAGCAGAGCCAAACCCAGATCATCCCATCTTCTGGCAGAGCGCGTACTATCAGAGTGTTCGGCGCGGGGACTGGAAGCTGCAGGTTAGTCAGCGGCCGGACAAGGTCTGGCTATACGACCTGTCTACTGATCCAACAGAGCAGGTGAATCTCGCCGATGAGCGCCCTGATATTGTGGCAGAGATGAAGGCCCTGCTCGATGCTCATCAGGAAGGCGCACGCGAGCCGCTCTATTCTTATACACTCGAAGGCCCTGTCGCCGTGGATCTCCCACTCTCCGAAAAATTGAGATCCGGCGAGGAAGTCATCTACTGGCCCAATTAGTCCGATCTATCGATGTCTTTCAGCAAGCTTTTGGCCGAATGAATTAGAACTGCCCTGGCCTGATCGGCTGAAAGCTCCTGGTCGTGACGCAGCCTCCGCCAGGCCTGAAACCCCGTCAGCAGCTCCAGCGCACCGAGCAGAACCTCATCCTCGGCAACGCCTTGCGGCAATATCCCTTTCAGCCCCGCCCGCTCCATCACCAGAAAGCGGCGATAGGCGTAACCAAGCTGGGGCGAAGAAAAACGCCGCAGGCCCGCAGCGATCTTGAGCGGCATGATCCGTTCGTAAATTTGTGCGCGGCGCTCGATGAGTTCTATGACACGCTCGCGCCAGGTCGACGCTGTCCATGGCGTCATCACGACAGGCAGGATTTCAGCCTCCAGCCGCTCGGCCATTTCCCGATAGAGCCCGTCCATATCGTCGAAATGGCGAAACACGGTGCGAAGGCCGACGCCGGCTTCTTCCGCAACCTTGGCCGCGCTTGGGTCCATGTCCCCCCCGTCGATGAGCGCAAACAGGGCATCGACGATCTGTGCGCGGCTACGCTGACTGCGGGCCTTCCGGCCATCATCGGCCTCATCCTCGCGCAAAATTTTCAGGTCAGGTTTGCTCTTCTCCACCATTCACCGCGTCTCCGGAGTCTTCAGTTGAGCAAGTTGCGGCGGATCATCCGGTCGCTGTCTGCTGGCAAGCTGATCATCATCCCATCCTCACCGACCTGAATTTTACCATCGAATTTCTTACCTGCGCCGTCAAGAAATGCAGGATAGAGCATCGGCGTTGGAAGCGGTGGCACGATATGGGTCAGCACCAGCGCTTCCACGCCCGCCGCCTGCGCTGTTTCTGCGGCTTCAGACGGGCTCGTATGATAATCCAGTATGTCACTGAAAACCTTGGAAAGTTCGGGATTACCATTTCGGGCGGCCGCTTCCGACATCACCGCCACCATGTCACGATTGAGCGCTTCGTGAATGAGAAGGTCGCTCCCCTTGGCGGCGTCCCTCACCGCTTCACTCTGGACCGTATCCCCGCTGATGGTGATCGACCTCCCCTTATAGTCGATGCGATAGCCGAAAGCCGGCGCAACAGGCTCATGATTGACGAGGAAGGCCTGCACACGCACGCCCCCCTCTGAAAAAACCTCTATTGCACCGCTCTCAGGCAGCGAAATCTCATTCACTCGGGCCCCAAACCCTGATGGGTTGGCAACTGCGTCCCCATGATGCGCCGTTCTGTATCCCGCATCGATCCGGTAAGCCGATACAAATCCATCCACTACTTCGCCCGTTCCTTCCGGGCCAGAAATCATCACCGGCGTGGTCCGCGACCCGCCGATCCAGGCCTGAAGCATCATCTCGCCAAGGCCATCGATATGATCTGAATGCAGATGGGTCAGAAAGACCATGTCCGTTTCACCAACCGGAAACCCCATCCGCATGAGCTTGCGCAAGCTTCCTGAGCCGGTATCGAAAATCAGAGCAGTTTTGCCAGCGAGAACGCCGAGACATGGCCCTGCACGTTCCGGGTCCGGGAGCGGTGACCCCGTGCCGCAGAAATAGACATGAAGGCCGTCGTCCAGCGCGTCTGCCTGATCAACTCCAACCAGCCTGCCAGCCATACGTTCGAAGACGGTAGCGCCAATCCTTGCCTGAAAAACCTTGAATGCGACGCCGGTTAAAACCAGCAGAACAACAAGTCCAATTGCGCCGCGCAGAAACCACTTCATCATCTTCCCCCTTGCCCCACGTTCATGATCAACCCGCAGCCAGCGAGGCCTTCATCGCATCCTCGATCACCCACAAACGGTCCTGTCCCCAGGTCGCAACTTCGCCGAACCGAAAACTCGGCACCCCCCAGAGGCCGAGCGACATCATCTCGGTTCGATTGTCTTCAGCCTCCGCTCTCCAATGGTCTTTTCCGATCAGCGGTCTGGCGTCATCCCAGTTCAGACCTGCCCGCTCTGCGATCTTTCGCAGACCCTTATCGGAGCCGGCATTAAGGCCCTCTGCCCAGACGCCGCGCAGGAAACTCTCCGCGAACGCAAAGCCCCGGCCCTGTTCAATCGCCCAAGGCAGGATCGCATAGCCACGCTCGACCGGCTCCCCGACCGGGTCGCAGACCTTGCCGAACGACACTGAAAGCCGGCGCGCCTCACGCGCGGTATCCTGAATGATGTAACGCCCCTTCGCCCGTGGCACCTGCATGCCTCGCATCACCATGGGCAAGACAAAGCGAAGCTTCAGATTGGCCCCATAGGCATCGGCAAGCGCCTTCACGCGGCGCACGGAAATGGCCGTATAGGGACTACGAAAAGACAGGTAGAAGTGAAGGTCCGGCGCGTTTGTGAAACCTGCCTTGGCTGGATTTTCGGAGACCGTCGGCGGCTCATAGATAAGGCCATGCGGCGCCTGCCCGGATACAGCGCCCTCTTCCCATAAACGCGCCTCCAGATGGTGGAGCCGGTCGATCCCCCAATACCATTCGCCCTCATAATGAAACGTCGCGCCAAGATAATGACCGATTTCATCTCGAAGCCGGTCACCCTCTTCTAACATTTGAGCCGGATTCAACGATGCGTCGGGTCCGCGTCCAAGGCCCGTCCAAAGCCACGCGCTGATCCAAGATGCATCGGCGGTAAATCGCCCCTCGCCAATGGCTGCAGCGAGCCCGGCACGGGCCCTTTCGCAAGCCTCGTCCGAAGGCTGACGCCCCGGATCCTTGAACGAAAGCCCTGCTTTGCGAGCAAGGCGGGCGGCATCAAGGCGTGAATAGGCAATCAGTCGTTCGCGGTCCGGCGCGGCCCAGTCAGGCGGAGGTGATACCAGATGAGGCTTGAGCACGATGTTATATCGCTCAGCCAGCGCCGGAAGTACCTGCGCCGTCAGACAGGAATAAGGGTCTGCGACATCGTGGAAATAGTCGACTGTCCTCATGAGCCCCTTCCTTTTGCGGCGACTTTGGGCCGCAGCGCGGCGACGCTGGAGTCTGGCCGCGCTGGTGAGGTAGCCGCTCACGATCGGTGAAATAACACTCTTCCAAGACACGCGGCTATTGATCTCCCTCAAGCTCACAAATAGAATTTGGCACGCACAGTGTCAATTTTATTGTGGGATATCAGCCGGAAGGAATGAAGACGAAAACTCGGCCAGCTTTCTTCATGTCCGAACTTGTCTGTCTGGTATTTGCAGCTTGTGGTCAGGCAGGGAAATTGGAGGATACAGCACAGACCCAGTGCCCTCTTCCTTCAGGCGCGCTTTTCACAGCGGTAGAGGGTGGCCGCTTTCAGATGGGCTCAGACACCAGTTACATCGAGGAAGCACGCCAACGCCTCCAAGCCGTCACTCGCTTAGTTGCTTGTCAGGCTGTTGCAGCCCCGGCGCGCTCCGACAACAGTTTTTCGGCGAGC